>PKUY01000322.1:4873-15330 GCA_003131705.1 Acidobacteriota bacterium | reverse complement strand
GCGGCGCGCGTCCGAAGATCGTGTAATCCCAGACGGGCTTCGCTGGTTTCACCCACTGCGGTTCACGGTGCTGGTTCGCGTATTCCACAACGACGCCGAGTCCGCCGTTGCGTATGTTGTCGTCGGTTGCGCCAAGAATCCAAACGCCGGGCTGGTTCATCTCGANNCGACGGCTGCGGCGAGGGAACCGGGTTGCCGTCGAGCGCCAGAACGTGAAACTGATGGCCGGGTAACGCGATGGTTCTGTTTTCAATCGCGCTGGCATTGAGCACGTGCACGAGCACGCGGTCGCCCGCCTTCACGCGAATCGGCTCTCCCGCGCCGAGGACTTTGTCATTGATCGAAAAGAGCTGGGCGCTGACTTCCAGGCCATTCGGGCGCGTGTCGAGTGTTTTTGGTTTTTCGGGCTGAGGGCCAATGCCGCCTGCTTCCGCGGTTTCGTTTTCCTCCATGTTGCTGAAGAAGGGCTCCCAATCGCGCAGCGCGAGAAAAATTTCCTGATCGTAGTGTCCCTGATCGGTTCCCGAATCGATCAGGAGAAATCCGAACTGGCCGGTGTACGTGCTACGGTGCAAATCGGCGCCGGCCATGGCATGAGTGTGATACCAGCGCGTTCCGGCTGGACGAGGCACAAACTGATACCGGCGGCGGCCGTGCGGCGGCACCGTTGGTGTGCCCTCCTCGTCCGCGCCGTCCACTTCGGAGGGAATGAACAGGCCGTGCCAGTGCACGAGTTCGGGAACATCGGTCTCATTGATCACGTCGACTGTGACCGGCTTGCCTTCGCGCATGCGGAAAAGCGGCCCTGGGGACGTGCCGTTGTATCCGATGGTGCTGATGATGTGATTGGGAGCCAGTTCGACGGTTATCGGCGCGATGCGCAGCGTGAAATCAGCCTTGGTGGTTTCGGGCGCCGCCGCGGGGCTCATTTGCATCTGATCTTGAATGTCGGCCCGAAGAAATCTCGCAGCGCTCGCTTGCAAGATGGCGCTTGCTCCGAGCTTCATGAGTTCCCGTCGATTCACGAATCTTTCACGCTCTTCGATAAAACGAGATCGTCTCACGGGCGAAACCTGTAGGACAAGACGGGAATCTAACGCTCAGGTCCCGCGTTCGAGAGCGGCCTCTCCGCAGGCGGAGATTTTATTGGAGGCCCAGAGGGTATCTGCTACTCTCGTGGCGGATCGAGAAATCGTATGAAGTTCTCACCCCGCGTTTCCGTAGCCATCCTTCTTGCATGCCTGAGCATCGTTCTGATAAGCCTGCGATTGAACGGAGCCCAATTGTTTGGAGGGCCGGATTCGGGGTTTTCTTCTGGCAACCCCAATGAGAAGGCGGAGTTTTACTGGTCGCGGCTGCGCTACACCCCGCGGGCCAGCACGGCTGGCGGCCTCGGCTATTCGTACGGGTATGGTTACGGTTATGGGCGCGGCGGCAATTGGTCCCGGGATTATCCGAAGGCTGACCGGCAATTTCTGATGGCGCTTCGGCGCCTCACGCGGATTCAAGCGCGTTCGACGGAGCAGGTGGTCGACCTGGATAGCGATGAAATATTTAACTATCCGTGGGTTTACGCCGTCCAAGTAGAGAGCTGGACATTCACGGATGCGGAGGCCAAGCGCCTACGCGACTATTTGCTAAAGGGCGGATTTCTGATGGTTGACGACTTCCACGGCACAGCCGACTGGCAGAGCTTCATGGACGGAATGCGCATGGTTCTGCCCGATCGCCCCGTGGAAGATTTGGACAACAATGACGAGATTTTTCATGTCCTCTATGACCTGGGAACGCGGTTTCAAGTGCCCGGCGAACAATATGTGACGACCGGCAGAACATATGAAAAAGACGGATACGTGCCGAAGTGGCGCGCCATCCGTGACGATAAAGGCCGCGTGATGGTGGCAATCTGCCACAACATGCATCTGGGCGACGCTTGGGAATGGGCGGACACGGCGGAGTATCCGGAAAATTTCGCGTCGATGGCATTTCGGGTGGGGCTTAACTACATCATGTACGGGATGACGCACTAACAAATAGATTCGGGGCCGCGATCGGACGCGCGGTTGTCCTGCTGATGTTTCAATATCTTTTCAAATATCCGATCGCGGTGTTTTCCAGGGGCGAGTTTGTTCTGCTCGGCGCCTGGCCGAAGTGGATCTTGTGCTGCCTCATAGTTGTCGCCTCCGCTGTTCTGGCATGGCTTATCCGCTTTCGTCTCGCCGGAACCGCATCGGGCCTGAAGAGTTGGCGCGGGGGCGTTATTTGGCTGCTGGAAACACTGATGGCTGCGTTTCTGCTGTTTCTGCTGTGGAGGCCAGCCATGCTGGTCGCTGAGCTCAAGCCCCAGCAAAACATTATTGCGATCCTGCTGGACGATTCTCGCAGCATGGGTATCTCCGAAGGCGGAGTAACACGAGAGGGGCAAGCTGTGAAGACGCTGCAGAGTGGCGTGCTCGCCGCGCTTCAGAAGAATTTCCAGACGCTAGTATATCGTCTCGATAGTCATCTGACTGAGGTTCCTGATCTGAAGGGAATGGGCGATGCCCCTGCGGCTTCCACGCGCATCGGCGACAGCCTCCGGCAACTGACTGCGGAAACTTCCGACTTGCCCATCGGCGCGGTCGTGCTGTTGAGCGACGGATCCGACAATTCGGGCGGCATCGACCTTGACACCATTTCCGCTCTGCGAAACCGCCGCATTCCCGTGCACACCGTCGGGTTTGGCTCCGAGCGGATGCCGAACGACATTGAGATCGACGATGCCATGCTGACCTCGCGCGCTCTTGCGGATTCGCGCGTGGCTGCGACGATCAGGTTTCACCAATCCGGATACGCCGGGCGAAAATCCACGCTGGCAATCCGCGATGGCGAAACAATTCTGGCGAGTCGCGAGATTACTTTTGCCGCAGACGGAAGAACGCAGACGGAAACTTTGATGTTGAACGCCGGCGCGGCGGGAGCAAAGGCTCTCCAGGTGTCGATCGACGCGCTGCCCGGAGAAGAAAACCGCGCGAACAATTCGATAACCCGCCTAATCAACGTCGATTCCAATAAACGCCGGATACTCTACGTGGAGGGGGAGCCGCGCTGGGAATACAAGTTCATCCGGCGCGCGGAAGACGACGACAGGGTCGTGCAGCTCGCCTCGATGCTCCGCACCACGGAGAACAAAATATATCGCCAGGGGATTGGCGATCCCAAAGAGCTGGCGGACGGTTTCCCCACCCGCGCCGAAGATCTTTTTGGATATCAGGCGATTGTCATCGGATCGGTCGAAGCGGGCTACTTCACTCCGACGCAGCAGGATTTGATTCGAGAGTTTGTCGACCGTCGCGGCGGAGGAGTGCTGTGGCTCGGCGGACGCTCTTCGCTCGCCGATGGAATCTGGGGCGGATCGAGCCTCGCCGATCTGCTTCCCACGGTGCTTCCCAGCAGAAAGGATACTTTTCATCGCGTTCCGGCGACTGTGGAACTAACTCCTGCGGGTGCGGACAGCATCATCTGCCGGCTGGTGGATGATCCAGCGCGGAATGCGGAGCGGTGGAAAAAGCTGCCATATTTGATGGACCATCAGGAGGCCGGGGCTCCCAAACCTGGTGCTACCGTGCTGGTGCAAATGAAAGGCGGGGGGCGCGAGCTGCCGTTGCTGATTACCGAAAATTACGGGCGCGGCCGAACTGCGGTTTTGGCGACTTCTGGAACGTGGCGCTGGCAGATGAGCCAGCCCTTGGGTGACACGACGCACGATATGTTCTGGCAGCAACTTCTGCGCTGGCTCGTCTCCGACACCCCTGACCGGATCGTCGCGTCGGTGCCGAATCAACTGCTGTTTGATGATGGCCACATCCGCCTTTCCGCGGACGTTCGCGACAAGGAGTACGTGCCCGCCGCGGATGCGCGGGTGCAAGCTCACGTTATCGGTCCAAGCGGCATCTCAGCGACGGTCGAGATGAATCCGGTTCCGGACACGCCAGGCGTGTTTCAGGCCGACTGGACCGCCGAGAAGCCCGGTTCTTATGTGGCCGAGGTAATAGCAGCTCGCGGCGAAGAACAGATCGGGCGCGATGTGGTAACTTTTCAAAGAACCGATGGCGTGGCCGAGAATTTTCGCACCGGACAAAATCGCGAGCTGCTGGAAAGGCTTGCGTCGCAAACCGGCGGGCGCTATTGGCGTCCCGACGAGCTGTCGAAGTTGAGCAGCGAAATTCCGTATTCGGAGGCGGGGATCACGGTTCGCGAGACCAAAGAGCTGTGGAATATGCCCGTTATTTTCCTTGTGATTNNGCGAGCCCGATTACGAGCAGCGTTTCGCTTCGATAGCTTCCGACCTCGATAAAACATTCAAGAATTCCGGTGGTAACGTGCACGTTTACACGCTTGCAGGAAGCGAGGCGACACACGCGCGACTGGGCGAAATTCTGTCGCAGATCGCGGGACAGGCCAAACCCGAAGACGACTTCGTTTTGATTCTCATCGGCCATGGCTCGTTCGACGGGGTTGAATACAAATTCAATCTGGTTGGCCCCGATATTTCGGGAGTGGAATTGGCGGCGTTGTGTGATCGCATTCCGTCCAGGCGGCAGTTGATCGTCAACACAACAAGCGCGAGCNNAGCCACGAAGAGCGGCACCGAAAAGAATGCGACCATTTTTGCGCGCTACTGGGTCGAGGCGCTGCGAGACCCAACCGCGGACGTGGACAAGAACGACGCGATCACCGCGCTTGAGGCGTTTCAGTACGCCGCAAATAAAGCCGCAGCCTTCTATGATTCGCAAAAACGGCTCGCCACCGAGCACGCCGTTTTTGAAGACACCGGGAAAAACGAACCTGTCCGCGCACCGGCGACAGAAAGTGGGGAAGGGCTGTTGCTTTCGAGTTTCACGCTCGTTCGTATGGGTGCCGCACAGAAGGCTGCATCCGATCCTGCGAAGCGCGAGTTGCTTGGAAAGAAAGAAGAACTGGAGCAGAAAATCGATGCGTTGAAGTACGGCAAGGCGGCAATGTCCGACGAGGATTACAAGCAGCAACTGACGGCGGCGCTTGTGGAGCTGGCTCGAGTCCAGCAGGAGTTGGACAAGTGACCCGTACGAAGCCGGCGACGAAAAGTGCCTGGGCGTTGGTCGCCGCGATCATCTTCAGCGCTGTTGTCTTCTGCCCTGCTGTTTCTCGCGCCGCGGCACCTGAGGACTGCCACGCTCTGCGCAAGCACGGTCGCACTGCCGAAGCGCGCACTTGCTATGAAGCGCTTTCGCGCGAACTCGATCCCTATCTGCGGGCGGAAGGGTATTGGGGTCTCGAAATGTTCTCGGAAGCGAACAACGAATTTCGCATCGCGGTGGCGCAGTCGGATAAGAATGCGAACGATCGCGTTCGCTGGGGGCGCCTGCTGCACGAACGTTTCAATAACACGGACGCCGAAACTCTTTTCAAGGAGGCTTTGGCGCTGGATCCCAAAAACGCGCCGGCTTATCTTGGGCTCGCACTCGTCAGCGCGGACGGTTTTGACAATCAGGCAATCGAGTGGGCGGGCAAGGCGCTGGAGCTTGATCCAAGACTCGTCGAAGGGCACGAGCTGATGGCGAATCTCGCGCTCGAGGATTCCGACACCACGTATGCGATCGCGGAAGCCGACGCTGCGCTGAAAATTTCGCCGGAGGCGCTGGATGCGATGGCGATCCACGCAAGCGTCGAAATTCTGGCCGACCGCTCGCCCGATGCGTGGCTCGACAAAATTCGCGCGGTGAACCCCGCGTACGGACAGGGATACGCGCTCGTCGCGCGTCATTTGATACTGAACCGGCGGTACGAGGACGGCGTCGGCTATTATCGCAAGGCCATCGATGCCGATCCGAAGCTGTGGCCGGCGCGCTCGGAGCTGGGCATCAACCTGATGCGATCGGGTCAGGAGAACGAGCCGCGCAAGCAGTTGGAGATGTGCTACGACAACGGCTACCGGAATGAAGCAACGGTCAACAGTCTGCGCCTGCTCGATAGCTACAAGAATTTCGTCACGTTCAAGGATCACGACACGATCCTCAAGTTACAAAAAAAGGAAGCCGACCTTTTGTATCCGTATGTTGAAGCAGAGATGAAACGTTCCATTGCGGACTATGAGAAGAAATACAAGATGAAGTTGCCCGGTCCCGTCCAGGTGGAAGTCTATCCGGACCACGAAGATTTCGCCGTGCGGACGCTGGGCATGCCCGGTCTCGGCGCGCTGGGAGTTACTTTCGGAGAAGTTGTAGCGATGGACAGCCCGTCGGCCCGTAAGCCCGGTGATTTTAACTGGGCCAGCACGCTACGCCACGAGATGAGCCACGTTTTCATTCTCACGGCGACGAACCATCGTGTGCCGCGCTGGTTCACCGAGGGCCTTGCTGTTCACGAGGAAACTGAAGCGTCGCCGGAGTGGGGAGATCGCATGACTCCCGACATTGTCGTGGCGATTCGCGATAAGAAGTTGCTGCCTGTTTCGGAACTCGATCGCGGATTTGTCCGTCCCGAATATCCCGCGCAAGTGATTGTTTCCTACTATGAAGCCGGGCGAATATGCGATTACATCCAAAGCAGGTGGGGGGACGACAAGCTTCTCGACATCGTGCACTCATTCGCGCAGCTCAAGACAACGCCGGAAGCGATTCAGGAAAATCTTGGAATGACGCCGGAAGAGTTCGACCGGCAGTTTCTCGCATGGCTCGACAAGGACGTGGGCAAGACGGTGGCGCATTTCGACCAGTGGCGCGCCGGGCTGAAGGAGCTGGTCGCGCTCGACAGAAACAAGCAATATGACGATGTGCTCAAGAAAGGCGAAGAGGTTCGCGGGATGTATCCTGATTACGTTTTCGACGCGAATGCGTACGCATTCCTCGCCGAGGCTTTCTTAGCGAAAGGCAACAAACAGGGCGCCGTCGCCGTGCTTACGGATTACGAAAGACTTGGCGGCCGCAGTCCGGAAACACTGAAGGAGCTGGCTTCGCTCGAAGAGGAACTCGGCGATGCGAAGGAAGCGGCTGCGACGCTCGACCGGATCAACGCGATCGATCCCGTGAATGACGAGGATCTGCATCGCCATCTCGGCGATCTGTGGTTCGCGCAGAACAATTTCACCGGCGCGATCCGAGAATATGGCGCGGTGGTAGCTTCGCATCCGCAAGACAAAGCCTCGGCGGAATTCCAGCTTGCCCGGGCGTACTTTGCCGCGGGCCAGCGTGACAAAGCGGAAGAAAACGTTTTGCTGGCGCTCGAGGCGGCTCCCGATTACAGGCCCGCTCAGCAATTACTTTTGCAACTCCAGGACGACACGAGGAAATAACGGATGGCCACCCCTGCTGAAGTGAAATTGGATTCCGCGGAACTCAAAAAACGCGTGGAGAGATTTCAGTCCGTGCGCGACGGCATCATCGCTCAGGTCCGGCAAGTCATCGTCGGGCAGGAGGAAGCGCTCGACCAGATTCTCACCGCGCTATTCGTGGGAGGGCACTGCCTGATCACGGGATTGCCGGGAACGGCCAAGACGCTGATGGTCCGCACGATTTCGCAGACGCTCGGGCTGGTATTTCGGCGCATTCAGTTCACGCCGGACCTGATGCCGTCCGATATTACGGGCACCGACATCATCGAGGAAGATGCCACGACCGGCCGGCGACAGTGGACGTTTGTGCAGGGTCCGATCTTCGGAAACGTGTTGCTGGCCGATGAGATCAATCGCACGCCCCCGAAAACGCAGTCTGCGTTGCTCGAGGCCATGCAAGAGATGTCCTGCACGGTTCGCGGCAATCACCATAAATTGCCGGCGCCGTTTTTCGTGCTCGCCACGCAGAATCCAATCGAGCTCGAAGGCACATACCCGCTGCCCGAGGCGCAGCTCGATCGCTTTTTGTTCAATACGGTTCTTGATTACCTGAGCGCCGAAGATGAATTGCGAGTCGTGGACCTGACGACGACCATTCGGGAGCCCAGCGTGCAGGCTGTGACGAACGCCCAAGAGATTCTAGAGTTCCAGCAGCTCGTGCGCATGGTGCCGATTGCCGATTCTCTCGCGCAATATGTGGTCCAACTGGTGCGGGCGACGCGTTATAAGAATGAAGCTCCGGACTTCATCAAGAAATATGTGAACTACGGTGCTAGCGTGCGAGCCGCGCAATTCATCGTGCTTTCGGCGAAAGCGCGCGCGCTTTCGCGGCATCGCTATCACGTGGCGTACGAAGACATCACGGCGCTGGCAATTCCCGTGCTGCGTCACCGCATCCTTCTGAATTTTCATGCGGAGTCCGACCGCGTCGACTCGGACGAGATTTTGAGGCGATTACTCGAGCACATGCCGCCTCCTAAGGGAGCCTGACCGTGCAGCGTTTTCTCGATCCGTCGGTACTTGGCGCGCTTTCGGGTCTCGACCTGGTCGCCAAGACGGTCGTGGATGGATTCGTCGCGGGTTTGCACCGCTCGCCCGACTTCGGGTTCAGCCAGGAATTCGCCGAGTATCGCGCTTATTCTCCGGGCGACGACCTGCGGCACGTGGACTGGAATGTTTTTGCCCGCACCGAGCGCGCCTACGTCAAGCGCTATCGCGGCGAGACAAACAGCCTGCTCACGGTGCTGCTCGACGCGAGCAATTCCATGAACTACGGATCGCACAGCGTCAGCAAGATGGACTATGCGCGCTTTACCGCCGCTTCGCTGTTCTATCTCGCCATTCACAATCAGCGTGACGCCGCGGGCCTGATCGTATTCGACGATGAAGTTCGCAATTACATCCGGCCTTCCACGCGGCAGGGACAACTCCATCGGCTGTTAAGCGGGCTCGAGCTCGCCGAACCCCGCGCTCGCACCGATTTTGGCAAACCTCTGCATCACTTCCAGGAGTTTCTCCGGCGCCGAGGAATAGTTTTGATCATCTCGGATTTTTATGAATCTCCTGAGAGAATCATTCGCACCATTGAACCGTTGCGCTTCCACGGAAACGAGGTTGTGCTGTTTCACGTGCTCGATCCGAAGGAAATTCGGCCCGAGCTGAGCGAGTCCGCCATTTTGGTCGACCTTGAAACCAGCGAGCGTCTGGAGGTCACACCTGAGTACGCGCGCAACGAGTACAGAAACAAAATCGATGCCCATATAGAAGCGCTGCGTGACGGCGCCCGCGCCGTGGGAATGGATTACCATTTACTGGTAACGGATCAGCCGCTCGACGGTGCACTGCGCGAATACCTCACGATTCGGCAGGGGAGGAACTGATGGGATTTCTTTCCCCATGGTTTCTCGTCGGCGCGCTCGCGGTGGCCGTTCCGATGTATCTGCACCTGCTGCGCCGCCATACGACTACTCCGCATCCCTTTAGCTCGCTGATGTTTTTCGAGCGGCGCACGCAAACTTCTACTCGGCAGCGCCGCCTGCGTTATCTGCTTTTGCTTTCTCTGCGCATGGCTGTGCTGTTGCTTCTCGCGTTCGCATTTGCGAGCCCGTACATCAATCGTCCGGTTGCGAACGCGTCGGGTGACAAACTCATGCTGATTGCGGTCGTCAACTCCTTCAGCATGCGCGCCGGTTCTCGGCTGGCTGATGCGAAGCGCGAGGCGATAACCGTGCTCGACGCGCGAAATCCTTCGGAACGGGCGCAAGTGCTCGCGCTCGGTTCCGAGGTTCATGTGCTGACTCAGCCCGTACAGGATTTGTCCGCGCTGCGCGCAGCGGTGCAGAGTATTGAAGCAGGCGATTCGCGAGGCAGCTTCGGCGAGCTGGCTGGCGCTCTGCGAGGGATTGCGGAGAACGTTCGCACCCCCATCGAGCTTCACCTTTTCAGCGACATGCAAAAATCCGGCATGCCGTCGAACTTCGCGGAAATGGCTCTGCCCGCCAATGTTTCGCTGGTTCTACATCCGGGGGTCAAGAATGCCGCGCTGAATTGGACGGTCGAGAGCGTGAATGCGCCCGGCCAGGTGTGGGACCCGAAGAAGGCGCGCGTGGAAGCGGTCGTTGCGGGATATCAGACTCCGGTGGCCACGCGCAACGTTTCGCTCGTTGTGAATGGCAAGGTGGGNNCACGCGAAATATCGAAATTCCCGCGAACGGCCGCGCGACCGTCGAATTTCCATCGCTCGATGTGCCGTACGGTTTCAGCCGCTGCGAGGTCCGGATCGATTCGGCCGATTCGTTCGCCGCAGATGACGATTATTTGTTCGCCGTGCAGCGCACCGATCCGCAGCGGATCTTGTTCGTGCATCAGTCGAGCGATTCGCGCTCGCCAACTTATTTTGGTGCAGCGCTCGCCGCCGCGGCGGAGTCCGCGTTTCAGCTCGACACCACTACACCGGAACGCGCCGCGAGCTGGCAGCTTGCTCCGTACGCTTTCGTCGTACTTTCTGACGTAGCAGCGTTGCCGTCGTTCGCGGAGAGCGATTTGCTGAGATACGTGCGAGGCGGCGGCAGCGTGCTGATTGCGGCGGGCGCTTCCTCCGGACGCC
>PKUY01000322.1:0-4866 GCA_003131705.1 Acidobacteriota bacterium | reverse complement strand
AAACGTGAGCGAAGTCGATCCGTCGCATCCTTCGATTGGAAAAAGCGCGCGATGGGAAGGCGTGAAATTCTATTACGCCGTCGCGGTGGATCCCGCGGACTCGCGCGTCATCGCGCGGCTGAGCGACCAGACGCCGCTGCTGCTCGAAAGGAAAATCGGAGAAGGCCGCGCGCTTCTGCTTGCATCGGGCCTCGACAATCTCACCAATGATTTTCCGCTGCATCCGATTTTCGTGCCGTTCGTCGAGCAGACCGCGCGCTACCTGTCGGGCACCGAGCGGCGCGGCGGTTCGCGTCTCGCCGATTCTTTCCTCGAATTGAGGACTGCGAAAGAAGAAGCAGTCAGCGTCGAAGTGATCGATCCGGGCGGGCGACGCCCGCTTTCGCTGCAAGAGGCGACCTCGGTGCAAACCTACAAGCTGACGCAAGCGGGGTTTTACCAGTTCCGCTTCGCGAATGGACGCCAGGATGTCATCGGCGTAAATGCGGACCGCCGCGAATCCGATCTCCAAGTGATTCCGAAGGACACGTTAGCGCTCTGGACCGGGACTCCAAACTCGCAGCCGCAGCAGGCAAATGGAGCAGGCTCAGCTGCGACTGCATCAGAGCAAAGTCAGCCGCACAATTTGTGGTGGTACGTGATGCTGGCGCTGCTCATCGCGGCGGTTGCAGAATCGCTGGTCGCGGGCAGATACTTGGGGATGTCGAGNNTCGAGGGAGGAAGCATGAGCGCCCGCGAGCAATTGAATGCGTACATCGACGGTGTCGAACGGCGTCTGCGCCTCGGCACAATTCTGCGCGGCGCAGCCCTTCTGACGGCGACCGCCCTCGCCGCCACGGTTGTTCTTGTCCTCATCATCAACCACTTTGCGTTTTCCGACGGCAGCCTTTACAGCGCGCGTGGCGTTCTCGCCTTGGCATTGGCGCTGATCGCGATTGCCGCCCTGGGGATTCCGCTGTGGCGGCTTAACCGGCGCGAAGCCGCGATCAAGGCCGAAGGCGCTTTTCCGCAGCTTCAGCAGCGTCTGATTACATTCGCTGAGCGCGATCGCGACGAACGCGAACCTTTTCTGGAATTGCTCGCTGCCGACACGATTACAGCGGCGCGCGATGCTCAGCCGGAGCAGCTCGTTCCCAACAAAGTGTTGCTTGCATCTCTCGGCGTCGGGGTCGCATCGCTGGGGGTTTTGATTTGGCTTTTGGTTGCCGGCCCCGGCTTTCTCGGTTACGGCGCGTCGCTTTTGTGGCGAGGCCAACATTCGGGACAGTCGCCGCTGTATGACCTTCGGGTCACGCCGGGCGATGCCACGGTCCGTCGCAATGCCGACGCGCTCGTAACCGCGCAGCCAATCGGAGTGCAAACCGATAAAGTTCGCATCTACGCGCGGTATCAAAGTACTTCGAAATGGGAGCAACTCAGCATGCGGCCGCAGCCGGGCGCTTCCGGATACCAGTTCACTTTTGCTGGCTTGCCCGAGGGCGTCGAATATTACGTCGAGGCCGGTCCGCTGCGCTCGCGCCACTTCAATTTGCGTGTGGCAGACCTGCCGTCGATCAAGCAAATCCGCGTGACCTATCGTTTTCCGTCGTGGACGGGGCTGCAGGCTGTGGTGGAAGAACACGGCGGCGATCTGCGCGCGATCGAAGGTACCCGAGCGAGCCTTGAAATTCTCACCGACCGGCCGCTGCGCGATGGCCTTCTCGCGCTTGACGATCAGCGGCAGATTCAACTTTCGGGCGGCGACGGAAACCTCTATCGCGGCAATCTGCAAATTGACAAGGACGGCGCGTACCACGTTGCGGCGCTCGATCAGGGTCAGCAGGACGTCGAAGGCGCGGCTCTTGAGCGAAATCCAGCCCTCGGAGTCGGCCAGGGTGCGGTGGCGGACGGACAGGCNNACATGCGCTTGTCCGAAGATTTTTTCATCGAGGCTAGCAAAGCGAATCCTCCCGAAGTTGCGATCACCAAGCCCGGCCGCGATTATCAGGCGAGTCCGATCGAAGAAGTGGCCGTATCTGTGAAGGCCGATGACGAATTCGGCCTCAACGACTTTCAGCTTCATTATTCGGTGAATGGAAACGCCGAGCAGACCGTCAATCTTCTCAAGCAGAAGGGCGAAAAGACCGCCGACGGCTCGACCGTGCTTCGCCTCGAAGATTTCAAAGTGGTTCCCGGCGATATCGTGAGCTTCTATGCGACGGCGAAAGACGCTCGAGCCGATTCGCGCACGGATATGTTGTTCATCCAGGCGGAGCCTTTCGAGCGCGAGTATTCGCAGTCGCAGCAGTCGGGCGGCGGAGGTGGTGGTGGAGGCGGCACGGGCAATCAGTCTGAAATCTCGCAGCGCGAAAAGGAAATTATTGCCGCAACCTGGAAGCAACTTGGCGACAAGAACACTTCGCCCGAAAAATCCGCCGAGAATGCCAAATTCCTCTCGGGAGTCCAAGTGAAGCTCCGCGAGCAGGCGCTCTCGCTTGCCGGGCGTCTCCAGATGCGCGATCTAACCCGGCAAAACGCCGAGTTCAGCGGCTTCCAGCAGGATATGAACGCCGCTGCAGCGGCGATGGATCCCGCCTCTCAGAAATTGCAGAAGCAGAAGTGGAATGATGCTATCCCAGGAGAGCAGAAAGCGCTGCAGTACTTGTTGCGAGCCGAGGCGACATTCCGGCAGATCGAAGTGGCTTTTGGAAACAGCGGTGGGGGCGGCGGTGGTGGCAGTGCGGGCCGCGATCTTGCGAGCCTGTTCGACCTTGAGCTCGATACGCAGAAAAATCAGTACGAGACCGCCCAGACCGCGGGCTCCGCAACTCAGCGCAACGAAGCGATCGACGAAGCACTTCGGAAACTCGACGAACTCGCGCGGCGACAGCAAGAATTGGCGGACCAGCAGCGCAACAACAATGGCCAAGCTTTCGATCAGCGTTGGCAACAAGAGATGCTTCGCAGGCAGGCCGACGAGTTGCAGCGGCAGATAGAACAGCTTTCGCGAAACAGTCAGCAGGACGCAAGCTCGTCCAACGGTCAATCCAGTCCCAGCAATTCGCAGAGTGGTTCTCAAAGCGGTTCACGAGCTGGTTCGGACCCCCGTGCTCAGCAGGCCCTCGATCGTCTTCGACAGGCCAACGACGATATGCGCCGCGCGGCTTCGCTATCGAAACAACAGCAGAACAACGCGGATGCGCTTCGCGCGGCCGACCGTCTGCGCGAAGCGCAAAGCCTGCTCTCTGGCATGCAACACCAGGCAGCGTCGGGACGCCTGGATTCTCTCGCAAACAAAGCGGACGAGATTGCAAAGCAACAGCAAGAGCAGACCGATCGAATGCAGCGTGCGTTCGGAAAAGATGACTCGGCTGGCTCCGGTGAAGATTCTCAAGGCGAAGATCGTTATCAGAAACTTGGAAGGCTCGCAGACGATCGCCAGCATTTGGCCGATGATCTTGCGCGCCTAGAAAAAGAAATGCGCGACGCCGAACATGGGCTGGCCGCATCGAGCAATCGCCCTGCGGCTTCCAAACTGCGCGACGCTCTTAGCGATTTAGACGAATCCGATCTCGACACTCGTATCCAGAGGAGCGCGGATCGCCTGCGTCGGGGTGTGAATCCCAATTCGAATTCCTCTGAGTCGGAAATTGCCTCTGGACTGCAGCGACTAAACGATCAGATTGGGCAAGCTCGCAAAGCACTGGGCAGTGAGCCGGGCGCTGGGCCGGGCAACGAACAGCAGCAAATTTCCGAGAGAGCCCTTGAACAGGTCGAGCGCCTCCGTAACAGGCTCCAAGCACTCGACCGCAATGCGGGCGGTAGCAACAATCAGAACGGTCGACAAGGACAGCCGAATCAAGGTGGGCGTCAGGGGCAGCCGGGTTCAGGTCAACGTCCGGGCCAAGACTTTGGGACAACCGTCGATAACGGTGTTTACGGAAGCAATCGTGGCGGTTATTCGGGCCGTGGCCGCAATAATTGGTGGATCGACACTGGAAACAATTCCACGACCGACCCGAGGACAGGCGCGGGGCCAACAACAGCTCCTGTTACGTCCGACCCCGAGGCGAATTATCAGCAAGGGTTGAATGATTTGAGCCAGCTTCGGGAGTCGGTGCAGGGCGATCCAGACACGCTGCGCCAGGTCCAGGAGTTAATCCGCGAAATGCAGCGCCTCGACCCAAAACGTTTTCCGGGCAATCCTGAGCTTGTCGAACAACTCCACACGCAAGTGCTCAACGATGTTGATAAACTGGAATTGCAGTTGCGACGCCAAGCTGATGACAAGCAGTCCGGCCAAATTCACGGTGGAGAATCGCTTCCGGTGCCGTCCGGTTACCAGGACGCGGTCGCGGAATATTTTCGCCGGCTTAGCAAACGCCCGTAAGTTCACGATACCGCATCGCGAAGTATCCCGAAGTGATTGAAAAGAATGGTCTTTGCGACTCAATCATTCGTCATCATGATCTTCAATTACTCAGATTTGAATTTTGAGTTTGCGTTATTGACGTAGGGTTTGCAAACTATCTAAGCAGTCTAAGTGTAGCTGGCTTCTTCATCCCGCTGTTCCACGTGGAGATGGGATTTTCCGCTGCTGTCGCGACGACGGTAGTGGTGTGGGCAGAAATGGGATTTCGCACGAGATTCTTGCTAGTGGCCCGTGGCCGCTGCGTTTTTCACGGAAAAGGAGACGACGATGTCCACATTGAACGGAAGTGCTCTCGGACAACGGAACTTGCCTATCGGAGCGAGGCCGGAACGAAGGTTTGCAGTCGATCCTCCGTCCGGGACGCGGTGGCAGTCCGTGTTTGCTGATGCGATTCTCGACGCGGGCGCGGGGAATCGAGCAAAACGCGCCGCGCAAACTGGCGTTGCGCTCGCGAT
>PKUY01000187.1 GCA_003131705.1 Acidobacteriota bacterium | reverse complement strand
GCGAAGCGCTCCGCGAAGTCGCGCTCGATCTAGAAGAGGGCGCCGACATCATCATGGTCAAGCCCGCGCTGTCATATCTCGACGTGATCCAGCGAGTTCGCCAGCGATTCGACGTTCCCATCGCCGCCTACAATGTCAGCGCGGAATATTCGATGGTGAAAGCCGCGGCGCTGAAGGGTTGGATCGACGAGCAACGTATCGTCCTCGAAATTATGACCAGCATCCAGCGCGCAGGTGCATCCATCGTCCTCACGTATCACGCTAAGGACGTCGCTCGCTGGCTCAAGGCCTGCTGAACTGCCCGCCATGGAACAAAATGCTCGTCCTCGCTCCGCCGAACTCTTCGATCGCGCGCAGAAAATTCTCGTCGGAGGCGTCGACAGCCCCGTTCGGGCGTTTCGTGCTGTAGGCGGGACGCCCCTCGTTGTTGACCACGCGAAGGGCTCGCGCCTCATCGACGTCGACGGATGCGAATACATCGATTACGTCTGTTCCTGGGGCGCGCTGATTCTCGGCCACGCCGACCCGGACGTAGTTTCGGCTGTCGCAGACCAGGCGCGTCGTGGCACGAGCTACGGAATGACGTCGCCGCTCGAAATCGAGTTGGGCGAGCGCATTCGAAGTGCTGTTCCTTCAATTGAGCGCATCCGCTTTGTCAGTTCGGGCACCGAGGCGACGATGTCCGCCGTCCGCGCCGCCCGCGCATTCACAAAGCGCGATCTTATTTTGAAATTCGAGGGCGGCTATCACGGCCATGCCGATAGCTTCCTCGTCGAAGCCGGCTCGGGCCTGGCGACCTTTGGCATTTCGTCGAGCGCCGGCGTACCCGAAGCGTTGGCCCGCCTGACGCTCAACGTTCCCTACAACGACATCGCAGCCGTCGAGCGCATCTTCAGCGAGCACTCTAGAAAAATTGCCGCCGTCATCGTGGAGCCGGTTGCTGCAAACATGGGCGTCGTCGCGCCAGCGCCCGGTTTCCTCGAATCCCTGCGCAAGATCGCGGAGCGCGCTGGCACCGTTCTTATTTTCGACGAAGTCATCAGCGGTTTCCGCATCGCCTATGGCGGCGCTCAGGCAGCGTTCGATATCCAGCCGGACATGACGGTCCTCGGCAAAATTATCGGCGGGGGACTGCCCGTAGCGGCATATGGCGGACGTCGCGAAATCATGGAATTAATCTCGCCGGAAGGCCCGGCTTATCAGGCAGGAACGCTCTCGGGAAATCCACTCGCGATGCGCGCTGGCCTAGCCACTCTGCCGAAGCTTGAAACCCCAGGCTTCTACAATTCGCTGAATGCCATGGCCGAGCGACTCGCTGCCGAGTTGCGGGCAGCCCTCCGGGAATCGGGCGTACGCGGACATGTCAATGCCGCTGGTTCCTTGCTCACTCTTTTCTTCGCGGATGAGCCCGTCCGAAACTATGCCGATGCGAAAAAATCGAATACCTCGCGATTTGCGACGTTTTTCCACCAAATGTTGAATCGCGGCGTTTTCCTGCCACCTTCGCAATTCGAGGCTCTCTTCGTTTCCGCGGCCCACACCGAGGACGACATTAATCGCACACTCTCTTCCGCCCGCGCCAGCCTGGAAGCCATCGCGGTCGCCAAGTAGCCCCTGCCGCGCGCCTCTAAAAGGCCCGGAGGGGAGCAGTCCCCTCGCTAGAGCGACTCCAGGACCGGTCCCCAGCTTAGAGGCAAAAAGCGCGTATCATATAGTAAACAATTTATTTATAAAGTTCAGGGAGAATTCCAGTGAAAACTCTCGGAACCTAGCAATATGTGGAAAATCTCTTCCATTCTCTAGTACTTGCTTCGCTTTTCTAGCGGTCAGATTGCTGGCAACCCTATACTAGGGCTGAAAGTAAATCACTTGCGTCGAGCCTAGCCATGGTACTGGCCGTGCTGTTCTCAGGGACAGGCGAAGTGGTTATATAGGCCAAGTAGGAGAGCCCCCTATGGTTCTTGCGATTGCGGCACTTTTTCTTCAATTAGCTCCTTCGGTGACAGCGATCCCGGACGTCGTGGCGGCACCGGTTGTGAAAATATCCACGCCCGCTGATTCGAGCCCAATTCAGCCTGATTCACGCGCGGAAGCGCCCGGCAAGACTACTTCGACGGAGAACGTCGCTCCTTCCATGATCGCTGTATCCCTGGATAGCAGTGCGCAAAATTCACAATCTCTTTCAACGCTGCGCGTGCCCGAAGCGCCGTCGGCAAAATCCGCGCGTGTGATCGCTGCCGAAGGCATGCCTTCACGGCGAAGCTGGCTGATATTGTCAATCGCGCAGCACAGCGCGGCCACTTTCGACGCCTACTCAACACGCCGGGCAGTTGCATCCGGGGCAGTCGAGGCTGACCCTTTTCTGCGTCCCTTCGCACACTCTCCCGGAATTTACGCTGCAATCCAGGTTGGACCCGCCATCCTCGATTTTGCCGCTCGCCGCATGCAGCGCAGCCAAAACAATTTCTTGCGCCACACCTGGTGGCTCCCGCAGTCCGCGAGCACCGGCCTTTTCCTGTTTTCAGGCGTCCACAACATCCACGTCGCGAATCGTCCGTAAGTCTGCGCAGAAGTAAGTTGCTTTTCTCCCTGGCGGGAGCATCACCGAAGACACCCTGTTAATCTCCTCCCGGGTGTCTTTTCCTTTTTGCGAATCGTCCCGGATCTGCTCGCGATCCACCCTAGTAATCCGCTACCGGTCGGCCCGGAGCTCAATTCGTAGGAGTCTGAGCTTCAGAGTCTGTGTGGCAACTCGAGCCTCTTTGTGGGTCGTGGCTTTAGCCGCTGAAGTTCGGCTTTTTCAGTTCTCACCCAGACTCTTCACGTGCGACATCAGTCGGTCCTCGTGAAGCGCCTTCCTATCTGCTGTATTATCTCTCGCAGCAGGCAGTGTCTCCGTTAGCACCCGCATTCTGATGTGCGCGTAGAACTCTAGCATCTTGGATTTGTGTAGATCGCAGCGGACAAACAAACCAACGGAGAAGCAAATCGCATTCAATTTTCTTCGCTGGATGCCTGATTCCTGGCAGGGAACTCCCCTATCGACAATTAACTCTAGAGAACCCCCGCTTTACTTCGGCTCGGGGCGCGGCCATAGTATGGATGCGCAAACCGCTATCAGAAGAATCGCTGCGAGCATGCCGAGCGAAACTTCCGTCGAAATCGGAATTTTGTCGGCAATCAGCATTTTCGCTCCCACGAAGATCAGTATTGCAGCAAGCGCTGGATGGAGGAATCGAAACCGCGGCAAAATGTCCGCCAATCCGAAATACATCGCCCGAAGCCCAAGAATCGCAAATACATTTGAAGAATAAGCAATAAAGCTGTCGCGCGTGATCGCGAGTACCGCAGGAACGGAATCCACTGCAAAAATAATGTCCATCGCCTCGACCGCTATGAGCGCTACGAACAGAGGCGTGGCATTCCATTTGCCTCCTTCTCTAACCAAGAAAGATTCTCCCCGGTATCCATCGGTTACCGGGAGCACTCGTCGTGTTAATCGCACCAGCCAATTGCGTTCTGGGCTGAACTCCCGTGCGCCGGGCGACAGCATGCGTATTCCGGTCGCCAGCAAAATGCCCCCGAACACAAAAAGGACCGGATGGAAATGCCGAAGCAACGCGATGCCCGCAAACACGAACGCGGCCCTCATGGCGAGCGCGCCGATCACGCCGCTGTATAAAACTTTGTGCTGCGATTCGGCCGGAACGCCTAGGGCGTGGAAAATGAGCAGGAAGAGAAATATATTGTCCACACTAAGCGACTTCTCGACCACGTAGCTCGCAAAGAATTCAAGACCAGCCTGATGGCCGAGCGAAACGTAAACGCAGACATCGAAAACCAACGCCAAGCCGACCCACGCCGCGCTTTCAAGCAGCGCCATTCTTAAGGTGATCCGTTGCNNCGTTGCGCCTTGCCATGAAAAACCGTGAGATCGACCGCGATCGCCGCCACAATCGCCACGCCAAAAATCATCCACATGTAAGTAGGAGTACCCACCAAGGCCGCAATCTCCCGGAAGAATCGTCGCGAGTCTATCAGGTTGTTAGAGCGCGCAGAATCCTTTGCCCAAGAATCGGGATAGCACGCCCCCCCTGCCTTCCACCCGGTAATTTGCGTAACATCGTAAAAATCCCCCTGACCCTAAACTCCGCCAGCATACCCGTGTAACGCTATCAGCCTGAGCCTTCGGTGTTTACCCCCCCCCCGCAGCCACCCACTAACGTTCTATATGAAACATAATATTCATTCGCAGAAGTAAAGCGGATATGCGGGAGCGGGGAGGCTAGCGTCCGGCGGCGTAGCTGGCGGCTGCGCCTGCTCCGGCACCGACTACGAACCAAAGCGCATTGCGGCGCAGGCGTCGCCAGTGCCCGTTCACGTGGATGCGTTTATCGTCCGCCCACAAGTCGATCAGCGTGAATGTGAGTGCCATGGTTCCTCCTAATACATAAAGATACGTGCGCGAAGTCAGACTTGAGTTGCTGATCAATCAGGCCCGGGACCCTGTTACTCGACCTGCGATGCTGGCAGGTAATACTCTCTGTTTGATGAAGAAGCTAGTGAGGGGCGGCGCAGGCTTTTTTGCCGCTGGCCTGCTTTGCATCGTGGTGTTGTTCACGATAATGGAAAGGGGGGGCCTGCGCGACCGACGGTCGCGGCCTTCCCAGTTCCCTTTTCCGTTCCCGACGATTCACTAGTCACTACTCACCCGTCGCTGCTATGATGACGGGCTTGCGACGCAACCCGAACGCCTGCATGTGAATCCTAAGCTTCGGCACTGAATCGTCGATAATTTGAGGGAATGAGGGAGAGCTTGGTGCGTCGACTGCTGGCTTTTTGTGTGGTGGCGGTAGCAATTTTTGCGGCGTTCGCAGCAGCGCAGAACAGTCCCACGGTTACGGCAACCGCTTCCAGTTCCAATCCGATCAGCGCGCCGAACACGGGTCTTACGGCCAACGCGACCGTGATCGCCGACGGAATCGCCGTGCGGTCCCTAGCCGTCGACTCCATCTCGAGCTCAGACTTTTACGTTACCAATGCGTCTGCGCTCAATCGCGTATTTCTTCTTAGCGCTGCGCCTGCGATCGGCCGCGCGGCTATGGCTGCGGCAGGCCGGCCCTCACTCCTCCCAATCGCTGGAGTCGGCCAGGCTGGCTCGCTCGGTGACGGTGGCGAAGCGCTCGCCGCGCAACTCGATCTGAGCGCGGATTCGCTTTTCATGCGCAGCGGAATTGCGATCGCGTCCGACGGCACGATTTTCATCGCCGATACGAAGAACAGCACGATTCGTCGCATTGGCGGCGCAGCCAGCAGCGAGCCATCGGTGATTCGCAGCGTCGCGGGACGCTGGGCGCCGCGGCAAAATGTCACACTGTCCGAGCCGATTGGCATCGCGCTGGATCGCGCGGGAAATCTTTATATCGCGGACCACAGCGCCGGCGTCGTGGACGCGCTGCTCGCCGCGACCGGAAAACTCGAAACCCTCGCGCACCTAATTTCGCCGGCCAGCATCGCCGTCACGGCGGACGGCAGCAAAGTGTTCGTTGCGTCTCCGGAAACCGGCGGCGTGTTTTCGATTTCTACTGAAACTCGCGCGATCGCAATTGTTCCCGGCTTTACAGCGATGAGCGCGAAATCGGCGTCTGCGACGACTGCGGCCGCGGGTGCCTGCGCCGCTGCCGGAATCTCGATCGCGACGGGAACTTCTGCGACGCAGCAAGTCTGCCCCGCGGGCCTCGCAGTGGATAGAGCTGGGAATCTTTTTGTCGCGGACGCAAACGCCGGTAAAATTCTCCGGGTGGACGCGAAAACCAACAAGACCACCATTACCGCGAGCAGCCTGAGCGCACCCGGCGAAATCGTCCTGGATTCCAAGAGCAATCTCTACGTAGCCGAACAGGGCCGCAGCCGGATTATTTCGCTGGGCAATGTGAGTTCGTCCGGCAACCTGTCGCTGACGGCGCCTGCGCCGCCCGCGGGCTGCACACAGGGCGCATCGTTCACTTTTTGCAATGAGCCGGTAGGCGGCAAGACCACGGGGTCCACGTTCACGCTGGCAAATACTTCCGCCACGACCGCAGCCACGGCCGTCACTGTCGCTTTCAACCCCGCGACGACGCCCGGAAACTTTTCAGTGACCAGCACATCTTGCACTCCGACCTTGCCCGCAAGCGGGACCTGCACGATTAATGTCGCATTCACGCCGGAAGCAAGCGGAGCGCTGAGCTCCATCCTCACCGTCACGGACAGTGCGTCCGATTCGCCGAGCTTAACTCTCGCGGGAACCGGCGACGATTACAGCGTGCAGCTCGCGAGCGGTCAGACGAATGAGCTCACGGTCGCGCAGGGCGGCACGGTCACGTACAAAGCGGTCATCGTGGCGGACGGCACATTTGGGGCAAACGGCGAAAAAGTGACGTTTGTCTGCCCGTCGAATCTTCCGCAGTTCACCACGTGCTCGTTCAACCCGTGCCCTCTGACCGTTGTTCCCGGTGCAAGCACGCCGTTCAATATTGTGATCGTCACGTCATCGGCCACGGTTCCGGCACCGCCGGTAACCCCGTGCAGCACCCAGGCTGGCGGCGTGCCATCGACCGTGCAGGGTCGGCGATCTGTTTTTCATGCGCCGGCCGCTGCGCCGGCGCGCGATGTAAATTTATTTTCGCGGTGCTTCCCTGCTCTGGCCGCTGTACTGGTCCCGACGCTGGCGATTTTGCTGGTCATTTGCGTGATTGGGAGCATGATGCGTGACGCAACGGCATTCGCACTTGCGGGATGGAGCTCGCGCCCGCGATTCGCCGTGCGCGTGCCGCTGCTGTTCGCGATGGCCGGTTTCGCGGCGCTACTTTTCCTTGGCTGCGGCGGTAAGGGCACCACGAAAGCGACGAATGCAACGCCCATCGGCGTCACGAATCTAACGATTCTGGGCAATGCTACCGATGCGAACGGCAATTCGCTCGGAGCATCGCGCTCGCTGCAATTCATCCTCGACGTGGTCGCCGGCAAGTGACGCTCAAGTCCGAAAAATCGCCGGCCTGAAGGCCGCCTCTACGAAACCAGCGCGCGCCGCACCGACCGATGCAGCCGACGCCGTGCCCGGCAAACTGCCTTTCCATCTACAATACACGACGCGGCGGTGATAGCTGTACGGCATG
>PKUY01000107.1 GCA_003131705.1 Acidobacteriota bacterium | reverse complement strand
CGTTGCCGCCGTGAATCTGGATCGCTTTGTGCGCCACGCGCGTGGACATCTCGCTTGCAAAAAGTTTCGCCATGGCGGCTTCCATGGAAAAACGCGCGCCCGTGTCCTGTTTCCACGCCGCGCGCCGAGCGAGCAGTCGCGCCGCATCAATTTCCATGGCCATGTCCGCAAGCATGAATTGGATAGCCTGAAATTCAGCGATCGGATGGCCGAACGCCTGTCGCTCCCCGGCATAGGCGAGCGCCGCTTCGAACGCTCCCTGTGCAATCCCCAAAGCCTGCGACGCGATTCCCACGCGCCCGCCATCCAGCATTGAAAGCGCGATCCTGTAACCTTGCCCTTCTTCGCCCAGGCGGTTTTCCGAAGAGACTTCGCAATCGGTGAACGACAGCCCGGTGCAAGCGGTGGCGTGAATGCCGAGTTTCTTTTCTTCCTTGCCGACGGCGAATCCCGGCGTGCCCTTCTCAACGATCAGCGCGGTGATTCCTTTCTCGCCCTTTTCCGGCTGCGTATTCACGTAAACGATCGCCGCGTCCGCTACGCCGCCGCTGGTAATCCACGCCTTCGCGCCGTTGATCACATACCGATCGCCCTTGCGCACCGCTTTCGTCGCGAGCGCCGCGGCGTTCGAGCCCGCTTGCGGCTCGGTGAGCGCGTAGCATCCGATTTTCTCTCCGCGCGCGAAGGGCACCAGGAATTTCTGCTTCTGCTCTTCCGTGCCGAAATGCTCAATCGATGCGCAATACAAGGAATTCTGCACGGAGAGGATCACGCTGGTCGAAGCGCACACACGCGCGATTTCTTCCATCACAATTGCGTAGCAAACGTGGTCCATTCCCGCGCCGCCATATTTTTCCGAAATGCAGATGCCGGTCAGCCCGAGCTCCGCGGCTTTGCGAAAGGTCTCGCGCGGAAAACGGCCCGTCTCGTCGAGCTCTTTCGCGAGCGGCTTCACTTCCGCCTCGGCAAACTCACGCACGCTTCGCCGCAGAAGTTCTTGTTCTTCGGTCAATTCGAGGTTCACAGCTTTCTCCGGACGCGAACGCGCCCCAGGGTGCGTGGTGCATCGCGTCGCGCAATTGTACAGCGAAACCGAAGCATTCTGCGCGAACCCAACCCGTTGTATAGTGTCGGCAGTCCCAACCAAAGGAGGCTTCCCTTGAAGTTGCGAGGCGCTTTTCTGCTGATCTTCGTACTGTCCATCACTTTCACTTCCCGGGCGCAACACCACCATCATGGACAGGCCCCGGAGACGCCCGCAACGCTGCTTCCCGGCATGGGTTCGCTTCATCATCCGATCGCAACCAATAACGCCGACGCGCAGAAGTTTTTCGATCAAGGTCTCACTTTCGTTTACGCGTTCAACCACGGTGAAGCGGTGCACTCATTCGAGCGCGCGGCACAATTGGACCCGCAGTCGCCCATGCCACTGTGGGGAAAAGCGCTGGCCTTGGGTCCGAATTACAACGATGGCAAGCCTGAGCCTGATCGCGAAAAAGCCGCCTACGACGCAATCCAAAAGGCCAGGGAGCTTGCCGCTTCCTCTCCGGAAAATGAGCGGGCCTACGTCGCCGCCCTTGCGCTCCGCCTCACGAACGATCCCAAGCCCGATTACCAAAAACTGGGCAACGATTATGCTGCGGCCATGCGCGATTTGAGCCGGCGCTATCCCGACGATCCGGACGCCGCCACGCTGTTGGCCGAAAGCCTGATGGATCTGCATCCGTGGGAATTGTGGACGAACGACGGAAAGCCCGGCGAAAACACGCCCGAAATTGTCTCCGTGCTCGAAGGAGTCTTGCAGCGCTGGCCCGATCACGTGGGCGCAAACCATTTTTATGTCCACGCCGTGGAAGCGTCGCCCGATCCCGAGCGCGGGCTCACCAGCGCCAAGCGCCTTGAAACTCTCGTGCCCGCCGCCGGCCATCTCGTTCACATGCCCGCGCACATTTACATTCGCACCGGTGACTACGATGCCGCCGTCAAAAGCAATCAAGCAGCCATTGCGGTCGATCGCGAGTACCTTCACGCGCGATCCATCGACAACATGGGCTACGCCCTCGGCTACGGCGAGCACAACTTTCATTTTCTCGCTGCCGCCGCAATGATGGACGGAGACTTCGATGCGGCTTACGGTGCCGCAAAGGAACTCGAATCGCAATCGCGCGCAGCCGTCAGCGATATGGCGGGCGTGGAAACATTCATGCCCACTCCGGTTTTCGTGCTTCTGCGTTTCGCGCGATGGGATAATGTGCTGGCGCTGCCAAAACCGGACCCAAAATTGAAAGGCCTTACGTTTTTCTGGTATTACGCGCGCGGTTGCGCGCTCGCTGCAAAAGGACAAGCCTCCGAAGCCGAAATGCAGCTTGGGCCGATGGAAGCGGCTTATAAGGAACTCCCGCCGGGCATGGCTTTTGGAATGCTGTATAACGACTGGAGCACACTCCACGATCTGGCCGCAAATACGCTCGAGGCGCGCATCGCGGAAGCGCACGGCGAATGGACCGACGCGATCGAACATTGGCGAGCAGCCGTCGCCGTGCAGGACAAAATGAATTACGACGAGCCTCCGGATTGGTATTACCCCTTGCGTGAATCGCTTGGCGCGGCGCTCCTGCGCAGCCACCATGCGGAAGAAGCCGAAAAAGTTTTCCGTGAGGATCTGGAGAAAAATCGGCGCAATCCGCGTTCGCTGTTCGGGCTTGGGCTGTGTCTCGCGACGGAGAAGAAAACAGCGGAAATGCAATCGGTCGCCACTGCATTCAAAGCCGCGTGGAAAGGCGGCCCAAACCAGCTTCGCATCACCGACTTCTGAGCTACCGACGTTGCTCCACCGCGGATATCTCCGCTCGTCGGAGTTCGCAGTACTTTTTATCCTCGGTGAACGCGCGATATAGTTGCTGAATTCCATCATCAGGAGTTGCTCGCAATGGAGCTAGGAATCAATCCCTACAAAGCGGCGCCGAAGGCATATCAGGCGATGTCGGCCCTGCAGGCACGTACCGAATCGTGCGAACTCGAGCCGTCTCTGCTTGAGCTGGTGAAGATACGCGCTTCGCAAATCAACGGATGCGCGTACTGCCCCGATATGCAGATGAAGGACGCGCGGGCTCTGGGCGAAACGGAACAGCGGATGTACGTGCTGAATGCGTGGCGAGAAAGCTCATTCTATTCGGGACGCGAAAGAGCGGCACTGGAATGGACCGAAGCGGTCACGCTAATTAGCGAAGGCCATGTGCCAGACGACACCTATGCCAGGGCCATAAAGCAATTTCAGCCCGAGGAACTCGTTGACCTGACCGTGGCGATCGCCATGATCAACGGCTGGAACCGATTGGGGGTCGCTTTTCAGGCAAAACCAGGCTCTTATCAATCGCATCGGCAGCCGACGAAGGCCCAAGCGTGAGAGGAGTCGCGTACGGAGATGGGCAAGAGCGCACATTTTGCGTCTGCCCGCTGACGGAGGCGACATTTGCCGCGGACCGTGGAAATCCTCTATAATTCACCCGTAGCTCGCACGTCCCGATGAAAGGGGCTGCGGGAAGCACGCGTTTTTAAGCGCCCCACAGCAAACATGACCGACCCAGCTGAGAAAATTAGGAAGAAGCTGCAGGACGAGATCAAAGTCCTCGAACACGAGCTTCACAACGACCTGCCAAAAGAAATCATGGTCGCGCGCGCGCACGGCGATCTCAAGGAAAACGCCGAGTACAAGTACGCCAAGGAACGGCAGTCGTTTGTTTCGGCGCGGCTCGGCCAACTCCACCAGCGCATGGCCGATCTTTCCATGCTCAATCTGAATAATTTGCCTAAGGATCGCGCCGCATACGGGTCGCGCATCGTGGTCGTGGACATTGTGAAGTCCACAAAAATCGAGTACAAACTGGTCACCGTGGAAGAAGCCGACGCAACACAAGGTCTGATTTCGACCACTTCCCCCATTGGGCGCGCACTGCTGGGAAAAAAGGTCGGCGACGAAGTGAGCGTNNGAATACGAAGTGGTGGAGCTTTTCACGATCTACGAAGAGGTTTAGCGAAGTGATGTCGCTTTCATGTTGACGCGGACCATCGGGCGGTACGTCTCGTGGCCCATTGACCATATCGCGGTCCTGCTGGCCCCCACAGGCATCCCTCCCAACGTCATCACCTGGGCGGCACTGGTTGGGAATTTCTGGGCCGGAGTATTATTTGCCGCTGGTCGATTTGCCGCAGGCGGCGGAATGATGATTCTGGCGGGTCTGTGCGACCTGCTCGACGGTCCCGTCGCGCGACGCCAAAACCGCATATCGCTGTTCGGCGGCTTCCTCGATTCAATCCTCGATCGTTACGCGGACCTGCCNNTTTCTGGGACTGCTGGTTTACTACGCCCGGGTGAACCGGTTCCTCTACGCAGTGCTCGCCGGCGCAGCCATGGCCGGGGCGGTGATGGTGAGCTACGCGAAAGCGCGCGCGGAATCGCTCGTGCCCGCAGCGGAGGTGGGTTTCTGGGAGCGACCGGAGCGTCTAGTGCTGATGATTTTGGGAGCGCTCGCGAATCGCATGGATGTCGCACTGTGGATTTTGGCGATCGGGCCGAACATTACAGTCGTCCACCGCATCGTGCAGACTTGGCAGCAAACGAAAGCGAGCACCGCGCCGACACCCGCACCAGCACGAGCTTCTTCCACGGAAGACCCGCGCGGGCGGACACCTCACGACACCGCGATTTTGACGCGCTCGGCGCGGGGCGGGCGGTAGCGAGCGCGGGCGCGGAGAAATTCGGGAGCGCGACCTTCTTGATCATTGGTTCCGTGTGTAGGCAATCCAATCGTTCGAATTGGAAGTATCTAGCGGTCATAAAACCGCTCAAAGGAGATAGCTATGGCAATCCGCGACTCGTTTCTTCCTGAATTCGATCACGAGATGTCAACAACGCGAAAGACTCTAGAAAGGGTGCCCGAAGACAAGGCCGACTGGAAGCCTCACGACAGTTCCATGCCGATGGGGCGTCTTGCCGGCCACATCGCCGAGATGGTCGGGTNNTATGCCCTTCCAAGGAGAGTCCTTCGATTTCGCACCGCCAGGGACGCCACGGATGCAACCTACCGTGATGACATCGCGCAAGCAACTGCTCGAAATCTTCGACAAGAACGTCGGCGCCGCTCGCGCCGCGATCTCGAAAGCGAGCGATGAGGATATGCACAAGACCTTTACGTTGCTGAACGGCGGGAAGACGTTTTTCTCGATGCCGCGCATCGAGGTTCTGCGCGGGATGATTCTGAATCATGTGATCCATCATCGCGGGCAACTGTCGGTCTACCTTCGGATGAACAAAGTGCCTGTGCCCTCGATTTACGGGCCGTCCGGTGACGAAGGCAGCATGTAGTACCCGAGTGACGCCAGGCGCTGGGGAGCAGCGATGTTCTCCAGCGCTCGGGTTAGACGCGTCAAGCTTCGCGGGGCTGCGCTCGCTTCAGTCGCGTGTCGAGCTCCTCGAGATTCTCCACGAAGCAGAAGTGAGTGCCGCGGTTCGCCTCATATACAAAATCCCGCAGGGATTTGCTTTCAGTTACGTGTTCCGAGATGTCGCCCAGGATCGCCAGGCGCAGCCGATAGTCCACGAATTTTTGGATGATATCGCCGGATTTACCGAGGACGGCGCTGAACTCGAAGTCACCGATACGACTGGCTCGGTTCGTGCCTTCAAAGTAATGGCACACGTAAACGAGAAGCCACAAAAACACGACTAATCATCCCTGGGAATGCTAGAGCTGCCCGTTCATTTATCGGGGCTATTCCCGGAATTGAAACCCCCGGATGCTTCCGAAGATCGCTTGTTGAAAAGTGGGAAGCTCCGCTGATCCTCCCACTGACTCCCGTATAACGGCCCTCGGAAGTAATCTACTTGGACCGTAAGCGCGCAACATCCCTTGTCCTTTTTCTGTACCATTTGCCAACACCCTGTCCCTTCGTCCCTTGTGCTCACAATTGTTCTGAGGCCCGTGTAATTCCGGGCCGCGGAAGAAGGGAGAATGAAGCACGAAAAATTGGAAGTGCCGCTCGCCAGTGGACGCAATGTCCGCCAGTCTTCGGTCTGCGCGCTTGGCAATGTCGAGAATCCGCTCCCCGGGCGCGCCTGTATGTAGCTCACCCCAGTTTTGTTGGGGTGAGGCCTTCCGCCGCGCATGCAAGTGCGGAGCCACGTCTTATCGGAGTCAGGATTTTCGTCCCTACACTACCTCCCGCATCGCGGGAAAAACCGACTACCGGTCGCAGAATCCCAGCAGCCGCGCTTAACTCTAATCGCAACATCCCGTTATTAGAATCCAGGCTAACCCTCTCAAAACAAACGATCGGCGCTCCGTCTAATCGCAACAAATCCGGGTTTCCACGTTTCACCTCAATAGTTGAACCAAAACCTCGGCGTGTGCTAGCATCCCGGCTGTCGGGCCCTGAATCCGCTCCCAGCGGACTCCAGGGCTACAGGGTTCATCGCGCAAACGCCGGGGGCGGCGTCGTGATGCTGATCCGAATGCACGGCACGAAGTTGGTCATTCGCATTTTTCCCACGCGAAATGCCTGCCCTGGCAGCCTGTTTGAGCCCTTCCGCGAGAAATGCAATTCCGCAAACCGAGGTGAAACATGAAATCGTACAACACCGAATCGATACGCAACGTGGGCATTGTCGGCCACGGCGCCACGGGCAAGACCCAGCTCGTCGCGTCGTTGCTGTTTACCGCGGGGATGACGCCGCGGCTGGGCAAGGTGAGCGACGGCTCCGCACCGACCGACTGGGACGACGAGGAGATCGCGCGGAAGATTTCGATCAACACAGGAATGGCCTACGCAGAATGGCAGACCGCGGAACAGGCGGAAAAAGCAAAGATCAATCTGCTCGACACGCCGGGGTATTCGACGTTCATCAATGAGACGAAGTCCTCGCTGATCGCGGCCGACGCGGCGCTGATCGTCGTGGACGCGGCGGCGGGCGTGCAGGTGGTCACCGAAAGGGTGTGGGACTACGCGACCGAATACGAGTTGCCGCGGGCATTCGTGCTGAACTGGATGGACCGCGATCTGGCGAGCTTCGAGCGCGCGATGAGCTCGCTTGAGCAGGTTTTCGGCCGCGGCGCAGTGCCGATCCAACTGCCGATCGGGTCCGAAAAGAATTTCAGAGGCGTGGTCGATCTGATTTCCATGAAGGCGCTGATCTATGCGCCGGACGGATGCGGCAAAGCGAAAGTCGAAGAGATTCCGGCGGAGCTTGCCGAACGAGCGAAAGCGGCGCACGAAGCGCTGGTCGAAATGGTGGCCGAAGGCGACGACGAATTGATGCAGGAGTTTTTCGACAAGGGCACCCTGCCGGTCGAGGATTTGAAAAAGGGGCTGCGCGAGGCGGTGATCGCGAAGCGACTTTTTCCCGTGCTCGTGAGTTCGGCGCTGCACAACATCGGCAGCGACGCGATCCTGAATTTCCTGATTGAGATTTTCCCTTCGCCGGCGTTTCGCGGCAAGCTGACCGGGCACAAGAGTCCCGATCCCAAGGGGGAGGCGGTCGAACGCGCGATTGCGGATTCGGAGCCGGCTTCGCTTTTCATTTTCAAGACGGTCGCCGATCCCTTTGCGGGAAGGATTACGTATTTCAAGGTGATGTCCGGCGTGGTGAAAAATGACGCAACGTTGAATAATTTCAACCGCGGTTCGCAAGAGCGGCTGCAACACGTGCAGGTGATGCAGGGAAAGACGGCGATGGCGGTCAACGACCTGCACGCGGGAGATCTGGGCGCGGTGGCAAAACTGAAGGAAACCGTCACTGGCGACACGCTGGGGGACAAGAGCGCGCCGATTTTTTACGCTCCCGCGCGCATCCCCGAGCCTTCGATCACGTTTGCGATCGAGCCGAAAACGCGCGCCGATGAAGACCGCATCGGCGTGGCCATTCATCGAATCCTCGAAGAGGATCTCGCGCTGCGATTCGGGCGCGATCCGCAGACGAAGGAATTTTTGCTCAGCGGCGCGGGACAGCAGCACATCGAAGTGGTCGTCGCGAAATTGCGCAAGCGGTATCACGTGGAGTTGACACTGCACCCGCCGAAAGTTCCTTATCGCGAGACGATTCGCGCCAAGGCCGACGCTGAGGGCAAGCACAAAAAACAGACCGGCGGGCACGGGCAATTCGGCCTATGCAGAATTAAATTGGAGCCGCTGCCGCGTGGCAAGGGAGTCGAGTTCGTGGACGATGTTTTCGGCGGCGCGATTCCGAGGAACTGGATTCCGTCGGTGGAGAAAGGAGTGCGCGACGCGGCCGAGCGCGGATATCTGGCTGGGTTTCCGGTAGTCGATTTCCGCGTGAGCCTCTACGACGGCAAGTATCACGATGTGGATTCGAGCGACATGGCATTCAAAATCGCAGGCTCGCTCGCTTTCAAGGAAGCGATGAAGCAGGCGCGGCCGGCGCTGCTCGAACCGATCATGCACGTGGAAGTTTATGCGCCGGATCAGTATTCCGGCGACCTGATGGGCCATCTCAGCGGGCGCCGAGGGAAAATCAGCGGGAGCGACGCTCGGGCTGGCAACGTGGTCGTCAAAGCGCAGGTGCCGCTCTCGGAAATGCTGAGTTATGCGAACGAACTGATCTCGATGACGCAGGGGCGCGGAAGCTATTCCATGGAATTGTCGCACTACGATTTTGTGCCACAGGAAATTGCCGAGAAAGTGATCGCCGCGCATAAACCGCATCACGCGGGCGAAGAACAAATTCAGGCCGCCACGGCCTAGCTGCTAATTCGGCTGGCTAACGTGCGGGAGACGGGCGTTATTCGCCGCGTTTTGCCTGCGACGCAGGATCTGCGACATCCTTCGTGAGCCTTTCGCCATGCGTTTTCGGGTGTCCAGCACTTTTGGCGGTGACTTGCTGCGCCGGTGCGCTCTTGGGCGCAGTAGCCGGGCAGCCCATGCCATAGCAGGGGCCGGCGTCTCGGTTGAGAATCGCGCACGCCGAAAGGCATAGCGTGGACAGGCACAGAATCAGAACACTGGCGACTTTCTTCATCGGTTGCTCCTTCCAGACGCGCGTATAGCGCGCAAAACAGGATTGGACCGGTTGCCCATATATTGGCACCATAACATATTGGTACTTCCCTGTTTTCCATGAGTCTCGTCTGCAACGCCAATAGGGAAGGAAAGGCGAATGCGGGCGCAGAGATATCGATGAACCCTGCTGCTTAAAAAACAATCCATCAGGCACCGGGCCGAACGCGCTGCATTTCCGAAACTCGGCTGAGCCACAAATTCGAATTTGCGTTGCGGAACCAAATTGGCGCTTGTGATTTCGCGGCAACATACGGCAAGCTGCTGCGATCATGAAAAAATCTTCAAAGACGAAAAGTTGGGGCGACGCGACACTCGCGATCCACACGGGCGAGGAAAAATTCCGAGTGGGCGCTCCCGTGGGAACGTCGATTGCGCGCACGTCGAATTTCACGTTCGCGAGCACGGAAGAGATGAAGCGCTGGGCGGAGGGGAAAAGCTCGGCGTATATCTACTCGCGCTACGGCAATCCGACGCTGGCGATTGCCGAAAAGAAGATCGCGGCGCTCGAGGGGGCCGAAGACGCGGTGGTCACGGCGTCGGGCACGGCCGCGATTTCAAGCGCATTGCTCTCGCAACTGCGTGCGGGCGAGGAAGTAATCGCGACGCGGCAGCTTTACGGGGGAAGCTACCGGCTTTTTCGAGATGTGTTGCCGCGGCTGGGAATCGTGGTGCGTCATGTGGAAACAGACTTGGCTGGGATCGAGCGGCTCGTGGGCCCGCGGACTAAGGTGCTCTACATCGAGACGCCGACGAACCCGACACTGCGTCTGGTAGACCTGAAAAAAGCAGTCGCGTTCGCGCAGGAGTGGGGGCTCGTTTCCCTAATCGACAATACGTTTGCCAGTCCCGTGCTGCAAAAGCCGCTCTCGATGGGATTCAATATCGTCCTGCACAGCGCTTCGAAGTATCTGGCGGGGCATTCGGATGTGATCGCTGGGGCAGCCGCGGGGAACAGCGTTCTTATCGAGCAGGTGCGCGCCATGGTGATCCAGATCGGCGGCTCGATGGACCCCGAGGCGGCGTTCCTGCTGATCCGCGGAATGAAAACACTGGGAGTGCGCATCGAGCGGCAGTGCAAGAACGCGATGCTTGTGGCGAAGTTTTTGGAGAAGCATCCCAAAGTGGCGAGTGTTCATTACCCGGGTTTGCCATCGCACCCCGACTATGCCCTGGCGAAGCGGCAGATGCGCGGGTTCGGCGCCATGATGGCGTTCGATCTGAAGGGCGGCCTTGGAGCGGCGCGACGATTCTGCGACCGCGTGCGGGTGTTTCTGCTGGCGGCAAGCCTCGGCGGTGTGGAGTCGCTCGTGGTCCTGCCCATTTATACCTCGCACTACAAAATGTCCACCGCGGAACTGCGTGCGGCTGGCGTGGGGCCAGGGACGGTGCGCGTATCGGTCGGCCTCGAAGACCCGGAAGACCTCATCGAAGATCTGCGGCAGGCACTGGGCTAGGCTGGATCATCGGGTCAAACGCCTACTACTACGCCGCGCGGCACGAGCTCCTTCCCTGGCTCAGAATTTCTAGCTGGCTTGCCTGGTGCTCTACTGCTTCGAACGGCCCTAGCAATTCCCTCTGAGACAGTGGTATAAGCCTCGAGTTGTCTTGTGCCCCCGGTATGGCCAATTAACGGCTCGGGCGGGCGAAAACCCACTGGTACTCGTTGTCCTGTTATGGTCAACGTCTAGTAGGGTAGAACCATTGACCCGGTTGTTGGCGGCCCGTAACATTTCAATTGCGTCAGAGTAGCAGTGGCGGACGAGGGAATCATTCTCAGCGAATGGCTGAAACGGCGGACTATGAAACGCAGAGCGACAATCTGGGTTATTTTGGCAGCGGGCGCTTTCGGACTAGCGGGATGTGAAGAAACCGCGACCAAACAGGTTCACGTCCGGCCCCCGGCTGCAACGCCCGCACCTGCGAGTGCACCGGCGCCCACGACCGCCTATTTCCGCGAACCACTTCCCTTGCCAAAGAACCCGCTTGGCATTGCCTCATTTGGAGTAGACCGGCGGCCGGCAATCGATATTCTAGTGGCAAAGGTTCAGGCCAGCGTCGACGCCGGCCAGCAAGACTTTCAGGCGGGAAACACCGCAAAAGCGCAGGTGGACTTCGACCGTGGTGTGGACCTGATCCTTGCCAGCGGCTTCCGGGCGGACTCCGATTCCCGGCTTGCGAAGCTATTCGATGAGATCGGCGATGCCATCCAAGGCGATAACCTGAATGCCGACAAGACCAACGTGGAAGAAGATTCGGAAACGCCGGGCGAGCCCGCACCGATCGATGAAATTGCCGATTTGACTTTGCCGGCGGGCGATCCGCGCCTGGCGCTGAAAGCCCAAAAGGAAATGATCAGCGTACGGCACGACCTGCCGCTGACCGTGAACGATTCGGTCCTTCAATATCTAAGCTTCTTCACGTCGACGCGCGGGCGCGCGATTGTGAGCCATGGTCTCGAGCGCGCTGGACGCTACAACGACATGATCCGGCGTGTCCTCAAGGAAGAAGGCGTTCCGCAGGATCTGATCTATCTGGCGCAGGCAGAAAGCGCCTTCCAGCCACAGGCGGTTTCGCGCGCCGGGGCGCGCGGGATATGGCAGTTCATGCCCTACCGCGGTGAGGAATACGATCTCGAGCGAACGTACTGGATTGATGAGCGCAGCGATCCGGAGAAAGCCACGCGCGCCGCGGCGCGCCATTTGCGCGATCTCTACGCGATGTTCGGCGACTGGTATCTGGTGATGGCTGCGTACAATTCAGGCCCAATGAACGTGCAGCGGGCGATCCAGAGCACCGGATATGCGGACTTCTGGGAATTGCAGAAGCGCAACGCCTTGCCCAAGCAGACCCAAAACTACGTGCCGATTATTCTAGCGCTGGCATTCGTGGCGAAGGATCCGGGGCTTTACGGCGTGCAGGTTGCTCCCGAGAAACCGGTGAACGTGGAAACGATTAGCCTGGACCACACGATCGACCTCCATCTCGTGGCCGACGCGGCGGGCGCCGACTTTGACGATCTTCGACTGCTGAACCCTGAGCTGCTGCGGAATGTCACGCCAAACGCACCGGGCTTCCAATTAAAAATGCCGGCGGGCGCGGCGAAAAACTTCGAGGAAAACATCGGCCAGGTGCCGGAAGACAAATGGACGACCTGGCGCCTGCATCCGGCAGGACAAGGCGAAACGCTGTCCGACATCGCACGGCATTACCGGGTCACCCTTCCGGCGATCGAAGCGGCCAACCACCTGGACGCGCATGCAACCGTGCCGGCAGGGTTCCTGCTTAACGTACCGACCGCGCCGCCGGTGGTGCGTGTGGTACATTACCGCGTGCAGCGTGGCGACACGCTCGCGGGGATTGCGGGCAGGTACGACGTCACGGTCCAGGAGTTGAGGCGCTGGAATCATATTTCCGGGAGTCACGTTCCACGAGGATCGCATCTGCGAATCTTGGCAGGTAGCGACGCGGCGCAAGCGGCCTCACCCGCTAAGTCGAAGTCGGCGGAAAACGCGAGCCGGGGTATGGAGAATGTGTCAACACGTAGCTCCGAGCTGCCTGAGGCCCGCGAGCATCACGTAAAACCGGGCGAGACCCTCTATTCCATCGCGCGCGAGCACCAGACAACGGTTTCGGCACTGCGGCAGGCGAATCCCTTCCTGGCCGAGCGCCCTCTTCATGCGGGCGACGTGTTAAGCGTCCAGCGATAGGCAATTCCTCCATCTAAACTGTTTAGTTTCTGCAGAATCCAGCTATTTTCACCCACCCATAAGTAACACCCTCGGCGATGGCACTGTTTTTTCGATCCATTGCGCCTTGACAAAGTTCCGACACTCCGTTTATAAGCGGGCCAAGGAGTGAGGCCCGAAGAAAACCCGGGACCCCACGGAGGATCGAATGCTATACGCCAAAATGCATGATGATGAGAACGACGAACTGCCCGGTTTTGAGCAGGAAGAAGAAGAGGGGCAGGAGCAGCCGCAGGAGATCGTAGAGGAAATCGAAGAGGTTATCATCGAAGAGGCCCCGGAAGAAGATGAGGAAGCACCGGTTACACCCGCTCCTCGCAAGAGCGTTCCGGCTCGAAGGGTAAAGAAAGCTAAGAAGGCCAAGAAGGCGAGCCCGAAGGCGAAAAAGCCGAAAGCAAAGCCTAAGGCGAAATCGAAGGGCAAGGCTAAAAAAGCCCCTTCGAAAAAGCGTGGCAAGGGCAAGAAGCGGTAGCTCCCAATAGCGTTGTTTCGGATCGGACGTCAAAAACTCGCGGGACTGCGTGACCGTTTCGGTACACGTGGTCCCGCGGATTTTTATTGAGGGTTCCAGGAGGAGCGTGCTCTCGAACTGCCGCCTGTTTTNNCTGTTTTTCCTTCGTCCGTGCACTTTCCCCAAAATCGATTACTTTCCCAAAAAGATCCCAACTTCGTTGCAAGACGCCGCATAGCGGTGGTGTACGATTTTCTTCCGGATGAGCAACTGCGCGAGGCTGTGAATCTGGCGGACTTCCGCGGAATGTTCGTTTTTGACAAGTGGACCTGCGACACGAACGGCCGTCAGGCGATCTTTTTTCGCGCCAAGGGTGAAACGCGGTATCAGGCGCAGATGATCGATCAGGGATTCTGCTTCAACGCGGGCGAGTGGACTTTTCCGGATGCGCTGATTGTTTCGGCCTGGAAATCGTAGTTACAACCCTTTCCCAACTGGAAGTGAACCATGCTTGAAGAACAACGCAACACGCTTCGTTACCGGGTTTTGCGCTACACGCCGAATGTCGTGCGCGACGAATGGGTCAACATCGGAGTGCTGCTGGAAGAGGCCGAAGGATCGCGGCGCGCCATGCGGTTGATCGAAGAACCGTCCCANNGTCCGAGATCGCTCGCGTCCGGCGGCTGCAACCCGGAGCAGATGAAGAGCTTCTGCGCGCGCTGCCATCTGAATTTGACGCTAGGCTCCAAGCTCCCGAAACCAAAGTGCAAATCTATCTCGAAAATCTGGACCAGACGCTTTCGAATGTTTTGCAGTTTAGCCCGCAAAAGGGCCTTCTCTCCGAGAACTTCGATACCGAACTCGACCGGCTGTTCCGCGATCACGTCGCGGCGCCACCTACAACTCGAACCGGGATCCTCGAAAACACGCGGGCGTGGATTCGGGCGCGATTGAACGACGTTTTCCGGCGGCATCGAATCCTGGGAAAACCCGAGCGCAGCATCGGCGTCGAAGAGTTCACGCAACCGGGCGATCCCCTGCGGCTCGGCCGCGATCCCGCGCAGGCAAAAGTGCTCGCCTACACTGCCGAATGCATTCGCGCCCGCACACCAAACTCGGAGTTCACCGCCATCACCGAAGTCGAATCCGCTGCAGCCAATCCCTGGCATCAATTCGTGGCGCGATTGTTCGAGGAGCAGCACATTTCCGTCGTGCCACTCAGCCGCATCGAGAAGTTCGCCGAAGGATTACAAGCACGTCTGCAGTAGCGCTGCTACATTCGAGATCCGCTAGACGCGCGGTCGCGGCTGTGTGACTATATCGGACCGAAACTGGATGCGGGACGACAGATCGAACTCCCCGAGAGGAAAACTCATGGACAGACGAAAGTTTTTATCGACATCGATCGCGGCGGCGGTAGTTGCCGGTCCGGCATCGAGTGCACTTGGCGCGGCTCAGGGATCGGACTCGTCACGAGAATACTACGAGCTGCGCAGATATCATCTGACGACTCCCCAACGGAAACTCGCGGATGATTTTTTTCGCACGGCGCTGGTGCCGGGTTTGAACCGACTGGGAATCTCTCCGGTGGGAGTCTTCAGCGTTTCGATTGGGCCCGAAGGCCCATCGACTTACGTGCTGATGCCGAGCGCGTCGGTGGAAACTCTGGCGACGGCGGAGGCTCGTCTCGCAGGTGATGCCGAATATATGAAGGCCGGAGCCGATTTTCTGAACGCCTCCTCCAATCAGCCGAGCTTTGTGCGTCTGGAAACTTCCTTGATGATGGCCCTTGCGGGTGCGCCCAAGTTGATCGTTCCCGCGGCGACCGCGCAGAAGGGCCCGCGCATGTTCGAACTGCGCACATATGAAAGCGCGACCGATCAGGACCACAAAGTGAAAGTGGAGCAGGTCAATAACGGAGAAGTTGCGATTTTCAACAAGGCCGGATTCTGGCCGGTCTTCTTCGGCGACACCCTTATCGGAGGGAAAATGCCGAACCTGACGTATATGATCGGCTTTGCGAATCTCGCCGAGCGCGACAAGTGCTGGAGCGCGTTTTTCTCGGCGCCGGAAACCAAAATTTTGTTTGGCCAGCAGAAATATTCGTCACCAGGCCTGGTTTCCAATGTGAGTAATACGATTCTCACGCCGGCCGCGTACTCTCAAATCTAGCGGAGAAGTTTTGAGATCGGGCAGTTGGCGGCTATGCGGAATTTACGTCCTCAAAGGGCCGCATTGACGCGACACTCGGTTTTTGCTATGTTCGATTTTCTCGATCTCCCGGAGTGCACTCGTGAAACGTCGTGCGGTCCGCAGCACAGAGTCCTCACAGTCAGGCCGTAAGCCAATAAATAAGAAGGACTTAGCATCTTCCGGCAAAGCGAAGGTGATGCCTCCCGATCCCGAGGGACCGGCCAAGCTTCAACAGCTGAAGCTGTATGAAGAGGCGTTGAAACAGTTCCAGCAGCAAAAGTTTCATCGCGCCAAAGAGGCGCTGGAACGCGTGCTCGAAGGTCCCAGCAAAGAATTGGGGGACCGCGCCCAAGTCCATCTGCGGATCTGCGAACAGCGCATTTCGCGCCTGCCCGTGGCGGCTCCGAAGTCGGCGGAGGAGCATTACACGCAAGGCATCGCGCTGATGAACCTCGGACGCTGGGACGAGGCACGAGAGCACCTCGATCGCGCGCGCAAAGCGGCCCCGAAGGCCGATCATATCGTATATGCGATGGCGGCACTCGACTGCCTGACCGGCGAAGCGGACTCCGCCATGCTGAATTTGAAGGTGGCAATCCAGCTGCGCCCGGAAAATCGCTACCACGCACGCAACGACGAAGATTTCGCATTCTTACAGGAAGACCCGCGCTTTACCGAATTGCTCTATCCCGAGCGAGACGGTTCGACCAGTTAATTCTCTGCTCTCTCCATGAAAAATCGTTCGGACCGCCGCGCGCCATATGTCCGGGTGGTCGCCTTGGGCGGCGGGACCGGGCTTTCTTGTGTGCTTCGCGGACTAAAAGCGCACATCGCGGAACGCGGAAAACGCAGGCCGAAACAGCCGATCGCGGATCTCGTCGCGGTCGTTACCGTGACGGACGATGGCGGAAGCTCCGGCCGGCTGCGCCGCGAATATCGCGTGCTTCCGCCCGGCGACATCCGCAACTGCATGGTGGCGCTTTCGAAAGACGAACACCTGCTCGGAAAACTTTTTCAATACCGCTTTCCAGCCGGCCGGGGACTCGCGGGGCACAGTTTCGGCAATCTGTTTCTAACGGCGCTGACGAACAGCATGGGAGATTTTGCGAAGGCCGTGCAAGTGTCGGCGCGCGTTCTTGCCATTCGGGGGCGGATTTTCCCATCGACGGCGCAAAACGTCACGCTGCAAGCGGAGCTGGAAGATGGAAGCGTGGTGGCGGGTGAGACGAACATCTCACGCTCGCGCGAGCGAATTAAACGCGTGCATCTGGTGCCGCGCCGCACGCGGTCGCTGCCGGAAGTGCTACAGGCGATTCGCGAGGCTGATCTTATTTTGGTCGGTCCCGGGTCGCTTTATACCAGCATTCTCCCCAATCTGCTCGTGGAACAGATGGCGGAGCTGATCGCCCATTCCCGCGCCACCCGCGTGTACATCGCGAACTTGATGACCCAGCCGGGGGAGACGCAGCACTATTCCGTTGCCGATCACGTGCGCGCCATTTACGAACACACGCGTCCATCGCTGTTTGATTTCGTGGTGATCAATCGCACGCCCATATCACCAGGACTATTGCGGCGCTACCGGGCGCAAGGCGCCGAGCCAGTCGATCCGTCGTTCGACGAGCTCACGCGCATGGGATTGAGTTACGTTACCGGAGATTTCCTGCAGGAACAGGACGGTGTGGTGAGGCACGACCAGACGCGCTTGACGCAGATTCTGCTCAACGAGTTCGTCAAACGGCGCGTGAGCCGCTGAATCGCGCTTAGGATCGCCCGGCGTTTGCGGAAAGTGCCCTAATTGCCCGCCGGTGCGTTTGGCGCGACATATCCTTCGCGGGCGTTCACGAGAACTTTGTGCTTCTTCCCCTTTTTGTCCGCGAGTTCCAACGGATTGCCCTGATCATCCACGACTTCAAGCGCGAGCTTGTGATATTTGCCGTCCTGTGACGTTGAAGGCGAGAAAACAAGGGTGTATTGGCTGCGCAGATAGGCCGCGACGGTATGGAATATATCCGGCATCTCGCCCTGGAAACGAGGGAAGAAAGCGTAGCCGCCCGTCATGCGAGCGAATGTGCTGAGCTGATTTTTTGCCTGGATGTAGCCCAGGTTCGCCCCTTGCCCATACAAATCGATTTCCTCTGCCATGCCAACGCAGAAAATCGTGGTGTCGGTTTCTTTCAGGCGGGCGAGAGTCTGATCGAGATTGTGCTTGCTGAACGTGTCGAAGCCCGTCGCGATAATTAATATGGACTTTTTCCCTTTGATATCGCGGAGCTGATTGAGAGTTTCGAAAACGGCGTCGAAGAGATTGGCTTCGCTGAAGCTAGGAAAAAAAAGCGAACTAATGGCTTGGCCAACCTCCCGCTTGTCCTGTGTGAAGTCTTCCACCAGCGTCGTTTTCAGGTCATATGTTTTCAACGCGACCCAGTCCTCCGGCTTGAGCTGGTTCAAGAATCCGTACGACCAGTCCTTCGCTTTATATCCGAAGTATCCTCCCGCGAGCTTGCTGAACTCCATGAGCATGACGACGGTAATGGGCGCGTCGGTGGGCGAAAAATTCGTGACTTGCTGTGGCTGGCCATTGTCGATGACTCGGAAATTCTCGCGCTTCAAGCCCGTGACAATGTTTCCGTCCTTGTCGGTGACCACGGCATCCACGCTGACCAAGTTCGATTGGACCGAGATAGCGACTTGAGGCAACGGTCCCTTTTGGTCCGTGGCCTTGCTCTGTGGCTGTGAGGCCGGCCCTCCAGCGGGCGGCTTCACCGGTTCGGCCTGCTGTGACGGCGCGGACTGTTGTGGCCCGTCCTGCTGCGCGAGCGCCGGCCACGCATCGAAAGACACACTCAACATTACGACTAGGCTGCCCATCAGGATAATGCGCCACAATATCTTCAGTCGCATGCTGTCCTCACTCGAGGTTGTCCTCACCCGATTAGGATGCTGGCACGGGCCGCAGTGGATGGTCGATTGCAATCCAGAAAACGCTGCCCGACGCGCCTCCCGGGACCCTCAAACCGACATGATAGTATCAATCGAGCTCAATTTTCGAAGCACTTTCAGATTCGCCGGGAGGCCAAAGGGATGGAGCGCGCTACCGTGAAGATATTGCTTTTGTTGTTCCTGGGCACAATGCCCTGTGCCATGCCCGCCCGCGCACAAAGCCGCACGCCGGCTCCGCCGCCCGCGCAAGCAGCGCCTGCGCCCTCGGCAGATATTTCTCAAATCGAAAACGAAGCGGTCACGTGGCTACAGGGCCTGATTCGCATCAATACCACCAACCCTCCGGGCAACGAACTGGCCGCCGCGAAATATCTGGCGAGCATTTTGGATCGCGAAGGAATTCATTCGGAAATTTTCGAAACCACGACGGGGCGTGGATTTCTGGTGGCGCGGCTTTCGGCGAACGCCATGCCGGATCCGTCGCGGGCATTGCNNCGCATTGCTGCTGGTGGGACATCTGGATGTGGTCGGGGTGGACAAATCCAAGTGGAGCGTGGATCCATTCGGGGCGGTCATCCAAGGGAACTATTTGTACGGCCGTGGCGCGATCGATGACAAAGGCATGACCGCCGCGAATCTTGCGGTACTTGTGACGTTGAAGCGCTCCGGCGCGCGATTGAATCGCGACGTAATTCTCCTCGCGGAAGGCGATGAAGAGGCCGGCGGCACTGTAGACATGAAAATCGCCGTCGAGAAACACTGGGACAAAATCGCCGCAGGCTATGCCATCAACGAAGGCGGCCGAGTCGTCACGAAGAACGGCAAAATCCAGTTTATCGGTGTGCAAGCCAGCGAAAAGGTGATGGCGAACGTGGACGTGATCGTCACGGGAACCTCGGGACATGCATCCGTACCGCGAAAGGACAACGCCGTCGTGCACCTGGCAAATGCGATGTCAAAGATCGCGGCGTATGAGGCGCCCGTTCAATTCAACGCCGTCACGCGCGCCTATTTCGAAGGACTCGCCGCAACGGAGGATGATGACACCAGCAAATGGATGCGTGCGTTGGAATCTCCTGACCGTGGCGAACATGCAGCGCGATGGATCTCGGACGCGAATCCGGTATGGAATGCGACGCTGCGCGACACGGTGACTCCCACGATGTTGCAAGCGGGCATTCGGCAAAACGTAGTGCCTTCAGAGGCTCGCGGCGTTCTGAACATCCGCCTGCTTCCGGGCAACTCGCTCGACGCGCTGCTGGCCAAACTGCAACAGCTGGTCAATGACCCTCAGTTGCGGTTCGAAACGGAGATAGGCGGGGGCGAGGCAGCGCCATCTTCGTCACTTACGTCGGATTTGTACAACACGATCTCGCGCGTTGCGAAGCAGCAATATGCGGGCGCCGCGATTGTGCCGAACATGTCCACCGGTGCGACGGATTCATGGCCACTGCGCATGCGAAACGTTCAAGCGTACGGGCTGCTGCCATTTCCGTTGACCGACGACGATCTGCTGCGAATGCACGCCGATAATGAACGAATCCCGCTGGATTCTTTTCGCAAGGGGATTGACCTTCTTTACGGCATCGTGAATGATTTCGCGGTAACGAAGTAATCCAGCCGCCCGGAAATCCAGCGCCGCTGCCGGCTTTCTTCCTATCTGGACTTTCTAATCTCTAGTTGACCCAATTGTCGGGGCGGGACGGCGGTTTGTCGCGATGGTCGCGGTCGTAGACTTCAAATTTCTTGCGCAGCCTGCGACGTTTCCAATCCGTGAAAACGTTGCGGAAATTGTAGAGGAACGAACCGCGGCGGAGATAGAGGTAGCCGACAAGCATGCCGCCGAGGTGGCAGACGTGACTGACGCCGTCACCCGGGGTTGCCAGCGTGAAGTAGAACTCGATCGCGCCAATCATGAGGACGTAAAACTTCATCGGTATCGACACCGGAAACGGTATCAGCCATACCTGCTGATGGGGAAAGACGAGAGCCGCGGCAATCAGAACGCCAAAGATTGCACCGGAAGCACCGATGGTGGGTGCCGTCACCAAACTGCCGATGCCGTATGCAGCCAGAACCGCCTTCACAGCAACGTTGATGACCGCTGCGCCGATGCCGCACAGAAAGAAGTAAAAATAGAACTTCCGCTTTCCCCACGTAAGCTCGAGATCCTTGCCGAACATCCAGAGAAAAAGCAGATTGAAGAGCAGATGCCAGATCGAGTCGTGAAGAAAAATGTAGGTGCCGAGCTGCCAGATATAGCCGTGGACGACGGCAAAAGGAACCAGACCAAAATAATGGAAAAAAGCGCCCACCACTTGCGGCTGAAAAGCGACTTCGAGGAAAGTCTTGAAAACAAAGACCGCTGCGCAGGCGATTAGGAGCGTCTTGATCGCGGGTGGGACGAGCCCGCGCCATTGGAAACGGTAAGTGTTGCCGCGCGAAAAAGAGCCCACGGCTCTCAGTTTAAGGCCTTGGTGCGGCAGAGTCAAAGACGCAGCACTTCTCAAACTGCGAACGGGTGCAGTCGTCCTTTCCTCTAGAAGTTGTCGATCTTGGCGGCGAGGATGAAATCGCCTTCGCTTAGGCCGTTGATTTTGTGCGTCCACGTGGTGATTTCGGCCTTGCCCCAGGCGAGCAGGATGTCCGGATGGTGTCCCTGCTCCTCGGCAAGCTCGCCGACTTTATTCACGAACGCGAGAGCCTGGCGGAAATCCGGGAACGTAAACGCGCGCGTGATGTGATGGCCGTCCACGACCTTCCATTGCGGCACTTCTTTAGCTAGCGACTGGAGTTCCAGGCCGGCGAGCGGAGGCGTTCCGCCGCGGCATGGGACACACGTTTTGCCGGCGAGATCCGTCATGAAATGAACCTCCTCGATTCGTGCTTTCCTGTGAATTGTACCGGAACACGGCGAATCGAGGGTAGCCGGCCTGTGGGCGGAGGCGAGCCGATTCTGGTATTCTCTTGCACGTTCTCGCGCAAGAGAAGGGCGTAACAAGTTCCCCCAAAAGTGAGGATCGGGAAATGGCTGAACTCCAGGAACTCCAGGAACAAGCTGAAGAAGGATCGAGCCACGCCAGCCTAGCGCCCGTGACCGTCACGATGGCGATTTTCGCCGTGCTGGTTGCGGCGGTTTCCCTGCTGGGGCACCGCGCGCACACCGAGGAAATTCTGTTGCAAACGAAGGCGACCGACCAGTGGGCCTACTACCAGGCGAAAGACATACGGCGCAGAAACTACGAACTTTTTCTCGACGAGGTCTCCGTCTTCTCACTGCAGAACAGCGAGCAGGTCGCAAAAATCAAGGACAAGTACGCAAAGGAAGTCGACAAGTATCGCGATCAACAAAACGACATCGAGGGCGAGGCCAGGAAGGCCGAGGACGAAGTGAAGCTCCAAGGGCGGCGCGCGGACCGGTTCGATCTTGGCGAAGTGTTGCTCGAGGCCGCGCTGGTGATCTGCTCGATCACGCTGCTAACGCGCAAGCGAATCTTCTGGGGATTTGGGCTTATCCTTGGGATTTTGGGGCTGGCGATCGGCGTTTCGGGACTTTTCACGCACTAAAACGGAAGACGAAGTGCGGCCGGGTCAGCGCTTGCCGGGAGCGGCGGTGCGCGCTTCCACGTATTCGCGGACGTAAGCGACGAAAGACTTTTCCAGCTTTTGCACTACCGGGCCCGACGCGGTGGCGATTTTGTGACCGTTGATTTCGGCAACGCCAATCACGTTGCGATTCGTCGAAGAGATGAGAACTTCGTCGGCCGAATATAGATCATCGGGGAACAGAGTGCGCTCGTCGACCGATATTCCGACCTGCGGACCGAGCTCGAGGACAAGCCCGCGAGTAACACCTTCCAGGCATCCTGAAGAGAGCGGTGGCGTGGCAACACGGCCTGCGCGTACACAAAAGATATTGGCGGCGGTACATTCGGCGACTTCGCCGCGCTCGTTGAGCAGCACGACCTCATCCCATCCCGCTTGCTGCGCCTCCTGAAGATTCCAGACATTGTTGAGCCACGATGTGACCTTCACGCCGGCGAGCGGCGAAGCTGCATGACGCCCATGCTCCTGCACAGCCAGGCGCGGGGATTCGCTATAGGCGGGCAGACCGGTCGAATAGATAATCAGATCTGCTGCCGGAAATCCTTCATCGCTGCGCCACATGCCGGTCCGATTGTGAATCACGTAGATTCGCGCGCAGCCCTCATAGACCTCGTTGGCGTGCAAGACTTCGAGTAAACGGTCGCGAACGGCTTCCTCTTCGAACGGAAAAGGACAGTGCGTCCTCTCGGCATCGCGTGAAAGGCGCTTCCAGTGGCGTTCAAAGGCGAAAGGAATTCCTTCGATGATGCGGATCGTAGTGAAGAGGCCCCAACCGTTCATCAGGCCCGATTGGCCGGGCGATAACCGCACGTCCTCGACCGGCAACAGGCGGTCGTTGTGAAATACGAAGCGATGAATCATCGGATTTGCACCGAAAGCACCCCTCCAAGGGAACCCCATAATTGTATCGCAGAAGGCACGGAGCGATTCGAGCGGGTGCGGGCGAACTTGCGGACTTGTCACGTCCCCTCAGGTAGGGTGGCGACGCGGCACTCGAGGTCGCGGGCGATCTCTTCGGCCGCGGCGGCTTCGCCGAAGCGAACAGGCTCGCCGATGGAAACCTTCACGTGGCCCGGGGGCGCCCAGCTTTTACCCGCCTGCTTGCGGTCAAACAGACCGTCGAGATGAGTGGGAACGACCGGCACGCCGAGTCTCGTAGCCAGCAGGCCAATCCCTGCGCGGAAGGGCGCGATCCGCCCGTCGCGCGTCAGCTCTCCTTCCGGGAAAACCAGCACGCTCCAGCCGCGGTCAATTAAATCGCCTGCAAAAGCGAAACTCTTGCGGAAGCCGGCGCGGCGCGGTAACGGAAAAACATTGAAGATCGATACAAGCAGGAAATATTTTATGCGGCCCAGCGCCCCGCCGAGAAATCCTGTACCGGGCGGTGGATTCCGCATGGATTCGAGGAATTCGCCGTCCATCGCGACTGCGAGGCGGCGCCGCAAGCGTCCCGGCAATGCCTCAAGAATGTAAGCGGGATCAAGATAGGTGACGTGATTCGCGACGAGCAGCACGGGACCTTTTCTGCCGCGAAGATTTTTGCGGCCTCGTATGCGCGGCCAGGCGAGGAGCAGCATGGCGGGGCGAGCGAGCAGATTGAAAATTATCGCGCGGAGGACTCGCAAGGGCCAGCTCTGCGGCCAGCGCGGATAATGAAACGCGGGCGAGCTCGCGAGCGGTTGGTCAACCAATCGCTCGAGGGATTTAACCGTATCCGCGGAGGTGAACTCGGTTTCGCTCAAGTCCACTTGATAGCGGTCTTCGAGCGCGCTGAATAATTCAACGCGTTCAACGGAGCTGAGCTGAAGCGATGCGGCATCGTCCGGGAGCGCGCGTCCGCGCGTGATGCGCGTGAAGAGTTCGGCCAGCGGGCCCGAAATGGCCGCTGCCGGCCCCGCGCCAGCCTTGGGACTGGCTAGTTGTTCCTGGGCAGCTTCGCGGATGCGTCCGAGGAGAGGTTTTTGCGTTGGCGTGCGCGGAAAATCTTTGTCAGGCCAGACGAGCCACTGGCGCATCTGCTGGAACGGTGCGAGCCGCCCATTAGCGCGCTGCACGATTGCAGCGGCATTTGCATTCATGTCGGCAGGCGCATCTCGCAGTAGCAGCACGGCGCACGGCTCGGCATTTCCATCGCGGTCGAGACCGACGACAGCGCAATCGCGCACGCCGGACTCCTTGCGTAGCTCCAGTTCCAGATCCTCCGGGTAAACGTTCAAACCCTCAGGCGTGACGATTACGTTTTTCCGGCGGCCCTTGAAATAGAAGTTGCCAGCTTCGTCGCGTTCGCCGATGTCCCCTGTGTGAAACCATCCGTCTGCGTCGAGCACCGACGCAACGCCATCGCTCTTCCAATATCCCGAGGCAACATTTTCACCGCGCACGAGAATTTCGCCCTCTTCGGAAAGTTTGACCTCCAGGCCGGGCATCGCTTTGCCGATCGAGCCACTTCCCAGGCGGAAGGGATGGTTCAGGCTGACGAGCGAGGTGGTTTCCGTGAGGCCGTACCCTTGAATCACGGCATAGCCGAGGCGCGTCCAGAATTTCTCGGCAGCCAGCGGGAGCGCAGCGCCACCTGAAATAATCGCAAGAAACCTCCAGCCGAAGCTGCGGCGAATCGCACGGAATCGCCACCAGCGCTTCAGGAAATGTTCGCCCTCGGCCGCCTGGAAAGTCCGCTGGAATTTTTCGACTCGGCCGCGTGAAGCAAGATCGCGTTCGATATGATCCCGTAACGATTCGATGAGGCGAGGGACGGTAACGAGCACGGAGACTCGTTCCTTGCGAATCGCGCGCACCACTTCGGCGGGATTGAGCGTGTCGAGAAACACCGAGGTGGCACCCAGGATCTGCGGCAGAAAAATGCCCAGCAACTGCCCAAATACGTGGCTGAGCGGCAAAAGGTCGAGGAAGCGAAGCGGATGGAAAAACTGCTCGTAACGGCGATATAGCTTGATTTCTTTCTCGATGGGCTGGAGATTGGCGAGAATGTTTGCGTGGGTCAGGACGACACCGCGCGGTTCGGCGGTGGTTCCAGAGGTGAAGACGATTTCAACGGGATCGGTACGTGCGGCTGCGACGGGCGCGAAAGCATCCGCGGACCTTCTGCTCGCCGTCTCGAAAAAATCTTCGACGCAAACTGTGGCAGATGCCAGGTCAACCGACGGCAAACCACGTCCCAGGACCGCCAGGCGCACACCAGCTTGATGCGACACGCGCTGCGCGAAGGATTTGTCGGCGGTTACATCCATGGGAACGGAAACCGCGCCGTGAAACAGGCATCCGAGAAACGCAGCGACCCACTCGCCAGAGTTCTCTCCCCAGAGCAGGACGCGGTCGCCCTTTTCGATGCCGCGACTCCTCAGCTCCAACGCAAATTGCGTTCCGGCGCCGAACAGCTCTGCGTACGACCACCGGATCGTGCGGTACCCGCGCCGCCAGACCACCGCGATCTCGTTCGACGGGCGCGAAGTTTTTTCGAAGTATTCGAGGAGGGATTCGCGGGCCATGGCTTCCCGAGTTTCGCTCATCCAGGTGCGCATTGGGAATACCCCTTGCAGACAGGCGCCTACAAAGGCGCTCTGGGTGTTGTCAGCGAAAGTCGCGGAGAGGCAGCCCCATCATAGGCATAGGGGCGCTCGCCGCCGAGTAGGCCCGAGGA
>PKUY01000053.1 GCA_003131705.1 Acidobacteriota bacterium | reverse complement strand
GCCGTTACCTCACCAACTAGCTAATCGGGCGCGGGCCCCTCCTTAGACGCCCTTGCGGGCTTTGAATCAAAAGACCTAGGTCTTCTGAATATCATGCGGTATTAGTCCCGCTTTCGCGGGGGTATCCCCCATCCAAAGGGCAGGTTGCCCACGTGTTACGCACCCGTGCGCCGTGCGCCACCTGTATTGCTACAGGCGCGCACTCGATTTGCATGTGTTAAGCACGCCGCCAGCGTTCGCTCTGAGCCAGGATCAAACTCTCATTTGAAACCTGTCTCTCAACCGTGACGATTCACATCATCACGACTGAGACGAACTTTAAATCGCTCGGTCTTTCTCAAATGGCCTCTGCCCGGGTACACCCCGAACAAAGGCCGAAAACCAAACGGGTTCTGGCTTGTTTCATCTGATTGTCAAAGAGCAGGTACTCCCAGGCCAGCTGGAAGGGATAGAGACAACCACCCGATACTATAGATTGAAGCTCGTTGAGTCAAGCATTGATTGAAAAAAATCTGTGGAAAAAATTCGGACGCGCCGAACGGCCGAAAAACCTTTCCGAAAACGCGGAAAAATTTCCGCGCCAACCGCTCATTCCACTGTCGATTAGACGTGACCGCGAGCCAGTCGTTTCAATAATTTGCTGCGTGGGGCGGGGCCGGCGCGTTCGTCCCTGAAGCGACAGGCGGTAATTTGCCGCGGATGAGATCATCGACCTGATTCCAAACGCTCGGGTCGCATTCAATTAGGGTGTGGGGCTTCACCATGTGACGGTCCCACCATGGGTAATCGTCGCCGCACTTGACCGGATTCTTCTCATAGTCAAATTCAAAATTTCCAAGGATCTTTGTCCGCTGCGGATCGGCGGCGCGAATCTCGCTGCGGCCGTGAAGTAAGCCGTGAGGCTGATAAAAATTAGCCGCTTCGGCGACGTTGGCGGGGATCACGGCGTCATTCTGGTGATGCTTCCCGACGCTATCCACCTGGATGGTGAGAAGCACGGGAATATCGATTTTTTGCAGTTGCCGCGCCAGCGTAACGGCTTGGGAACCGCCCCAGCTGTGTCCGTACAAGATAATTCGCGCGTTTTTCTTTTCATCATCCGAGAGTTTGCCATCGTGGTTTGCGTCCAACAGGCTCAGGACTTCGGCATACGCCTTAGATCCCTTGTGGTTTTCAAAAGCTTCGGCGCGCACGCCAACGGGATAAGCCGCACGGAGGCGTGCCGCAACCTGGACTTCACTGTGGATCATGTTGTCGTGGCTCACGTAACCCCCGACGAAGCCAATCACGATCACCGGGGAAATTGCCGAAGGGGCAGTTGCCGCTGGTGGGCGCGCCATCGCGCTTTGCCCACACACGGCCACACCGGCAATGAGACAAGAAAAAACGAAGACAAGCGTGCGCATTAAGGGCATCAGGGATGGGAGATCCTAGCAAGAAACGGCTCGTGCGACGCGGCCTCAGTGCGGGGAGACGCTGAGAACACGGAGAAATAGGGGCATTTGTCGCGCCTACGGCGCTCAAGGACCGGTCTCGGTGTCACGCGCCACATGCCGCTCCAATTACGGCCGTTTGCTTAGAAACTGGCAAACGTCCTTCACGGCGTTGCTGAGAAGTACGGTCTTGGTGGCGTAAATCGTGTCTCCGCCTTTTGCGATTACCATGAACCTGTATTCCCCTGACCAGCCGCCCGCATACAGCATGTAATCCGACCCTTTCACGTTGCCCGTGAGGATCACGCCCGGGCATTTTTCACTGAGGTTCTTCATGATGTCGGTTGGATCCACGGTTGATCGGGGTGCCAACACGAGTTTTAGCGGCCGTCCAGGGCCGCCGGGTCCAGCGCCGGCCGCCCCGGCAAATAGCAGTATGGCAAAAGCCGCCGTTGATATCGATCGTGATAATTTTTTCATTGCCGAACTCTCCTTCGCCCGGTGTTTCCACCGGGAATAAATATAATGATTGTTCTTGGCACGATGTCCTGGTCGGAAAACTTGCTGCAACCGCTCGTAACGCCTATTCGGGCCTTGGCGCGAAGCTGTCCATATCTTAGAACCCTCTTCGGGCCAAAATGTTGTGTGTGCCCGATGAGCCAATTCTAGCGCCTGGCGTCCAACTGACCCGTGCCGCTTCGTCGGCAGCTCCGGTTGGTACAGGACCGGGCCCTGTAATATGATGCGCGCCAATCGCTCTATGGGCGGCGGAAATTAGGACCTATCCGCCGCGATTGAAGCAAGTAACGCTACCGGGAGGAAACGATGAGGACCAACTATCTCGCTGTAGTTGTTTGCGCGGTGTTGTACTGGTTGCTCGGGGCGCTTTGGTACGGCGTTCTGTTCTCCAAGCAGTGGATGGCTCTTGAGGGCATGACGGCGGCGCAGGCGAGCAGCCAGAGCGCGATCTTGCCTTACATCGTCACTTTTATCCTGAACCTGGTTATCGCCTTTGTGCTGGCGCAGATATGCATCTGGCGAAATGCGGACACCGCCGCGCGCGGGGTCGCCATTGGCTTGGTACTTTGGATCGGCATCGTTGGACCGATTACCCTGACCACGTACATGTACGAAATGCGGCCGATGATGCTGTTCGCCATCAATCAGTTCTACCCTCTGGTGGGTCTCTGCCTGATGGGCGGAATTCTTGGCGTGTGGAAGAAAAAAGCGGCTTAGCGAGCTGACGCGCAAATTCGAGTCCTGAAACAAAAGCCCTCCGGCAATTGAATTGCCGGAGGGCGGTGGCCTTGTCCCGAAGCTAAATCCGCTAACGAGTGGTGATCGTCGGAATGGCCGTGGCGCCAATCCCAGTATTCTTTCTGCTTATTGTCGGGGCGCTTACGAAAGTCCCGGTGGTGTCTGTGGGTCTCGTTTTCCCACCGGCCGTAGTACACAACCTCGTTGTTGTCCCAGACATGGTCATCGTTGTAGTAGCCGTCATGAACCGCGTAGCCCGTGCTTACGCGGGCTGCGCAGCCGGTCATCAGGACCTGGCCCTGCCAGCGCTGATGCCAACAGGAGCGATGCAAAGGGTCGATGGAATATTCGCATGTGGTCGTTTCCTCCTATTTTACTTTGGGCGAATCCCGCCTTTTGGGCCAGCTGGTGGAATACTGACATTCCCATGAAAGAGCCTGTAGGACCTTTTTTCCCGCCGCCTTCAGTTTTTACCCTTTCCGCTAGGCTCAAAACATCCTCCATCATTATGAAACCCTTCTCTGTGCGATGTTTAAGGCCTTCCCAGATTGNNCTAGTGCTCGTGCCTGTAGCCCTGATACTCGGTGGCGCGTTGTTTGCGTTTGGCCATAGCCTGAGGCCGAAACCTACAGAGATTCGGAGTCCTGAGGTCAACATCGTCAGGACTTCCAGCGATGGGTCTATGGATTCACGAGATGTCGTGACTGCGAATCTGGCCTCGGTGGCCGCAATCCCAGCACCTCAGGAAGTTGCCGCTGCGGGCCAGCTTCCCGTTCGCAGCGGGGTCATCGTCTCGATGAATGGTGAGCTGTTCATTCTGAGGGACGACGAAAACGACACGTGGTATCACTTGGATGATCAAAAGGCGGCTGGCTCGTTCCTGGGCAAGAAGGTGAGAGTCACCGGCGAAGTTGACCCTGCCACCGACGTCATTCACGTAGAGAGCATCCAGGAAGCAAAAGCCTAAAGTCTAGATCTTCGCCGTTGCTACCAGTGGTTCCTATCGCGCAGCGCAGTAATATGTGCGACGTGATGCCTGCCGTGCCAAGCGTACAGCGCTAGATTCTGGTTCAGGCTCATCGGGCCTAGCTCGGGATGTTTGAATTTGCAGTCCCACTCCGCAGGCGCAATCGACTCCAAAAGCACGACCCATCGACTGTGTAGGTTTTCGAGCAATCGCAGCGACGGCTCGATCGGCGGATTCTTCCCATCAGCTAACTCGGCCCAGCGCGCTTCGTCATAAGGCTTGATCGTCGGCTCATTCTCTGTAAGCGCGAGTTTGAAGCGAATAAATGCATTCATGTGGCTGTCGGGAACGTGATGCACTACCTGACGCACGGTCCACCCTCCCGGCCGATAAGGTGTGTCGAGCTGTGCAGGCGTCAATCCGGCTGTCGCGGAAACGAGGCGCGCCGGCGCGTCCGCGATTTGGGCGATGAACTCTCGGCGCTCATCGCCGGCGAGACTTTCGGGTTTCTGGAATTTGCCGATTGGGTACCGCAGGTCCGCTTCCATGACAGCTCCTCTTGAGAATAAAACTCGCGGGTGCCCTCAACTTTAAGACCCAATTCAAAAGCTTCTAACGGCTGGACTGTGGTTTGGCGGCTTCGTACAGAGGTGAAAGCTCCCGCAGCCGCTTCACTGTTTCCACGACGCGCCCCGCGACGTAATCCACTTCTTCCTCGGTGTTGAAACGCCCGAGTCCGAACCGGATCGAACTGTGCGCGCGTTCGTCGGGCACTCCGAGTGCTTGGAGCACGTAGCTCGGCTCGAGTGTGGCCGAAGTGCACGCCGAGCCGCTCGAAACGGCCACGTCATTAATTCCCATCAGCAGCGCGTCGCCCTCGACTCCCGCGAAACTAACATTCAGATTGTTCGGCAGCCGGTGCACCATCGATCCATTAATAAATGTGTCGTCGAGGCGGCTCATGATCGCTTCCTTCAGCTTGTCGCGAAGAACGCCCAGCCGCTCGCTTTCCTGCGGCATCTCCTTCTCGCAAAGTTCACAGGCCTTCGCTAGTCCAACGATTCCCGGCACGTTCAGCGTGCCCGAACGCAACCCGCGTTCGTGTCCGCCGCCGTCAATCATCGCCGCGAGTTCTACGCGCGGATTTTTTCGGCGCACATACAGAACGCCAACGCCTTTCGGCCCATAAATCTTGTGCGCCGAGATCGCAAGTAGATCGATGCCGAATTTCTCGACGTCAACGGGAATCTTGCCCACGGACTGCGCGGCATCCACGTGGAAGATTACGCCCTTTTCTTTCGCGATCTTGCCGATTTCCTCGATCGGCTGGATGACGCCTATTTCGTTGTTCGCGTGCATGATCGAAATCAGGATCGTTTTCGGAGTGATCGCGCGCCTTAGGTCTTCGAGATCGATCAGGCCGTCGCGTCCCACCGGCAGGCACGTGACCTCACATCCGGATTTCTCCAGGCGCTTGCAAGTGTCGAGCACGGCCTTGTGCTCGGTCGCCTGCGTGACGATGTGGTTGCCTTTTCCTCGATAAGCCTCGGCCACGCCCTTGATTGCAAGATTGTCCGACTCGGTCGCGCCGCTGGTGAAAACGATCTCCCGCGGAGTGCAATGGATCAGCCGGGCGATCTGGCTGCGCGCATTTTCCACCGCTTCCTCGGCCTTCCAGCCGAATTCGTGATTGCGGCTCGCGGCGTTGCCGAATTTTTCGGTGAAATAAGGCAGCATCGCGTCCACCACACGCGGATCGACCGCCGTCGTAGCCTGATTGTCCATGTATACCGGCAGTTTGGGCGCCATTCCAGTTCATTTTAGTCCCCTTCGCGCAGTGCGTCCAGCAGCGGCGATTGCCGTTTAGCGAAGTGCAGCGCGATCGGCGCGAAATTCTAACTCCGTGGTTTCCACTTATTGAGGAACTCAATGACGTCGGCGGGGCCGATGCGCGCGCTGTCGTCAAACTCGCCCTGCTTTTGGCTGAACACCACTTTGCCGTCCGGGGCGAGGACCGCGAGGCTGGGAATGCGCACCGCTTGCCTGAGAGGGACTCCGTAGTTCTCGGCGAGATCGAGGTTCTTGTCTCCATCGTCCCCGACATTGATGTGCACCACATGATAATTTGCGTTCACCAGCGGAGCGATTTCCTTCGAATGAAATGCGGCGTCGAGAACGTGGCAGTCGTAGCACCAGTTCGCGCCGAACACCAGGATCACGCGCTTGTGATCCGCCGCAGCGGCCGCAAGCGCGGCACGGATTTCGGTTCGCGCCCCGTCAGGAGGAGGATAGAGAGAAATATTGGGTTCTGCGGGTTCGGGGAGACGCATGGTTGGGCTCGCAGCAAGATCGTCTCTACCCGTAGCGACGATGCGCCAGTCGCGGCCCTCGCGCATCCAGCGCTGGTGCATTTCAACGATGAACGGCTGCGCTCCGGAATTCGTTTGAATTTTGCCTCCAACTCGAAGAACCAATTCGACTGCGCCTCCCTGCCGATGTTCCACCGCGAGTACCTTGGCCTGGAAGTCACTTAATCCGCTGGCTGCTAAGACGGACCAGAAGCGCGGTTCTTCGCCGGGGTCGGCTGTGGTTCCCCGGGGTGTCTGCGTCTGCGCCGGAGGAGCGGTCGCGTAGAGCGCGGCAAGCGCCGTCTGGTTTCCCGCAATCACCGCCGCCTTCCAGCGATCGAGCGGTTCGAATGCGGTCGCACTCGGGGGCACGGAAACTCTGTGCGGGGCAACAGGCCGAGACGCTGATTGGGCCACTGCGGCCGCCTGCCAGCATAGCGACAACGCAAATACGCAGACCACGTGGTTTATTTTCATGCGTCTCCTCACCATCAATATGACGTTTCGAGATTCTAGCGCAGCGCGTGCCTTCAATATAGGTTCCCGATCAACGTATGGCAGACGAGCATAGTTCATTAGCCTAGAGGTCAAGTGGCTGCTACAATGCAGGATCATGGCTGATTGGCGGCAAATCCAGGCGCGAATACGCAAGGCGAAAACCAGCCCGGACGCGCAAGCCAAGCTCGCCGAACTTTACCAACGCACGCGCGATGCCATGGTTGCGTGGGAGCTAGGAACCATCGAAGAGAAAGCCGAACACAAAGACGAAGCGGGGAACTGGTATACGATTGCCGCGCAGCGCTTCCGCCGCGCCGATTGGAAAAAGAAAGCCGAAGAGGCTCTCACACGACTCGGCTTAGAACTCCCCCTTCCCCAGGTTGAAAACCCAATAATGCCAATTACAAATAATCAGGAAGAGAACGCCGAATCGTTTCGCAACGCCCCACAGGAATTCGAAGAGGCGCGCCCGTTGCTTGCACTCGGAGAGATTTCGGCGGAGACCGAACTGAAGGCGGCGTCCGCTTCGCCTGCGCAGACTGCTGGCAACGCCGCATCCGGTGAAGAGGTCAAGAAAAAGCGCCGTCGCGGCCGTCGCGGCGGAAGGGGCCGGCGACGCAAAGGCGCCCCGACCACAACCGGGCTGCCGACACAAGCTTTCGCGGAATCGTCAGAGCCGCAATCCGGCGAGCCGCAGCAGTCGAGGCCCCCGGCGCCTCACGTACCTGCATTCGAGCGGCCCGCCTATCAACGGCCCGTTCCGAGGCCCGTTCCGAGTCATACCCCAGAGCCACCGGCATATGTGCCTGCGCGGACCTCGCGTCCGGCACCTGCCGAGCCGCCTGTTCCACAACTGCCATCCGAGCGAACGGCCCACGGTCGCGCCGGAGATCCGGCGCTAGCGTCCCGTATGGCGCATCTCGAATCGATGTTGCGCCGGCTCGTCGCCAGTCCGTTGCACAAGCTTGAAGAGGCCGAGGACGCCCCCGCGGGCCCGGGCGTGTTTCTGCTGTCGGACTCGGACCAAATCACCTCGTATTATGTGGAAGCTTGCCAGACGCTGCGCATAGGTTGCGGCAACCTGGTGCGCGGGGGACGCAGCGCGGGTAAGGGTACCCGCGGCGGGGCACACGGCCATGCCGAAAGTGGCTTGAAGGCTAAATTGGCAGACTACCTAGGAATCAGCGAAGCCAAGGTTTCGCAGTACATGAAGGACCACTGCGTGGTCCGCTGGATCCAGCTCGATGATGACGCACCGCTTCTGGCACACTTTGCCATCGGCGTCTTGCGCACTCCGTTGAATCTGGATTGACCGCGATTATTCATGTTGCCCCGTGCCCAGCCCGAGCCGTGGTGTTTAGCCGGGCTGCTTGGTACTACCGCCTGACCTAAACCGCTGGTACCTCTGTCTCCGTTGGCTGCTCCTGGATGCCATTCAGCCCGGCATTTCTACCTTTGGACGCCCGAACCTAGACGTATCCTTGGAACAAAGGCAAACTCTGTTAGCGTAACCGTTTACGGGGCTAGGCGTACCCGTAGGGCCACGTTCCTGGGCATCGTAGGGGCTTTTCCAGTTCGCGCTTTTATAATTTAGGGTGGAGGATTATGCCTAAAACTGTTGGCAATCAGATTTGGAAATCATTCGATTGGGCGCTGTGTAAAACAGCGGCGATGACATTCGATACGATTCAGTACTTCAACAAGAGGAACCCGAATCCATCGTTTACACCGAAGTGGTCCGACAAACCGCTGCTGAAGTCGTGGGAGAAGTCGAAGCCTACGCTCGGCTGGCCGCGGACGACGGACTCGCTCTGCCCCGCGTGCGTGAAAGAAGCGCGCGAAGCCATCATCGATGGCAAGAAAGACTGGACCGACCTCGTCCATGAAAAGGTCGGAGAGATCAAGGCGCAGATCATCGAGCGCGACGGCCAGGTCTGGATGATCAAAGAGTGCGCCATCCACGGCAAATACGAAGACCTGATGGCTGTGGACGCGAAGTTCCTCGAGTGGATCGAAGGGAACTTCCCGGGCCGCGATATTCCGGCCCACAACGACGAAGAACTACATAACCACGGTTCCAGCACGGTTCGCCACGGGCGCGGCTCGGTGCTGACCGTGGACCTCACGAATCGCTGCAATATGATGTGCGACCCCTGCTTCATGGACGCCAACCAGGTGGGCTTCGTCCACGAGTTGAGCTGGGAAGACATTAAGACGCTGCCGGCATACGCCGTCACCATCAAGCCGAAGCGCCAGATGAGCGTGCAGTTCTCCGGCGGCGAG
>PKUY01000081.1 GCA_003131705.1 Acidobacteriota bacterium | reverse complement strand
GAAGGGCGGGGAGTCCTCATCGTCGATAATTAAAAACGGTGCTGCTCCACTCACTACAGTGGTTTTCACGCGTGATACCTCCAAGTGGTTGAATCCTCGCCCGCTTCAAGCTCTGTACAAAGGAAATCTGTGATGTCCCTTTCTTGGTTACCGTACGCTGATCATGTGGACTGCTTTGGCATCGATGTCTTTCGGATGATCTGTGAGAAGAATCTTGAAGTGATTGTTGCGAAGCATCCGGAGGGCCCCTACGACGCATCAATCAAGTCGATCGAAATCGGCGTGTTGCGCATCCGCGGCACTGGGAAAATGCGCCGGCCTTGGATAAACTCCCGTCTGCTTCAATTCTTCTTGCCGAACACGCGAGACATGAGAGAGGGAGATTTCCCGCTCCTTTCTTCGGAGTCGAGTTGTTCGAGCCGCTCGCGAGCTTTGGTGTGTACTGGGTTTATCTCAAGAACTTTTGAGTACAGAGGACGTGCGCGCCAGGGGAGTTGCATTTCTTCATAAAGCTCCCCGAACTCAAAATACGCCGTGGTATTCCATGGATCCAGATCGATTGCCTTCTGGAAGTGCTCGATTGACTCATCGCGATATGCGACGATAGTCGCAAGGCTGCGCGCTAACATTGCGTGGTATTTGGCCTCATCCGGCGCTCTATGAACGCACTTGCGCAACCAGACAATCGAGCCTACGAAGTTTTTGGCGCGCAGGCATTCGTTAGCCTGATTAAGGCATTCTTCGACAGTCTCCTGCGATTCCGTCTTTCCTCTTTGTAGATTGAAGGCGCCGGAGGCAGCAAGCACCCTATCGTAGCTGGCCCGTCTCTGCTCATCCTTCAGCGTATTGTAAGCCACAGTGACGACGGCCATCAGCTCTTTGAGCGGCCCGATGAACTCACTTTTGTCCATGTGATGGTCAGGATGGAATTTACGAGCAAAGGCGTAATAGCTTTTCTTGATCTCTTTGCTCGGGGATTCGGGAGTGGCTGCGAGAAGCTGATAATAGGTGCCCTTCCCAGCTACTTCGATCAACTGCTTGAGTTCGCGCTCAAATAGAAGCGGGTCCGTTGGTTCCTCGGCCACGGAAATAGCTAATTGCGAGTTTGATACTGGAGGGACGGCGGATGCCTTATGGGGAGCATCCTGCTGCAATAGAAACTGATTCAGCCTGGCTCGGTCTTCTGGGGCCATCTGAACAAACTGCAACCCCATGCCCCTACCCGGTAGTGAGCGGCGCACTGTTGCGCGAGTGCAAATCTTCCCGGTCGACAATCCCACTATCAGGTCGGTCGTCGAACCCTTAGCCAACGGGGTTAAGGTATTCAGATACACGCCGCCCAGCCCAATTGTGTCCACACGCGCGAAAACACTCTTCTCAGCTGACTTCCAACTGGCGAAGGTCCCTTTGGGCANNTCTCAGGTTTCGGCTCGGTGATCGGATCCTCCGATTTAGGCTCACTCATCAGGCATTGCGACTAACCCAGTGACTCTTTTTAGGTCTCAAGGGTTGACTCCGCTGGTCGGCTGTCGACTGGGGAGAGGGCAGTCCTAGACCAGAAGCACTTTGGAAGAGATTTCATTCTGACTCACCAATCAGCCAAGTCAAGTGAGACGGACAAATTGCAACGCACTAGTTAACCAGCCGAAATTACAGGCCAACGAGCTTTGCCTGACCACGAGGTCCGGAGGAATTGGTTGGGGCTGAATGACGTCATCGGCCCCTGGTAGTCATCTGAATTCAATTTCGACCGTGCCAACGCCGTTGTCAACTGATTAGTGTCTTCGTTAATTGCGGCGGTTTACATCTTCGGTTCGGCTGTGACGGTAACCTCAACGCGAGCACTCTTTTTGAGCCTCACATCATCACCATGTTCGTCAATCAACGTATTTTCAATACGGAGACTTCGATACCGGTGGTCGGCCCCGTCAACGGCAATCTGTGCCTTTTCCGGTCGGCTCGGGCGTGCAGAAGGGATGATTTTGTCGACGGTTCCGGGCATGGTGACACTTGGCTCTTCTGAAATTCGCGCAGTATCTAGGTTCAGTTCCGCTATTCTTGCGGACCTGGCCATCCGCGGCTTCCCCATTACCTTCCTGACGCTGGCACGTGTCGCGTTCTGGGATTCTTTCTTACGTTTTTTATGCAGCATGCACCCATGATGTCACCGAGATCGAAGCCATGCAGTCCCATTTCGCACAGTTGCGAAATATGGCGTTCTGGTCCGGATCGCGGTCGTAAGCGTGCGGCTGCGCAGGCGGTCTATGTAGAAATCCACGGCGTGTGACGGAACTTCATCAGATTGTGCTTTCGACCGGGGTATATTCACCGGCGTTATGAAGGTTCCATGTGCCAAAGGACCGGACTTATCAACTGAGACGCAAATTAGCGAGCGATGCGCGAGCATCACTGCCACTTTTATCAGGTACAATTATCAATTCAAGTTGCGTGACTTCGTACAGATCAACAGCATAATCTTCGATTTCGCGTATTGAATCAGGCGGGCTGAAATTCCACTGCTGGCGTACGATTTCCCGGTAAGAATTCCCCTGATCCTGTGACGTCCGCAGAACGAACTCTTGCGTGCGTTTGTTTTCGCTTTCCTCGAAAACAAGCCAGATACGTTTGAATCTTTGCGGGTGATCGAAGATTAGCCGGATTGTCTGCCTCCCCTTGCTTGCCGCTCGCCAACCTCGCTTGTCGTCTCCTACGAGAGCAGATTCGATCGGATAGCCCTCTTCTTCTGATGTGACCTCGACCAGGGCAGCATGCTCCAAGTCTAGCCAAGCTTCATCGGAGGGTCGGGAACTTTGCAGAGTTGAGGTGATTTGGCGTTTACGCATGTTAATCCTACTTTACCCCAATTCAACTTTGTGGGCACTCGAACACGCGGGTAGGTAGTGCTTCAGTTTGAATTTAGGCAGGTTTAGCCCGGTCTTAGATTCTATGGCATCCTATCGGCATGCCGAAACCGCGCAAGGCTAAGAAGCGCCCCGCCAAGAAGCGTAGGCCGCAGTTAGACGTGAATCAGATGGCAGCGAAACTCGTAGCAGCAACGATCCGCGCTTCCGAAAATTCCCCTCAGTAAGTTGATGGGTTGAGGAGGGAGGAGATCATGAGAGAGGAAGTGGTCGAGACAATCCGCAAGCATTTTCCTGAGCTGAAAGCGGAACTTGTGTACTGTTCTTGCGGATTGAAGTTTTGGTCGAGCGATAATTGGAGCATGCATCTTGCCGAGGAGCTTGAGCTGTTGCCGGCCGATGCCAAAGAATGAAGTGTAGCTGCTCGCCGAAACAGAACTTTGGACAATTTCGGGCTTGCCTCCACAAGCTTGCAGAAGGCATTTCACGCGAAACGCCGTGGGTGAGAGCGAAAAAACAGGGAAGTCTCGCGTCAGTATTGCGTAGCCCAATCCCGTCAGAAGACTGTTGAGTGGGTGCACGACAAGAAAGTGA
>PKUY01000412.1 GCA_003131705.1 Acidobacteriota bacterium | reverse complement strand
GATGGACGCCTTGATCAAGAAGATGTTCAACCGTGGCCCGGCCTACGAGGCTGAAGCCGCCAAGAAGAAAGAGTTCGTCCTTGATGTGGCTACCCGCGCCAACGCGTCACCAGCTGAGCTGAGGCTCTTGCGCACGTGGGGTCTCATTCCGGCTNNCATGAAATTGGGTTCCTGAGACATACTAGTGATGCAAAAAAGTGCCACAAAGCCGCTAAGCCCAAGCCTCTCATCGCGGGTCAGAGGATTTAATATCCTGTGACCGGAATTGAGATCCCTCCGCAAGATAGTGGTTGGCGAAGTTTAGAGACCCGCGCCGGAAGAACGGCTGCTATGGAAGCCTACACGGAGCTGCACCTTGCAGGGGCTCGGCTAGCAGAACTGCTCGCCACCGCTCTGGTTTAGCTCGATACTGCTCGATGTCACGCACGATGGCCACCGATGGTTTGGTCGTGCCATAACCCCCAATTTCACGCCAGCTGCGGGTGCTTAACCAACTTGGCGCGCACCGCTCAATAANNTCTGTATACGTGAGGACGTACGCAGTTCTCCTCGGATTTGCGGGCGGCTTCCGGCGCTCGGAGATCGTCAGCTTGAACGCCGAGGATCTGGAATTCAAAGACAAGACTCTGCGCGTGACACTGCGGCGCTCGAAGACGGATCAGAAGGGGGAGGGGAGGACCATCGTCATCCTGACCGGCCAAAAACTCGAAACCTGTCCGGTAGCCGCCGTTCGGGCCTGGCTCAACGCCGCCGAGCTTGAGGATGAGGGCGGCGATCCAATCTTCCGGCCGGTCAGCCGCCATGCAGGTGTCGAATTGAACCGTCTCTCGGATCGCGCCGTCGATCTCATCGTCAAGGGCGCTTGCCGCGCGGCACACCTCAAAGAAAATTACTCTGCGCACAGCTTGCGCGCGGGCCATGTGACTGAGTCCCTGGCGCGGGGGCACGATAGGGCCGCCATCAAACGCCAGACCGGCCATGCCAGCGACGCCATGCTCGACCGCTATGCCCGTGAAACCGATCTTGCCGCAAACAACAGCTCATCCAGCCTCGGCCTCTAACGCTAGCCGCGTGGGCATACTGACGGGGGCGGCCGTGGCCCAACTTACGGCTGCGGGAAATGCTGTCTGGGGTGATGAGGGGCCGGATTTTATCTTCAATCGGCTTGAGGTTTCTGGACCGGACGAGCGGCTCTACGATTTTATCGGCGCGGCCTCGGGGCCTGGCTTCGTCGATTGGCGGCCGGAGTGGCACAGCGTTTATGAGCAGATTTACTTCGGGACGGTGAGGGGAGGGGCGCCGACACGCGAAGCGGCCGAGAACTTCGCCCGCAAATTGCGGGACATTCTCTGGCGCAGGCATGAAGAGGAGCGCGTCCGCGCAGAACTGGATTCGCATCGCGTTCCGCTCGATCTCAATGCGCTCATTCCGATTCCGCTTCGCGTTCTGCGCAAAGGCTTCGTCGAAGCCGGGCAGGAGTGGATGTGGGGGAATTGGGGCGTGCGCTGGCCGATCCGGCGCGTCACTTTCGCGATCGAGCGCCGCGACACAAGCGGCGTCAAGCCNNATCGCCCTTCTGCGCATGCGCGAGCGCTGGCCGGAATTGCGATTCGAGATGAAGGCTGAGTATTTGGAAATTGGTGGAAGTCGCAAAAAGCGGGGGAGCTAGACGCTAGCGTCCGCGGTGACGGCCTTTTGGTCTTTCGGTGCGGGTTGGTTCTTCTTTGGCGCGGTCGAGACGCTCCCGTTCTTCGATGAGGCTGTCTAATTGATGGCGAGGTTTGTCTGGGGCATTTAAGTCTTCAGATGGCCGGGGGCGGTCGCGGTCGCGTTGGAGTTCCCAGTATGGCCCCGAAGCAAGGATGCGTGGCTAAAAAAACCTTCTGCGTACAAGCCTTTTGAGTCAATAGTTCCTTCAACGGCGTCGCTCATTCGCTTGCTCTCTGGATTATCAGAATGATCTGTAATTTGTTTGCTCTGGGTAGAGATGCGATTCCTGTTCGACCTAAATGGTCCTAAGCTTCGATGAGCTTTGTTGTCTTTAGAATCTCGCGCTCTTTCGCGTCTGATGTGTTGGAAATCTTTTCGGCTATAGCGTTCTGCTCAGAGTTGAATGTGTCATAGTCTGCGCGGTCTGTCGTTGCGAGAGACTGGAATGGCATTTCAAAATAGAAGTGCTTGGCGGATTCCTTTCCATAGCGATTCCGAGGGTCGATGATGTTGTCATCGTCTCGAAGGTCGGGATCGTCGGCTCGAACGAGTTCGCGATAGTGGTCCGCGTGCTGCTGTCTGAGATTGAGGTAAGAACTGATGCGCTCTTTGTGGCGGTCTGAAGTGGCCGGGTCTTTGTATTTCTGTTCGAGTTCCTGGGCTTGCTCGATGAGCCGGTCGCGGTATTTTTCCGCGAGTTCGGCGAGTCGTTTTTCTTCATCGGACGGTTCGTAAGGCATGGCGCGATTATGACCCCAGGGACGTAAAAGCGCCACGGGTTGATTTGGTTTCTGTCAGAAGAACTGGTCACCCTGGATCGCCCTTCTGCACATGCGCGAACGCTGGCCGGAGTTGCGGTTCGAGATGAGGGCGGAGTATTTGCAGATGGGTGGAATTCGCAAAAAGCGGGGACCTGCAGTTTACTGAATGCGTGATGTATCATGGTGATCCGAGTAGTGATAGTCGCGCGCATGGGGACAAGAGCGAGCGACAAGGGAGAAAGCCACCTTCTCGTTCGCCTTGCGCAGGACAGGATTGGAATTACGAACTCCGAATTGAATCAGAGCGGATTTCATGCGACTGACCACGCGGGTTTGTTCCTGGACCAATGCTTCACGCTCCCGATGTGGGCGCCTGGAATCTTCTTGCTCCATCGTCGGGACAATCGCCATGGTGCAATGGCCACGTTCGCCACGCAGCCACCCCAGGAAGCCACGCATCAGCATTGCCGTATCCAGCCGATCCGTCTTGGCCCGCCGGTGCTCACGCGACACCGCCACGCTGGTGGCATGGATC
>PKUY01000408.1 GCA_003131705.1 Acidobacteriota bacterium | reverse complement strand
AACGCGCCGGAGAGCCTTCGCTCCCCGGCGCGCAGGTGCCTTTCGAACTATCTACTGATCTGCTTGGACCTTCTTCAGTGGCGGTTTCGGCATCTGCCAGATCAGGCTGGAATCGTCGGCACTGTGCGGGAAAAATTGCGCCGACTTCTTGCCGGAAGGCAGAAGCACGATATCCGCGCGGCGGTTATACGCGAGCCAGTCGGTGCGCACGTTCTTCAACCGCGCCTTCGGAGGCGCGCTGGGGTTCGTGCTTTCGAGTGTCTTCACGGTTGCCTTGTCGAGCGGCTGTTCTTTGCCGTAGGCGGCGGTCTCAACCTTGTCGGCCGAGATGCCCTGATCGACTAGGTATGCCTTAATCCGCTCCACGCGGCGTTCGCTCAGGTCCTGGTTGAACGGCTTCGACCCACGCTCATCCGCGTGAGCTTCCACGGACAGTTTTGCGTCCGGATCGTACTCGAGATACTTCTTGAATCCGCCCGCCAGAGTTGCAAGCGCGAGCTGTTGGCTGCGGACCAACCCCACCTGCGGATGCTTCTTGNNTAATCCGTCGGGTAAAAGACGCTCTGCAGTGTAACCGCCGGAATCGGTTCCACCGTTCCGGTGATGTGCACTGAGGCCGTTTGGGTGGCGGAGCCGCCGCAAACGTTCGTCGCATTTAACGTATAAGTTTTGCTTTCGTCAATCGTGCGTGCGGGCTGGCCCTCGGCAACCTGACTCGTGTCCGACGGATCGGGCTTCACGGTCTGGGTGCCGCTGGCAGCCACCGTCGCGCCGTCGACCGTAATGCTGTCGGCGTTCGAGGTCTGCCATGTGAGAGTTGAAGAATCCTGCGTGAGGACCTTCTCCCCGATCTTGCGGTAGTGCAGATCGGTCGGGTTGGCGGACAGGCTGGCATCCACCTTCGTGTTGACGTTTACCGTGCCGGTACCCTTAACGACTCCGCCAGGGCCCGTCGAGGTGAAGTCATAGGTCGTCGTCGCGTGCGGCGACACTGTCTGACTGCCGCTTGTCGGTACCGTTCCGATTCCGCTGATGTTGGCATCGACGGTTTCGCCGGTCTGCCATGTCAGTGTTGAGGACTGGCCGCAGTTGATGTTCGCCTGCGAGTTGGTGAAGCTTCCGGTGACGGGGGCGACGGCTACCTGCGCGCTCGCGATACCTGCCTTAAAGCGCGGAACGTCTTTCAGAGTCTCGCCACGCTTCCAGTCGCTGGTCGTCAGTGCGCCGTTCTTATTCAGGTCGATGGTGACTTTCTTGTTGGCTACCACGGTCACATCGCCCGCCCAAACCGTCTTACCCAGGTGCGTGACTGTCAGGTGGTGCGTACCCGGCGGCAGAAGCAGGTTCTGATGCCAGATCCAGTCCCAGTTAAATTCGTCCACGTGCCCGACGAAATATCCGGGCGTCGTGCCGTTGGACAGCACCGCCGCGCGCTCGTCACCCTTAAACTGAACGTCGCCGAACGGGCCTCCGACGTTGCCTCCATACGCGTCGAGCTTCACGTCGAGCGGCGTTGATTTGCCCGCCTCAATGTTCACGTCCTGCGTTGAAATCTTGTAGCCGTAGTTCACAACCACTACGGTATGTTTGCCAGGCACCAACGATATAGAATGGTTGCCTTCGCGCATGGCGTTGCCATCCACGAATACGTACGCCTGCTTTGGCGTAACATGCATTTTCAGCTTCCCATCCTGCGCGAAGCCGGTAGTCGCTCCCAGCGCGATGGCTATCACGAGGGTGAAGAGGTAAACAAGTCGTCGCATCTCTATTTCTCCTGATTATTTGTAGGCGGGTTAAGGACCGTTCACTCGCGCCCAGACGAGCAAACATAGGCTAGGAGGATCAAAGGTATCCCCCTAAGCCTTCTCCTGTCAATTACATTCGACCATTTGACAGAAATGGTTGTTAATCGTGAACATCTCCTCGTAAGGAAAACTTTCGTCCTAACCTCGAACAAAGAGCGAAATCAGAATAATTCCGCCCGGCTATTCGCTCAGGTATCTTGAGTGTCGGTGTATCGTAGGTAAGAGTTGCCTTATACTGTCGCCGATGTTCAACGATGCCGTTCTGGAGCATTTTCGCAATCCTCATAACTCCGGCGACCTCGAGGGCGCGACCGCAACGGCCGAAGTCACCAACCCAGTTTGCGGCGACGTCCTGCGCCTTTCCGTGCTCATCGAGTCGGGCAAGATTGCCGCTTCGCGATTCAAGGCGCAGGGATGCGTCGCTGCCATCGCATCGAGCTCAGTACTCACGGATATGCTAGCCGGGAAATCTCTGGCTGATGCCCGGCGCATTACGCCGGAGCAAATCTCCGAAGCGCTTGGTGGTCTGCCCTCCGCGACCTTCCATGCCGCACAGCTCTGTTGCGACGCCGTTTCTGCGCTACTCCGAAAATTATCCTGATATCCGGTTTTAGCTCAGCTCTTCTTGGACTTTCCGCAGCATTTCCGGATCGTTCAGGTTCAAGATCACGCCCTCCTCTTCCGTAGGGACCTCGAGCACGTCCGGGGCGTGCGCCCACACCACCTGCCTGGCTCCCACATCCAGCGAAGCATCGAGGAGTTCCTGAAAGAGGTCTGCGCGAAAAATCGCGGGATGCCCGCGGCGCCCGCGAAACGTCGGCAGTACGATCGGCGCCCCGCTCGAATCGAATTTCTCGATGAGCTGTGCCACCAGCGCTCCCGACAGGATGGGATTATCCACGGGACAGAGGATNNCAGGATGATTCCGTCGCTGCTTTCCGTCGGCAGGTTCCGAATCGCTGCATGAATCGAAGATAGCTGGCCCTTCGGCCAATCCGGATTCAAAACGATCATCGCCGCGTCCAATTCCAATTTCTGGCGAATCGTTTCCGCGCCCGCGCCAAGCACTACGCGCCTTACGCCCACGCGCGAGTGTTGCGTCACATCGAGCAGATGTTGGACGAAAGTTTTTCCCCGGTAGTCCAGCAGCGCTTTCGGCGTTCCCATGCGGCGGGATTCGCCTGCGGCAAGTATGGCCACGGCAAGGGGCTTTTGAGGGTGGACCGCTGCGTGGAACGCCGAACGCCCGGCGCTGGGTTCGTCCGTCATGATCGCGTCAGTCGTGATGGGGGGGTGCCGTTCGCGAAAGCTGGATGGATTTGTGCGGCAGATTTGTCGCGTTGCGGCGCACGGCGATCAGTTCCGCCGCAATGCTGACGGCAATTTCCTCGGGCGCAAGCGCGCCGATGTCGAGTCCCACGGGAGCGTGCACGCGCTCGAACTCTTCGGGCGTGTAGCCTTCTTTCTCGAGCGCTTGATACACGGAAATCACTTTGCGCTTGCTGCCGATCATTCCGATGTAGCGAGCCTCGGTCCGCACGGCCCATGCGAGCACGCGCATGTCGTCTTTGTGGCCGCGCGTCACAATCAATAAGTAGGTGGAAGCATTCGGTTTGATCTTGTCGTAGGCGTCTTCGTACGTGCTGTAAATTTCGCTCGCCATCGGAAACCGCTCCGCATTCGCGAATGTCTCGCGATCGTCCGCGATTCCGATAGCGAATCCTACTGCGCCTGCTGCCCGCGCTACTGCGGACGAGATGTGGCCGCCTCCGAAAATATAGAGTATCGGCTGAGGCAGAATCGGCTCGACGAAAATTTCCAGTGTGCCGCCGCAGATCAAACCCGCGTCGTAGGCCGCCTCATGATTGAGATTGAAAGTCATTTTCCGCGGCTGCTCGATCCGGATCACGTCTTTCGCCGCCGCCCACACCTCCGCTTCGACGCACCCCCCGCCGATCGTTCCGGCCATCGTGCCGTCTTCGCGCACCAGCATGCGCGAGCTCTCATAGCTTGGGATCGACCCGTTGGTATGCACGATCGTAGCGAGCGCGCCTCGCTCGCCAGCTTTTCGCATCCGCACGATTTCTTCGAATATGTCCATGTCGTTTCGATGAGCGTACTTTGCCTCTGCCCGCCCTGTCAATTCATTGTGTCCGTCGCGGTTTCGATGTACGGATTCCTGTCGGCAATCGTGCTTGGCCGCAGTCTGGTTGCTATCCGCACAGCCATTAGAGGGATACTTATTGAAATCAGGTATCCCCCCTTGACGCCTCCGACCGTTAGGAATAGTCTTGCGCCAGTTTGTTGCCCAACCGGCTTGAACACAAGGACGTCATATGAACTTCCGACGAGGGGCAAGCGCCGCTCCGTCTCTTGCCGAGCAGTTGGCCGAAATCTGCGACTCCGTTCCAGAAATAGTGTATTGGGCTGGACCCGGCGGGCGCTGCCAATATTTGAATCAGACCTTTTACAGCTATACCGGGCTGGTTCGCAGCTCACCCGGTTATGGTTGGGAGAGCGTTGTTCATCCTGCAGACTTAGGTCCCATTCAACGCCGCTTTCTTGATCCGGTGTTCAACGGCAAGCCCTACATCTACTGTTTTCTCCTCCGCGACTCAAATGGCAAATATCACTGGTTTACGACACGATCCTATCCGCTGCACGATCCGAACCATCAAACCGCGCTCTGGGTGGGAATTAGCACCAACGTCGACAACTTAGTGGCCTCGCAGCGAGTTAAACCCGAAGAGTGGCATGTTACGAGCGATCCGAACGGTCGTTTGGATAATGAAAATGCGATTTTCGAGGTTGTCGACCCTTCAGGCCAGCACTCGGAGGTTGTGTGCCAGTTTGGAAGCAAAGCATATGAGCCTTTGAACGATTCTCCTGTTCCGCCTGCCAACGACTTTCAGTGGAAAATCAGAGAGCTCGTGAGCCTCCCGCCCCAGGCCTTCCTTGCCCGCGAACAGATTTTGCGAGTGGATACCTTGGTTAGTTTGTTTTCGGAAGTCCTAGCGAGACTTGGCTGGCCATATATTCCACTTTCGAATTTGCTGCCGCAACTCTGATTGCTGCTTGTAATAATCTCGCCGAATGAAGGCGCGCGTCACGGGAATCGACCACATCCAAATCGCAGCGCCGGAGGGATGCGAAGAAGCGGCGAGGCAGCTTTACGGTTCGATCCTCGGCATGGCGGAGATTGAAAAGCCGCCCGGGCTGCGTGCGCGAGGGGGGTGTTGGTTCCAGTGTGGCGACCGGCAGTTTCATATCGGCGTCGAGCGTGATTTTCAACCCGCGAAAAAAGCGCATCCGGCGTTCGTCTCTTCCGATCTCGACGAGCTACGCGAAGGTGCTTCGCGCACGCGGCATCACCGTAGTCGATGACGAGGTTCTGCCAGGCACGCGGCGCTTCTACGCCGAAGACTCCTGGGGCAACCGCCTCGAATTCGTCGAGTCCGAGCCCTGATCGCGCTTTTCTCTGTTTCCGTGACGTTCGGCTTCTGGACACAACTCTAGCGCAATGCTATTTTATGCCGCGTTCCTATCGATCCGGAGGCTCTCTGCATGAAGGCAATTACAATTTCCGAGCACGGCGGCCCTGAGGTTCTGCGCTACACCGACATTCCCGAGCCGAAAATCGGCGCGCACGAAGTCCTTGTCCGTGTTCGCGCTTGCGCTCTGAATCACCTCGACCTGTGGATTCGCAAAGGTCTTCCCGGCAGACCGATTCCGTTCCCGCACATTCCCGGCAGCGACATCTCCGGAGAAGTGGCGAGAGTGGGCGAGAGCGTTTCGAACGTGCATGTGGGCGACAAAGTTTTGCTCGCGCCGGGAATTTCCTGCGGCCAATGCGAGCAGTGCATCGCTGGCCGCGACAGTTTTTGCAAGGACTACACGCTGTTCGGCTCCGGCGTGCACGGTGGCTACGCGGAGTTCGTGAAGTCGCCCGCAGTCAACGTGATTCCGATTCCGGGCAACCTCTCCTTTGAGGAAGCCGCTGCTATTCCGCTCGTTTTTCTTACCGCGTGGCACATGCTTTTCAATCGCGCGCAGCTCCGTCCGTCCGAGGAAATTTTAGTGATCGCCGCGGGCAGCGGCGTCGGCAGCGCCGCGATTCAGATCGCGAAGGTGACAGGTGCGCGCGTGATCGCCACCGCCGGCTCCGCGCCAAAACTCGCGAAGGCGAAAGAACTCGGCGCGGACGAAGTTCTATCGCACACGGGCGTGGAATTCGCACGCGAGGTAAAGCGTTTGACGAACGGCCGCGGCGTGGATGTCGTCTTCGAGCACGTGGGCGCAGCCACGTGGGAGCAGAGCGTTTACAGTCTCTCCGTAGGCGGACGCCTGGTCACTTGCGGCGCCACTACCGGCTTCGAGAGCAAAATCAATATCGCGTATCTGTTCGCCCGCCAGCTTTCCATTCTCGGTTCATTTATGGGATACAAATCCGAGCTGTTCTCCGTGCTCGATCTTTTCAAGCGCGGATCGCTCAAGCCCGTGATCGACTGCGTCATACCACTTGAACGCGCCGCCGAAGCCCACAAGCGCCTCGAAAATCGCGAACAGTTCGGGAAAGTTGTTTTACGCGTGGATTGAAATTTCAATTGTCGCACTATTCCTAGCACGAAATGTGGAAGGGTTGATCTGGTGACACTACTTCTGAAACGACTGCTGGGCCTAGTTGTGTTCATCGCGATCCTCGCGTACCTCTTCGCTCCACTATTCGTACCAGGCTGGCGGAACGGCCGATACGATCTGGCGGCCATGGTCATCATCTTTACCTCAGTTTCAGCTTGGATAATCGGCATGCGGATGCGGCGCAAAATAGAAAGGGATCTCGGAAGGGAAGCTACCGATGCCGACCTCACCTCGATTGACACTTGGATGAAAGTGGAAGAAGTAGAGCAGAGGCATGAGAAGAATAGGCCCTTAGGTCCAGGCGGATATGCCGTCGGCGCCCGCTTGACGAACGCGCCATAATAGGGAGCTATGCGCCGCGAAACTACCAGCGTTTCTCAGGAAGACTATCTCAAGGCCATCTGGGAAATTGTCCAGGAGGAGCAGATACCCATCAGCGCGCGCCTCGCCGAAGATTTGGGCGTCACTCCGCCGGCCGTCACCGCCGCTCTGAAGCGCATGACCCGCGGCGGATTTCTTCGTGTTTTGCGTGATGGCCGCATCGCGCTTTCGCCGAAAGGGAAGGGAGTCGCGCAGCATTTGGTCCTGCGCCACCGTCTCGCCGAAAAACTTCTCACGGAAATTATTGGCCTCGAATGGTCGCGCGCGCACGAAGAAGCCGAACGTCTCGAACACGGCATCTCGCCCGAAGTGGCCCGTCTACTTCTCGCGCGTTTCGGACGCGACAGCCGCTGCCCTCACGGCGTGCCCCTCTTCGGCGGGATGTCACGCCTTCGGCGAAAATACGGCGCCGTGCGTCTTTCCGAATCCGAGGTCGGCCATTCCTACGAAGTTTTGCGCGTTTACGAAAAAGATCCTGAGTTCCTCAAGTTCCTCGAGCAGAAAAATCTGCGCCCGTCGGCGCGCGTGCGCGTCCTCGCTNNTGCGCGAGTATGACGAAACCATGGCCCTCACCGTTGCCGGCCACGGCTCGGGACGCATCCACCTCGGCAAATCCGCCGCCGAACGCCTCTGGGTCCGCCGCTCGTCTTGACGATCCGTTCGAGTGCCCCGCGATTCGTTGATTCTGATTCGTGAGCCGCAGCCAACCCTTGTCGCTCGTGATACGCTTTGGCGACCGCAGATGCTCATCGCTCTTCGCTACTACTGGGTCGTCGCCAAGGGCTACCGCCTGCGCCCGTGGAAATCGCCCTACATTCAATGGCGCCTCGAAACATTCTTCGGCGACGAGGCCGACGATCTTGGCCCGGTCCAATTCTTCAGCCTGATGTGGCGCGAGCGCGCCCGCATGGAGCGTTTTCTGAAATGGGTGGGGGAGCGGAAGTCGGCCCATCGATCTTAGAAGGGCGCTCCTCGAACTGAATGGTGCGCGAAAGCCCGTATGGGAGTAATCTCTCGAGCGAAAGCCAGGGGGTGTTTTTCATGCCTAGGCCAAAGAACGATTCGGTTGATCGCCGCGCTTTTCTGAAAGCTGCTGCCGCAGGTACGGCGGCGCTGGTTGCCAATCCAGCCGGCGCCACCACCGCGCCGTCCAAGTCGCCTTCGGAAACGCCGCGTCGCAACGCCACTGCGCCGACGCTCGCAAAACCAGCAGACGCCGCCACGCCTTCCACCGCAGAAGTGCTCACCGTCGATCGCCCGGGCTCCGATTTCATGGTTGACGTTCTCAAGTCGCTGAACTTCGAATATCTTTGCGCCAACCCCGGCAACTCCTATCGCAGCCTTCACGAATCGCTCATCAACTATGGCGGCAATCAAGCGCCCGAATTCATCACTTGCTGCCACGAAGAGTCTTCCGTCGCCATGGCCCACGGCTTCGCCAAAATCGAAGGCAAGCCCATCATGGTCATGGCCCACGGCACCGTCGGTCTGCAGCACGCCTCCATGGCCATCTACAACGCCTTTTGCGACCGCGTCCCCGTGTACATCATCCTCGGAAATTTTTCCGAAGCCGGCGTGCGCTACGGACAAGTTGACTGGACGCACAGCGCGCAAGATCCAGCCGCCATGATCCGCGACTACGTGAAGTGGGACGACAATCCGCTCTCGTTGCAAGCATTTGCCGAATCTTCGGTGCGTGCGTACAAAATCGCGACGACTCCGCCGATGATGCCGGTCGCGCTCGTCGCGGGGCACGAGCTACAGGAAAATCCTGTGCCCGATGGCTCGAATCTAGCCGTGCCGAAGCTCACGATGACGTCTCCGCCCGTGGGCGATTCCGGCGCGGTTGCGGAAGTCGCGCGGCTTTTGGTTGCGGCGGAAAATCCGGTGCTCGTCACCGACCGTGTTGCGCGCACGCCCGCTGGCTTGGCTGGCCTCATCGAACTCGCCGAAGCGCTGCAAGCGCCGGTCGTCGATCGCAACGGCCGCATGAATTTCCCCACGCGCCATCCGCTGAATCAGACCGAGCGTGCCGCGGCAACGATTGCCGGCGCGGACGTAGTCGCCGGTCTTGAGCTAACCGACTTTTGGAGCTCCGTGAATTCCGTCCATGGGCAGGTGTGGCCTGCATCGCACCCGACCACGAAGCCTGGCGCGAAGCTCATCAGCATCACCGCGAACGACCTGTACATGAAGAGCAATTATCAGGATTTTCAGCGGTACCAGCCCGTGGACATTGCCATCGCGGCCGATGCCGAAGCGACTCTCCCGTCGCTCATCGAAGCCGTGAAGCGCCAGATAACCGACGATCGCAAGCGCACTTTTGCAGACCGCGGCGCAAGACTCGCGACGGCGCATCAGCAAGCGCTGCAACAATCGCGCGACGCGGCGGCTTCCGGCTGGGACGCGAGCCCGATCAGCACGGCGCGCATGTCCGCCGAGTTGTGGGCCCAGATAAAGGACGAAGACTGGTCGCTCGTCTCCAATTGCCAGTTTGTCAGCCGCTGGCCGTTGCGGCTGTGGTCCTTCGACAAGCACCATCAATACATCGGCGGCGAAGGCGGCTACGGCGTCGGCTACGGCGCGCCCGCATCGGTCGGCGCCGCGCTCGCCAATCGCAAGCACGGCCGCTTGACGGTCAGCATTCAGAATGACGGCGACCTGATGTTCGCTCCGGGCGTTCTTTGGACCGCCGCGCATAGTCGCATTCCGCTTCTGATCATCATGCACAACAATCGCGCCTACCATCAGGAGTTGATGCAAATTCAAATCATGGCCAACCAGCATAGTCGCGGCATCACGCGGGCCGCGATCGGCAACACGCTCGTCGATCCGGCAATCGATTATTCGAAACTCGCGCAGAGCATGGGCATGCACGGCGAGGGACCCATTAGCGATCCGAAAGATTTAGCGCCCGCGATCCGCCGCGCCATCGAAGTCGTCAAGCACGGCGAGCCCGCCCTCGTCGACGTGCTGACGCAGCCGCGCTAGACGCGTGCGCACAGCTCAATGGTGCTGCTGAACGAGCCAAAGAAATTTGCAGGGCCAGCAGGGCGGGACGCTAGTCGTGCCGCATAATGCGCTTACGAGGAACAATATGGCTTATGTTCCACCTGATGCTAAGTGGTATGTCGCTGAGCTAGTCGAACAAATTACGGTCGCGGGTGACCCACGCAGCGTTGTGCACCGGAATCTTGTGCTGATCCGCGCGGATTCGCCTGAAGACGCTTATGAGAAAGCGCTCCTTGTTGGCAGCGATGGTGAAGATGCTTTCGAGAATCCTGCTGGCAAGAAGGTGCGAATTGTTTTCCGTGGCCTCAGCGAACTGAGCGTCGTTCACGACGAACTCGATCACGGCGCCGAACTCCTCTACGGCGAGAGAATCGGAGCGCCAGATGAAGAGATTAAGCGATGGCTTCGTCCCAAGGAGCAGTTAAGCGTATTCCGCTCGATCGACAGGGATAAGTCTCCAGACTATAGCTCTGGAGAGATTCTGCAGGAGGCACGGCATCTTTCCAAGCGTTCAACTATTCGGAGCTGAGGCGACGATGACGAGGCGATTCATGCAGGCGGCAATTTTTGTCGCAGCGATATTCCTTCGATTGGCTTNNTGGCTTGTGGCGGACTCGAAGCTCAAACCGCGCCCGCCGCAAAGTCTTTCGACGCGAAGTCGACGGCTGCCGGTGGAAACGCCGAAAGCGGGAAAAAACTCTTCGCGGGCACCGGCTGCACCGCCTGCCACGGTGCGCAAGGGCAGGGCACTTCTCTCGCTCCCCAAATCGCTCCGCCGCCGCTCGAACTCCCAGCCATGATCAGCTACGTTCGTCAGCCGACCGGCAAGATGCCGCCGGTTCCGAACTCCACTGCCTCTGATAAGGATCTCGCCGACGTTTATTCTTTCCTGCAGTCCATCCCGCCATCAGCCGCGTCCAGCGAGAACTCGCATGGAGACGCCGCGAACGGTAAAAAACTCTTCGCAGCCTACGGTTGCTATGAATGTCATGACCGTCAGGGCCAGGGCGCGAGCACCGCGCCGCGAATTGGTCCTCCCGGAATTTCGCTCGTGGCGGTCCTCCGTTACGTCCGCCAGCCCACCGGCCAGATGCCGCCATACACCGCGAAATTCGTCTCCGATCAGGATCTGGCCGACATCTACGCGTATCTCAGCTCGTTTCCGCCACCCGCTCCCGCGGCGAACATCCCGCTTCTGAATCAGTAGCGGCCACGGCTTACAGCCGCTGCCCGATTCGCCTAGCGGGACATCCGCATCGCGGCGAAAGAATCCTTAACATGGATGCTCCTGTTTTCGCCCTGCCCCGAACTTGTCCCTCCGTACAGTTGTTCCCCTGCTCGCGCCGCGTCATAGTTCAGCGTGTCCGATCGTGCGCTTCCCCCTTCCGCGCACGCCGGACCCAATCTCTCTCAACCACGCGGAACAACCGCTGTGCGACGCATCTCCATACTGTTATTACTCCTCGTGGCCTTTTTCCAGGCTGACTGCTCGGGTGTGACCAGCGGATCGGCAGGCAATCCGGGAGTTCCGCCTCCGCCCCCGCCAGCCACAATCACCGTGGGAGTTTCGCCGAGCTCGGCGAACGTGCGCGCCGGCGCCACCAAGGCCTTTACCTCCACTGTAAGCGGTTCGTCCAACATGTCCGTCACTTGGCAGGTGAACGGTGTAACCGGAGNNAAGCACTTCCGGTGTTTACACCGCGCCGGCCACCGTGCCGGGCACGAACACTGTGACGATCAGCGCATGGAGCGTCGCCGATTCGACCGCGTCCGGGCAGGGCATTGTCAGATTATGGAATTTGACTCCTGTGCTCAGCGGCATCACTCCGTCGTCAGTCGCAGCGGGGAGCTTCTCGATTACTGCGAACGGCGCAAATTTCGTCAACGGCGCAGTCGTGCTACTCGCGGGCTCGCGNNACGACTTTCGTTTCGACCACACGCCTCATCGCTGCAGGCACCGCGCCCGCTGCAGGCAATTTCAGCGTGACGGTCACGAACCCCGATCCCGGCAGCAGCACGTCCGGCGCACAAATTCTGGTGGTCACATCGACGAGCGGTGGTGGCGGAGGAGGCGGTGGGGGCGGAACACCACCTCCCGTTTGCAGCGTCATGAGCGCCGGGCAGGGCGGCAGCCTCAACGGTTTCGTCCCGTTCCCCGCGGACAATCTGTGGAATAAAGACATCTCCAGCGCGCCGGTGGACCCGAATTCCGCCGCCATCATTAATTTCATCGGCGGCGGTATCGGTCTGCACCCCGATTTCGGCGCGGGACAATTTAACGGCTCGATCATCGGCATTCCGTACCTTGTGGTTGGCTCGGCGCAGGGACCGGTAAGCATCAACCTTACCGATTTTGCCGACGAGAGCGATCCCGGCCCGATGCCCATCCCGGTCACCGCTCCAATCGAGGGCGATCCAAATCCCAGTGGCGACCAGCACGTCCTCGTGCTCGACAACAGCAATTGCTGGCTCTACGAGCTGTACAACGCATCGCACAACACCACGAGCTGGAGCGCCGCCTCCACTACCGTCTGGGATCTCGCTGCCGACGAGCAGCGTCCCTACACATGGACCTCAGCCGACGCAGCCGGCCTGCCAATTTTCCCCGGCCTTGCTCGCTATGACGAAGTTGCCGCGGGCCAGATCAATCACGCATTGCGCTTCACCTTGCAAGCGAGCCGCGCCGCGTTTGTCCCACCCGCATCTCACTGGGCTGCCAACTCGACAAACACGTTCGCCGCGCCCATGGGCATGCGCCTGCGCCTTAAATCGAGTTTCGATATTTACGGATTTTCCGCGGCGAATCAGGTGATCCTGGCAGCACTCAAGAAATACGGGATGATCATGGCGGACAACGGCTCGTCGATGTACATCAGCGGCGCGCCGAACGATCGCTGGAACAACGGCGACCTCCATAATCTCGGCAGCGTCACCACTTCCGATTTCGAAGTGATCGAAATGAATCCGATTTATACCGCCGCGAATGCTCCGACGGGTTCCGCGCCCGCGATCGCAAGCTTCACCGCAACGTCGCAATCCGTGTCGGCGGGTACGCCCGTGACCCTGAGCTGGTCCGTCACCGAAGCCTCGTACCTGATCGTCTCGCCGGATGTCGGCGCGGCGCGCGGGACGAGCGTCGCGGTCACGCCCACGCAATCGACCACTTATTGGCTCTACGGCACGAACGCCTTCGGCCGCACCACCGCCACGATTAACGTCACTGTGCACTAATGTCTGGTTTTGAATTTTGCTGTGCAGGCGTTCAAATCGCTGCGAGAGAAGCGTAAAAAAAAAAGTGGCTTGAGCCGTCCTGGTGGGCGATATTCCAGCCTTGGCCGCATCCCCCCACGCCGGCAAAGATGGTGCAGAAATTGCCGCCCGAGATATAGAGCCCGCTGAGCGCGGTGCTTAATTCTCCGTGCCCGGCAAACATGCTTGGCGACGTGTTGCCCATCTCGCTCCACGTTTGGCTCTGGCGAACGAGCGGTTAAGTGCCTGCAAGATTTCGTTTCATCTCCCGCTCGAATTCCGCGAAATATTTCCCGATGATCGACAGATCGAATTTCGCAAGAATCGACTCCTTCGGCTCCCTCGCCAGCAGGAATTCGAACGCGCGCTTCACCAGCTCCGTCGGCTCGACCTTACCGCCGGAGATTCTCTCGTAATCCGCCGTCTTCATCGTCACCCGGTGCGACGTCGCGCTTGTGCCCTCGATCACGCGAACACGAAACTCGCCCTCGCCGATTTGTTTGACTTGAATCTTCGCATTCATATTTTTACGCCGCTTCCGCGATTTTGCTTTTTCACGCGCTGGAAACGCTATAGATGAGAATCGCGAGAACGATCAGCGTCGTCGTCACGTACAGCCAATCCCTTTCGGACGCAAACGCCGCCACGCAAAACGCCACACGCGCAATCGGAGTCGCAATCAAAAGTAGCAGCCCAAACTGAATCACCCCTCGAGCGTGCCACCCAACCGTGTCCTGAAAAATCCCGCTGACTGACCGCAAGTCCGCCGGCTCCCCGCGAAACATCCGGTAATCCGGTTTCACCCTCCAATATTTCGCCAAATAGAGCGCTCCGCCCGCCAGCACCACAGCCGCAGCCAGAATCACGCCGGTCCGTAACAGCGTGCCAATCAAACTTTCGAATCGCTCTTCGCTCAGCCCATAAGTCTTTGTCGCTTTCATAGGTGTCCCCGAATTCCCTTGAAAATCATTTCAATCGCGACAGCCGCAATGGCGACGCCGAACACCAGCCGCAGTGTGCGAACTTTCGCCGTGGGCAGAATCCGCGCCCCAACCAGCGCGCCGAGCAGCACTCCCAGCATCACGGGCATGGCCAGTCCCGGATCGAGATACCCTCGATGCAGGTAAATCCCCGCGCTGGCTGCCGCTGTCACGCCAATCATGAAATTGCTGGTCGTTGCCGAAACCTTAAATGGAATGCGCATCGCGCGATCCATCGCCAGCACTTTGATCGCGCCGGAACCAATCCCCAGCAGTCCCGAAAGCAGGCCCGCCACGTACATCAAACCGAATCCCGCAGGCACGCCGCGTACGTGATACGCGCGCACGCCATCCGGCGTTGGATAACTTCCGTCCATTTTCAAAAAAGATGCCAGGCGGTCCGGCTTTTCCTCGAGGGGCACTTCAGCTTCCGGCTTTGCGGACATCCACGCGGAGTACAGCAGCACGACTCCAAAGATAATCGCAATAGCTGCGGTAGGTATGCGGGTGGTAAGGAACGCGCCGCTGAGCGCGCCAATCGTTGTTGCGACCTCGAGAAACATTCCGACGCGAATATTCGAAAAACCTTCCTTCAGGTACGCGGCCGCCGCGCCTGAAGAAGTCGCGATCACGGACACGAGTGACGCGCCGATTGCGTAGCGAATGTCCACGCCGAACGCCAGTGTCAGCAGCGGCACGATCACCACTCCGCCGCCAAGCCCCGTGAGCGACCCCAGTAGCCCAGCCAGAAACGATCCGGCCGCAATCAGCAGTGTAAATTCGAACGTGTTGCCCACGCCTCGATTCTATCCGCTAGCCTCCAATCCGCCTCTCGAAAGATTGTCGCTCTCGAAAAAATCCACAGGGATTTCTCCCCTTGACAAAAGCTCCCTCCGTCTAACATGGCCTTGTGAACGTGAAGTACAAGTCGGCTTGCCGCCACCGGGTGCGCTGGCCGTATAGCGCGCCGAGGATGTGGGGATATTTCCGCCCGGTTTTTCGCCACTCAGGCGCTCCCCAATCGCTACTTTCTAATCGCAACATCCCGTTATTAGAATTTCACCTAAGTTCCAGAAAACAAAAGACGGCGACTCGTTCTAATCGGAACATTTTGCGGTTCCCGCACCACTCAATCCGGCGCATCCCCGTGTAGGCGTATAATGAATGCGAAAGAGGGGCATTCGCTCCATGCCACACCTCAAGACTTCTCAAAAAATCGCCGCGCTCCACGAGGCCCGCTGGTGGGAGTCCGAGCCTAATAATAAAGTCCACTGCTATCTCTGCCCGCGCCACTGCCACATCGGCGAAGATCAGGCCGGATTTTGTTTCATCCGCGCCAACGAAGGCGGCAAGCTCTACAGCCTCGGCTACGCTCATCCCGCCGCGATGCAGATCGATCCGATCGAGAAAAAACCGCTCAACCATTTTCTTCCCGGCACGTGCGTTTTTTCGATGGGCACCGCCGGCTGCAACATGGGCTGCTTCTTCTGCCAGAATTGGGACATCTCCAAGTCTCGCGCCGATCAGGTGCGCTCGCTCTACGTCCCCCCGGAAGATGTCGTTCAGCTCGCGATCAACAATAATTGCCCCTCGATCGCTTTCACCTACAACGAACCTACGATCTGGGGCGAGTACGTCATCGACATCTGCCACGCCGCGAAAGAGAAAAATATCAAAACGGTCATGGTCTCGAACGGCTACATCACGCGCGAAGCCTTTCACGACATTTACGACCACATCAACGCCGCGAATATCGACCTCAAGGCCTTCACCGAAAACTTCTACGGCCGCATCACTCTTACGCAACTTCAGCCCATTCTCGAAACTCTACAGTGGCTCAAGAACGAAACGAACGTCTGGTTCGAGATCACGAATCTCATCATCCCTACGCTCAACGATTCTCCGTCCGAAACGCGCGCGCTGGCCGATTGGGTTCTCGAACATCTGGGACCTGACGTCCCGCTGCATTTCACCGCCTTTCATCCGGATTTCAAATTGCGCGATAAGCCGAGCACGCCGCCGGAAACTTTGCACGCCGCGCGCGCCAGTGCGCTCGAAGCGGGATTGCACTACGTGTACGAGGGCAACATCCGCAGCGATGGCGCGCATACGTCGTGTCCGTCGTGCAAAACTGTTCTCATCCGTCGTTCCTGGCACGACGTCGAGCGGAACGATCTCAAGAACGGCTGCTGCCCAAACTGCGGCCTCGAAATCCCCGGCCGCTGGACCAACTGGCGCGGTCGCGTCACCGATGAATTGTCTCGGAAAGCGGAAGCGGTCGTCGCCGGGCGTTACGGGCATCTCAATCTCTGATGGGGCTTACGCAATGAAGCTCGCCGCCGCCGCGCCATACCTGATCGAGCCGAAATATCAGGACTATACTGCCGAGCAGCAGGCGGTATGGGCGGAGTTAGTGCGTCGCCGCCGTCCTCAAATCGAGGCTTTTGCCTGCGAAGAATATTGGGAAGGATCGGCAATTATCGGGCTGGAAAGCGATCGCCTGCCCGATCTCGCCGCTATCACCGGGATACTAGAACCCCGCACCGGCTGGAGCACCACCGCGGTCAGCGGCCTTCTTCCCAGCGACACGTTTTTCGAAATGCTCAACGCCGGAAGTTTTCCGTCACGATCCACATCCGGAGCCGCGCTTCTCTCGAATGCATTCCAGAGCCGGATATTTTTCACGATGTTTTCGGCCACGTCCCCATGCACGCCCACAAAGTGTTTGCCGATTCCCTGCAACACGATGGCGCCGTATGCGCAAGAATAGAGATGCGAGCACCCTGGAGCGGCTCGGCCGCCTCTTCTGGTACACCGTTGAATTCGGGCTGATTTTTGAAAACGGAGCCCCGAAAATATATGGCAGTGGCATCATCAGCTCTCACAGCGAGTGTTCCAATCTCCTGGGAGGAGGCTGCGAAGTTCAGGAATTCAATCTCGAGAAAATTCTCGATACTCCCGTGACGGTGGATCGCATCCACCATCTTCTGTTTGCAATCGGAAGCTTCGATCAACTCTACGAAGCCATGCGCGAAGCCGAAGAGCGGGTCCTCAGTCACTCGTAATCCGCTCGGCTCGCCGTTCCTTTGGCACATAATAATTGACAAGAAAAATCGCGCGTGTTACCCACGCACTTGCGCCGGCTCGGAATTCTTGCGTTGCATCGAGATTTCGATTTCGAAGTTCGCAACGAAGTGCGTGAAGAAGAATTTCAGGAGAGCAAGTACATATGTCCATCCCGCTTCCGCCGAACGTGTTCGAGAAAACCTTTCAGAAAGCGCTCGACGCTTTTGCCGGCGTCGTCGGAAGGCAGTGGGTTCTCGCGACGGACGAAGATCGCGACACCTACAAAGACGCCTACGCGATCGGCGACGCGGACACGCACTTTCCCGGCGCCGCGGTAGGGCCGCAATCGGCCGAAGAGGTTCAGGCCATCGTCCGCATCGCCAACGAATACAAGATCCCGTTGTGGCCAATCTCGCGCGGCAAGAATCTTGGCTACGGCGGTGCAGCTCCCGTCCTGAGCGGGACAGTGATTCTCGACCTCGGACGAATGAAGCGCATCATCGAGGTCAACGAACGCTTCGGCTACTGCCTGATCGAACCGGGAGTCGGCTTCTACGATCTCTTCAATCATCTTCAGGAGAACAAGATCGGTTTATGGATGTCGGTCCCGTCAAACGGCTGGGGCAGCGTGGTCGGCAACGCGCTCGAGCGCGGTTATGGCTACACGCCATATGGAGACAACACACGCAACATATGCGGCATGGAAGTCGTCCTCCCGAGCGGCGAAATCATCCGCACCGGCACGGGCGCGATGGCCAACAGCCCCTGCTGGCAGCTCTTCAAATACGGTTACGGACCGTCGTGGGACCAGATGTTCGTGCAGTCGAATCTCGGCATCGTGACGAAGATGGGAATGTGGCTGATGCCCGAGCCTGAATCTACTCTGGGACTCAGCATGCAGCTGCCGAATCCCGACGACGTGGGATGGGCGGTTGACCAACTCGCGCCGCTTCGCATGAACGGTGTGCTCCAGCAGAGTCCGAGCATCGGCAACTCGCTGCGCATCGCCGCTTCGCAATCGCAACGCGACGAATGGTACAAAGGCGACGGCGCCATGCCCGAGAGCGCCTTGCGCGAGGTGCTGCAGAAGTTCGGGCTCGGATGGTGGAGCATCAACCTTAGACTGTACGGCCCCGACGAAGTCAACGAGGCCAATGCCAAGATTATCAAGGCCGCTTTCGCGAGACACACGAATCAAGAATTCAAAATTACCAAGTGGCATCGCGGCGATCCGATTGCGAATTCCGGCGCGGGCGTTCCCAGCGTGAACGCTTTGCAAATCATAAATTGGCGCGGTGGCCGCGGCGGCCATATCGGATTTTCGCCGGTNNCAGCACGCGAAGGAGGTACGAAGAAATTGGAGTCGATTACTACGGCTCATTCACCCTTTTCGAGCGCCACGTCACGAACATCAACATGATGATATTCGATCAGGATGACGCCGCGATGACGTCGAAAGTGCGCGCGCTTTTCAGAGTCCTGGTCGCGGATGCGGCGAAGGAAGGTTACAGCGAATATCGCACTCATCTCACGTTCATGGATGACGTCGCGCTGACGTTTGACTACAACAATCACGCGCTGAGGCGTCTCAATGAAACCGTCAAGGACGCGCTCG
>PKUY01000040.1 GCA_003131705.1 Acidobacteriota bacterium | reverse complement strand
TTGATGACCGCCGTCGTGAACGCGCTAACCAGTCCCTTAACCGCCGAGGAAAAGATATCGGGACCGCCGCCCGAGGAGGCGGTCGAGCCGAGGTTCCTTTCGCCGGACTCCGAGGAGAACCTGCGGCTGCTCTTTGACGACAAGGAATGGACCGATTTCAACTCGATCATTCTTCCCACTGAAAAGCGTGTCACCGCGATGCTCAAGGGCACCAGCCACAAGCCCGACGAGGTGATCAAGACAATCAACATCACCGGCGGCGCGCGGCAACTCACCGTGGAGAAAGTCGCCATCAACGCCGTGATGGCCGGAGCCAGTCCTGAACACTTCCCGGTGATCCTGGCGCTCGCGACGCAAGCGCCCTTCGGCAACTCCACCAGCTCGATGGCCAACATGATCGTGATTAGCGGCCAAATCCGCAACCGGCTCAAGTTCAATTGCGGGACGAATGCCATGGGTCCGTACAATAGATCGAATGCCGTCGTTGGCCGTGCATTCACGTTGATGTCCAAGACGGCCGGCGATCTCCGCAACGATGTCAATGCCTGGGAAACTCTGGGCAGCAACCTCCAATACAACAATATGTGCTATGGCGAAAACGAGGAGGCGTTGCCCAAGGGGTGGGATCCTCTGCACTTTGAAATGGGCTTCAAGCCCACCGACAACGTGCTTACAGTGGGAACGGGCTGGAGCAGCATTGCCAGCGTTGGTGCCAGCCAGAGTATCTACCCAACCCATTTCTTGATGCGCGACTATATGAGCTCGTTTTGCGCATCGGGCTCAGCCGCAACCATCGTTATGGATCCTACCGTGGCGGGGCTGCTCAAAGACGTCCATGGATTCAAGACCAAAGCCCAATTGAGCGAGTGGTTCTCTCAAAATGTGACGAAAACGGCGGCCTCATATTGGGGAAACGGCGTCATTCAGAGCAGCGCCGTTCCGTTTGCTCTGCAGGGGCTTGAGCCTTATGCAAGCTGGAGAAAGCTGCCGGATGACGCCCTCATCAAACCATTCACCAACCCCAAGGCCATCCACGTGGTCGTGGCGGGCGGAAAAGTCCAGACCATGTGGTTCGTCACTGATTTCGGCATCCGCCGGGGAGTGTTGATTGACGATTGGGCGTAGAATTGAATTGAACTGAATTGATCGACGGTGGCGCGGGGCGCAAGCCCCGCGCCTGCCGCAGTAGGAAGTGCATATGAAGCCTCAATTCTTTGCGGTCTTTCTGCTCGGAACGCTCATGCTGATGCCGGCGGCGCTTTCCTCCAGCGCCTTGCCAAAGTATCCCCAGCAGGCGCCTTCCGCAAAAACAGGCCAGGGCGCTTCCGCATCCGCGAAAGACAAAGAGCCCTTTCCGCAGGTGCCGCGTATCACTGGTGAGGAGGTCGAGCGCCTGGCGAAGAACAAGGGAAACGTAGTGCTCGTGGATACTGACGATTCCGAGGTTTACGCAGCCGAGCACATCAAGGGAGCCGTGAACATTCCCTATGATCCCACGGTCGATGCCCGCGAACAGGATCAGTCGCTCAGTGCGTTGCCTGGCGACAAAGTGATTGTCTTCTACTGCAATTGCCCCCACGAAGAAGATAGTGCGCCGATGGTGCTGGAGATGTGGGAACTCGGTTACGACCACGACAAGGTGAAAGCATTGAAGGGTGGCCTGACTCGATGGGAACAGTTAGGCTACCCTCTTGCTCGTACGGATGTGGGCGCGGCTCAAGAAAAGGGGAACTGAGTCAACCTTCCCTCACCCACAAGTCTCATCCTCTCCACGCTGTCCGTGCCGCCGCTAAGTCGGGAAGACTCCACATCGTGCGGAAAACGAACTCGCGTTGCCCGGCGTGGAGGACAGCTTGGCGTACGGGCCCGCCCCGTTCGCCAGCGCGGAAGCGCCGAAAGCTCGGACCAAAAAGTTTCCAGGGAATGCGCTGTGGTTACAGGGGGGGTGGGCGCCTACGAGGATATGGCTTCTTGCCACACTATTCGCCATCGAAATGATTAGCAATTGTGCCAGGGCCCGACTAGTTTTCGCTCTTCTGGAACCCGAAAACGAGTCGTTTCGACTTGGAACCTCAGTTGAAAGTCGCATCGCGGCCTATTAACCCGAATGCTAAAATCAATGGCAAATGCGGATCCATTGCCCTAATTGCGGCGCAAAGCTGGACTTGGACGAGAAGCAATTCGCGAACCAGAGCCCCTCACAGGTCAGGTGCTGGATGTGCACTTGCGCCGTGGAGCTAGATATGGTCCCTACCGGGCCGGGTCCACCAACGATTGCAGTAAGTTCGCCACATGACAGATCCAAGGGCTCCAGGCTCGGCGGCACTCTGAATCCGGAAACAACAAGCCTGTCGCTCCCGCAGGGCACAACCATCAAGATCTCCGTCCTCACGGGTTCATCGCAGGGGATTGAATGCCAATTGTCTCGGCCACTCGTGACGATAGGACGGCTGGGTGGAGGCGCCGACATAGAAATTGACGACCCGGAGATATCACGCTTGCACTGCGCCGTGGAAGTGAGGCGCGACGCCATTCTCTTACATGACTTGCGCTCGATGAACGGCACATATATTGACAATTCCCGCGTTTTCGCCGCCCGGTTGGAGGAGAAGTCCAAGTTTCGCATCGGGTCGTCACTTCTGCAGGTGAGTATTCTTTCAGCGACAGAAGGACGTCGTATTTGACAGATGTGGTGCGAGCCGAAATACAACTCGAGATCGAAATCGCTATGAGCTGAAATGGCTACCGCCCACGCGGGCTCTTCATAGTCGTTAGGCCTAACTGGAGATCAGTAGTGTCCCAACGTTT
>PKUY01000041.1 GCA_003131705.1 Acidobacteriota bacterium | reverse complement strand
CGGGTTTCCGTGGAATCCTCTCGTCTGGGGTGGCCGGAACGACGCACTTTTCCAGAGCGGCCCGTTTGGTACGGAGCGTGATTTCGGCGTACCGGTTGGTTGTCTCCAAGCTTGCGTGGCCGAGCCAAGCACGAATAACGTTCACCTCGACGCCTGCTTCAAGGAGATGCACGGCGGTGCTGTGGCGCCAGACGTGAGGAGAGACCGCCCTTGAGCGACCGTCCGATCCCTTTTTGATAATCTGCATGGTGTACCGGCGAACAAGTTTGTAGATCCCGAATCGGGTCAGAGCGATATCCGTTGCGCCGGTGAAGACTGGGCGATCTGGTGGACCTCCCGCATTTTCAGTCAACAGCCGCTTGAGCAGGGCTGCCGTTTCTTCCCAGAGCGGACAGACTCGCCATTTATCTCCCTTTCCGTGAAGATGTACACGCGGTGTGGGAGCGAAGTGAAGATCGCTTGCCCGGAGGTCTGCCGCCTCCTGCACGCGAGCTCCTGTGTTGTACAGGAAGAGCAATAGAGTTCGATCGCGCAAAACATGGCGTCCATCGGCGGGCAGTCTGGCCAGCGTGCTTTCTATCTCATCGCGTTCAAGGAAAATAGTCTCGGGAGGCTGAACGCGCTTCCTCGGAATAGCGGCAACCTTCTGAGCTTGACCGAGCCGCTCTGGAAATCGCTGCCCTACATACTCAAAGAAGGTGCGGAGCGCCGCCAACCGTTGGTTGCGCGACTGGGCCGAGTTGGTTCGGTTTTCCTCCAGTGAGTTCAAAAACTGGCACACGACGTCTGCCTCAAGATCGTCGAGGCCCAGCTGGGTAACGTTTTTCTTACTCGATGCCGCCGCGAACTGCAGGAACAGGCGCATCGCATCCGCGTAGCTGGTGATCGAGTTCGGTCGCAGTCCCCGTTGAAGCTTCAGGTAGTCGTTAAAGAATGACGCCAGGATCGAGCCAAGCGAAAGTGTACTTGGGATCATCGGACACTCTCTTTGCGGCTGTTTTCCGCGAAGACCGCGAAGCGGGTGCTGGCGCACTCCAACAGTTCTGTCGTGATCGTCAAGTAGACTGCTGTCGAGGATGGACTCACATGGCCGAGGAAAGTGGAAAGATCGAACAGTCGTGACATGGGGTCGATGCCTTCCCGATACCACCGCAGCAACGTTCCGACAGCAAAGGAATGACGAAGGCAGTGCAGGTGGGGCGACGCCACGCCTGAGGGAACCACGAGCTGTAGTTTGGGCAATAGCTTGTGGAATGCCCAGCTGATGGTGTTGGTTCCAATTGGCTTTCGCTGCCGCTTGTAGAAGGAGAACACGGCGGAGTCGGGTGAAATCTGACCAAACCGCGATTCTTCGCGCTGCAGAAAACCGGTGATCTCGCTGGCCATCTTTGGACCAAAGGGTACGAGACGATCTTTCCCGAACTTTGTTTGCCGAATTATCAGAAGCTGACTATCGAGATCGACGTCCTTGCGGCACAGCCGAGATACTTCACCGACGCGAAGTCCCAACCCATACAGGAGTGCGAAGATCATCTTGTAAGTCTCTCCCCGAGATTGCGCACGCGGGTTGCTGGGCAACTGCGCAGCTACTTCGAGAAGGCGGCGTGCTTGCTCTACACCGAAGAGGAATGGTCGTCGGGTAGCGGTGACACGCCGAATTTCGCAGCGCAGGGGAGATTCGACCAGTATCTCGTGGACCACCATCCAATCGAACAGCCCGCGCAGTGCTCCAATAAGCCCGTTATAGCTGCGTGGTGAATGACGGGGCCGGGAAGCTACAAAGCCGCTGATGTGCACTGGCGTGATTTGACGGACTTCCACAACCCCATGCGCGAGCAGGAATCCATCCAACAGATAAAGCATTGGCCCGATTTTGGCCAACTGCTTGCCAAGTGCATGCTTGTGCCCAAGGTACAACTCAATGCTATCGGCCAAAGGTCCCTTCGCCCTGTTCTTCATAGGACCTCCTCGCCGTTTCCGAGAGCTACTTGCCGAAGCGCTTCGACGTTAACCTTGGCATAAATTTTCGTGGCGTCCGGAGTTCGGTGCCCCACAAAATCTCCAATTGTCTTGAGGGAGAAGCCGGAGTCGACAAGATGCTGAACGCAGGTGTGTCTCAGCGTGTGCGAGCCTGGGCGGGAAACGCTGATTCCGGCTTTGCGGAGATGACATTTCGCCCGCATCGAAACAGCTACGCGTGATAGTGGCGTGTAGGGGGCGTAGGCGCCAATGAATACGGCTCGGCTGGTTGTTTGCGGGCGGGCCTGTTTCAAATAATCGAGAAGTGCTTCGCCGACAGTCGGTGCCAAAGGATAGGCTGTCGAATGCCCTGCCTTGCGGCCGCGAATGTCCAGGCGATCGCGTTTCCAGTCAATATCGTCGAGCGTCAATGCTCCGATTTCGTGACTGCGCAGACCATAGGTCACCAGGAGTAGGAGGATTGCATAGTCGCGTTTGCCAATCGCACTTCGCCGGTCGATTTTCAGCAACATTTGCTCCACTTCACTCCAGGTAATCGAGCGCGGCAAATTCGACAAGCGGTATCGACGCGGTGATTCAATTGCCTTACTCAGGTCGCGCGTCATAAGGCCGACGCGGTAGAGGTATCTGAAAAACACTTTCAGAATGCTGCACAAGCTATGCACTGAGCGTTTATCGAGGGTTTGCCCGCTCTCGGTGATGAGACCACTGATAGCTATTGGCGGCAGATCGGGCAATAACGATTGCCCGATTTTTTGCAGGTGGTCCTGGAGCCGTCGCAGATAGTGGCGGTATTGGACAATTGTGGTCTCACGAAGACCCCGTTCGCGGCGCAGAAAATCAAAGAAGCCGGGAGCCACGTCGGTGAACGGATCGGGAGCAATTCTGGTGTCACTCCCTAGATTAGGAAGAACCAACCGAAGCAGCTGCCAGATCGGGTTGCGAAGCTCTCGGGCTGCGACCGAGCACTGGGATTCTGAATATTCTCGCTTGCGGCGATTCAGCCAATCCTCGATGAAGGGTTCGACGTACGCCGGCAGGTCGTCCAACTTGTTCGCACCAGATGTTCGTGCAAACTCTCCGAAGCGGACCAAGACCGGTACGCGGAAGGACACATTTCGAGCAGCGTAGTGCTGCTCAGTCAGCCAGACAACGTAACGCTCGATTCCTTTGCCGATCCAGGATGCTCGGATTCGGTCTACAGTGGTGGGACGGACGAAATAATGGTTGAGCACAGCAATCTCCTTTCTGAAAAACCAGTCGAAGGAGATCATTGCGCGAATCGGTGTGGTTATGTGTCCGCGGAGGGTGGCTTACGGCTAGAAATGTGCCAACTGCGGTCGGTCGGGCACATAACAGGGATGGCCACATTACATGGACAATCTCCTG
>PKUY01000191.1 GCA_003131705.1 Acidobacteriota bacterium | reverse complement strand
CGGGGCACCAGTCGGGATCGACTTTGCCTTTCAGCTCGGCCATGGTCAGTTGACTCGCACCCTTTACACTGGTTGCCATGTGCGTCTCCTCCTCAGACCATGATCTCGTGCATGGGAACGGAGAGTTTCGTTTTCCCGGCGAGCTGTTCCTTCACTGAGTCAACAATGTGGTGGGGCATGAAAGGTTCGCCGTCGTACTTGCGAANNGATAGTGTGGCGCGAGCCTCGCAGGATTTCGAGAATGGCTTCGCCATGCAGTGGCACTAGCCAGCGGATCTGGAGCTGATTGGCAGAGATTCCTTGTTCGTTGAGGAGTTCACAAGCTTCCTCGATTACCCCTTTGGTTGAACCCCAGCCGATCAAGGTGACATCAGCGTTGGTCGGACCTGAAAGCGCGGGTGGGGGAATGGCGGCTTCAATGCCTGCGACCTTGCGCATGCGCTTCTCCATCATGGCGCGGCGCTTGATGGAATTGGTGAACTCATCGCTGATGATTACGCCGTCTTCCTGGTGTTCATCGGTGGCCACCGTGTGAATGTAACCGGGCACGCCGGGAACGGCGCGAGGTGAAAGGCCGCTGTCGGTGATTTTGTAGCGTTTGTAGCCGCCGTTTGGGGGAGCCGCAGAGGGGGCACCATTGGCGGTGGTGATGAGCTCGCCGCGATCGATGGGCGGGCTGAAATCCAGGTCGTTTGGATGGACGCTGAGGCGACCTTCCGACAAGAGGAGATCGCAAAGCACGAGTCCTGGGCACTGGAAGCGGTCGGCGACGTTGAATATCTCGGGGATGAGCTTGAAGCAATCGCCGATGTCCAACGGAGCTGCGATTATCCGGGGATAATCGCCAAATGCAGCGCCGAGCATCTGCCAGAGATCGCCCTGCTCGGTCTTGGTGGGAACGCCGGTGGACGGGCCAGCGCGCTGACAGTTGATGACTACGACGGGGGTTTCGATCATGGCGGACATGCCGAGGCCCTCGCTCATCAGGGCGAAGCCGCCGCCGGAGGTAGCGCACATAGCGCGGACGCCTGAGTGAGCCGCACCGATGGCCATGTTAATCACGCCGATTTCGTCCTCCACCTGCCGGACCATGATGCCAGCCTTGCGTGCGTGGGCCGCCATCCAGTGCAGAACGCCCGTCGAAGGGCTCATTGGATAAGCACAGTAGAATTTCACGCCCGCTGCTGCGCCTCCCATGGCCAACGCAACGTTGCCGCTCAGAACCGCGAAGCGATTGTCAGTCATGGGAAGTGAACTCGGAAATGGCCTGAAGTTAGAGGTGGCGTAATCATAGCCGGCCCGCGCAACTGCGACGTTTTCGGCGACCACGGCCTCGCCCTTCTTCCCGAACTGCTCTATGAGGACTTTTCCCAGCGCCTGGAAGTCGATACCCATCATGTTGAGGCCGGCGCCGAGAGCGAGCGTGTTCTGGGCAACCTTGTTGCGCGTGATGTCAGCCAACTCTGAAACCGGAAGTGGGCAGAGCTGCACGCCGTCAGCGGCAGAGCCGGGCTTAATCGTGTCGGCATTGTAGATACACGAGGCGCCTGCAGTGAGGAAGTTCAGGTGGCGATCCATGCTGTCCTGGTTGAGGGGAATGAGCAGGTCGATGCGGTCACCCATGTTGGTAACCTTTTCCGGGCCCGCGCGAATGGTGAGAAATGTGTGGCCGCCGCGAATGATTGACTGATAGGCATTATAGGCGTTGAGGTGGAGGCCGCGCCGGCTGAAGATCCTTGCGAAAATGTCGCCCGGGGTGGCGACACCCTGTCCGGCTGCACCTCCGATGCCGATGGCAAAGGTCTGCTTCATCACGCCCTCATCATGTTCGTCAATTCCTCGCGATTTGGTGGCCAGTTCGGGTTGCCTTCCAGGCTGTCGGCTTAAAGATATTGGGCTGGGTGAAGGGCGGCGGTGACACAGGTCACATCTTCAAGTGACAGCCGTTCCCTGATCGAGAACTCACGGGAGTGCGGCGGCAATGACCTCTTCACCTGCGCGCGGCGGTGAGTTCAAGGGTACAATCGGGATCTCATGGAACAAGCCGGGCGAGTGGAATCGAGAACTAGCATAGCCCGGGTGGCTTCGATTGTCGTAACCATTTGTAGTAGATACCAGACATGCACTATAGTGCACTACGGCTATTTTTGACAGTGCGTTTAGGGTTCGGTTCTGATGGATTGCAAGCACTGTGATGGCAGAATTCCTAGGGCGCCTCGCTTGCACAAGAGCATCGCGAGATTCCAGCACCAGGAGCTCCCGTGAACGGACCTCGACAGTTTCTGAAACCCCGACGCTATTTTGGCTTGGGTGGGGTTAGCGCTTGGCAGCTTTGCGGCCCGGTCGGTCCCGCATCCGTCGCAGGAAGTCCTTCACGGCCTCTCGCACCAAGGCTGAGATGGGAGCCAAGGAACGCTTCGACATCCTTCCCAATTCCTTGGTCTGCTGATCGGTAAGCCACACGACTGTTCTCTTCATGCAACTACAGTGGCTGACCGTTCATTGTAGTGACCAGAGTACTCCCGTACCATGTTCTTGATAGTTACTGAAATGGAGACCAGTGCCGCATGCTGGCCGCGATCGAAGCCTTGCTCCGTTGATTCGCTTCTTCCTGGGGCATCGCTTTTGTCATCGATCCTGTGATTGCAGTCACAGCAGTAGGCGGAGAGCCGAGATAAAAAGAAAGTATGGAATCAACCTTCAGCCATGACGATACGGTGCTATGACCACAACCGAGGAAATTATCGTGTCCGGTGACGATTGTATCGAAAGACTGATCGTCGTGTGTCCCGAACAGGAAGACATGGCAAACATGCGAGCGTTGTAAGCTTCCTGTCGGTTGGTGTTGGGATAGCCCCGTGTCGAAGAACAACTCAATCACAGCGACGGAACCTCGCCGGACCCTGGTTGATCTATTCGCCGAGTTCTCCGACTCTCCGGTCGAATTCCTTCAATACGATGACGGCTATCGGAGATGGAAATATGCGTACGCGCAAGTGGGCCTTGCCGCGCGTCATTTCGCCGCACGCTTGGCTGGACAGAACATCCGTAAAGGCGACAAGGTCATCATTTGGTCCGAAAACCGCCCTGAGTGGATCACTGCGTTTTGGGGCTGTGTGCTTGCGGGTGTGATCGTTGTGCCGATCGACTTCCGAGCTTCAGCCGGTTTTCTGCACCGCGTCCAACAGATCGTCGATGTCCGAATGATTCTGATCGGAGAGGAAGTTCATCTGCCCGCCGAGGAAGGGGGAGCGCCTGTTTGCCGTCTTCGTGACCTTGAATGGCCCACTACGCAGTGCGAGATTCCGTCTGTCTCGATCGACAAAAACGATCTTGTCGAGATTGTCTTTACGTCGGGTGCCACCGGCGAGCCAAAAGGAGTGTTGATCACACACCGTAACATTCTGGCTGACATTGTGTCGCCTGAGCAGATTATTCGCACCTACCGCAAATGGTTCCGACCTGTACTCCCTCTGCGCTTCCTAAGCCTGATTCCGCTGAGTCACATGTTTGGTCAGGTCGTCACGATGTTCCTCGTGCCGATTATTCCCGGAACCGCGGTCTTCATGCATGGCTATAGCCCGCACGAAATCGTGCGGCAGATTCGTAGCCAGCACGTGTCGGTACTCGTCGGCGTTCCCAAGATTCTCGAATTGCTGCGGAAACACCTTCTGACACAATTTCAAGAAACAGCTGGCCTGCCTTCGGGTACAGCCCATTGGGTCTTCCGCTGGTGGCGATACCGTCGCGTACATTGGTCGCTTGGATGGAAGTTCTGGGCTTTTATCGTCGGAGCGGCACCGCTCACAAGGGAGGTCGAGGAGTATTGGTCTGGGCTTGGATTCGCGGTCATTCAAGGCTATGGACTCACTGAGACCGCGCCTGTCGTTACCTTCAACAACCCGTTTGCCATTGCGGAAGGCACAGTCGGCAAGCCCGTAGCTGGCGTGGAGGTAAAGATTGCGCCGGACGGTGAAATCCTCGTGCGGGGTGAAAGTGTGACGTCTGGCTACTACGGCGCTCCGGACGAGACCGCCTTGGCATTCGAAAACGGATGGTTTCGCACTGGTGACATCGGGACGTTTGACGAGGCCGGTAATCTGACGATTCGGGGACGCAAAAAGGAAATGATTGTCACACCAGAAGGGCTGAACGTCTTCCCCGAGGATGTGGAGAATGTACTCAATCAGCTAGCGGGCGTGCGGGAATCCGCCGTGGTCGGCAAAGACCGCGTGCACGCCGTTCTGGTGGTCGAAGGCGGCGCTAATACGGACGAAATCATTCGCCGCGCCAATCTGCGACTCGAAGATCACCAGAAAATCCGGAATGTCTCGGTTTGGCCGAGCGATCGGCTGCCACGGACGGAAGGCACGCAAAAGATAAAGCACCGTGAGATCCAGTCGTGGGTGGAGAGTGGCGCCTCAGCAGTAGCGGCGTCCGGTCAAGACCGGATCATCGACCTTCTGCAGAGATATGCCCCGCACCGGACCATAACCTCGGCAACCACGCTAGATGAACTCGGTTTGAGTTCACTTGATCGCGTGGAACTCATGGTTGATTTGGAGCGGCGGTTCGATAGCAGCATCGACGAATCGTTATTGACCGGCGCACGCACGGTCTCCGCACTGGCTGAAATCACCGCGCCCCCGAAGCCCGAAGAAGTTCCAATGTGGAGCCGCCGCTGGCCTGCAAGGCTTATTCGAAATGTGGCGCTCAATACACTGTGGCTGCCACTCACTCGGATGTTTGCGCATGCTCACATCGCGGGTCTGGAGCATTTGGCTTCGCTTGAAGGTCCCGTCATCTTTGCCTCAAACCACCAGAGCCATCTAGATACGCCTCTGATCCTGTCCGCTGTACCTCGCCGCTTTCGACGCCGTATGGCTGTGGCCATGTGGAAAGAGTACTTCGATGCCCACTTCTGGCCCGAGCGCCACACGCGGTTTGAATGGCTTCGCGAAAGCCTCATCTATTGGTTGGTTGCATTGTTCTTCAATGCATTTCCGCTTCCTCAGACCGAAATCGGTGCTCGCCAATCCCTCAGGTATCTTGGGGACTTGGTTAGCGACAATTGGTCCATCTTGTACTTCCCGGAAGGCGAGCGCACAGAAGCCGGGGAGATCCACTCCTTCCAGCCGGGCGTCGGCCTGATCGCTGGTCGGCTAGGAGTGCCCCTGGTGCCCGTCCGATTGCTGGGTGTGGAGAAGGTGCTCCACCGGCACACGCACTGGCCGCGACCGGGACGTGTCGAAGTCGTTTTCGGTCCGCCACTACAGCTGCAGGGTGAAGACTACGCCACGATTGCAAAAAGAATTGAAGAGACAGTCAAAGCCTTGTAAGCGAACAACCGGAAGATCGGTGTGGATTGCAGCCTATTACTAGGGATAAGTAGGTGTGACCGAGATCACTGACTGCATATACCCGTCACCTATATTGGTCCATTATTCGGGAGTTTTAGAACACAAATCTGAGGGAGGTTAGGTTATGCCTGCCACGCGTACCGCTCTGGCAAAAGATGTATCGCAGGAAAATCGGGAAGATCATCCGGTCGTGCAGTATTTGCAGCGTCAGGTTGCAAACGCGCTCGTTCTTTATGCCAACTACAAACATTATCATTGGCAGACGTTTGGCCCTTTGTTCCGAGACTTGCATTTGATGTTCGACGAATTCGCCAAGGACGTGTTGGGCACGGCCGACGAGTTCGCGGAACGCGTACGCATGATCGGGCAAGATGTGCAAAACGTCCAATTGCGGCAAATGCAGGAAGCGGCCAGCGTCCAATCGGCGTCCGCCAACCAGTCCATGCGCGAGGCGATTGAAGACGCTGATGCAAACCTGCTTGTGATTATCAAGGAAATGCGGGAGGCAGCCAAGTCCGCCGACGAAAGCAACGATCCCGGTACGGTCGATTTGCTTTCCCGGGTCGTTCAAATCCACGAAAAGCACGAATGGTTTTTGCGGGACATTCTGAAGAAGAAGGACGGTTTGGTAGCCTGAGCCCCAAACGGAATCTAGCCAAAGGTGATTGTCGGAGGCAGCCTAGAAGAGGCTGCCTCCGACAATCACGTGACACTCTCGATGAAGCGCGTCATCCGGCGGTAGTGAGAGCCCTTCCAGTAGACTTTCTTGCAGCCGGGACAAGAGTAAAACTCTTCAAAGTACTTCGCCGTCTCCGGCAAAAGACGCTGCAGGATGGACTCCTTCCGAGTCGCATGGAGTAGCGCATTGCAGTGCATGCATCGGCGAAATGGGATGATTTCTGGGATTAGATCGAACTCGCGTAACACTTCAACCAACTGTTGGGCGGGCTCAGTCCCTCGCACATAATAGCCGTACCTGACTTCATTGCGCTTCAGCAACCCACAATCCCTGGTCAACAAAATGCGGTTTTCACTCGAAGACAGGCGAGCTACTTCTTCATCCCGATAATCGCTTCGATAGAGGGTGTCGAACCCTAACATCCGAAGATACGCTGCGAGCCGGCCCAAATGCCCATCGGCGACAAAACGTTTCTCGCCGGTCGTCACGGGCTGCAAATGCGCAAGCGGGCCGATGTCGATGGATCGAAACTTGGGAAAAACACTGACTCGATCGCCATCTTGGGCACGATAGCCAAAATCCACCGGCTCGCCATTTGCAAGGATGAAGTCCACCTCGGTGTGCGGAACACCGATGGCTTCGATGGTGTCTTTTATAGACCCACTGACAACGAAGGTGGACGAAATGGCTTGCTTCTTTCTTTCGGGTGGAAGAAAGTCATTCAACTGCGCGTAAAACCGGATGCAGATTTGTTTCATTATAGATTCTGCGCGGACATTTCCTCGGGGCTACGCCCGCATTGAAGGTACCTACTTCGACAGTTGGAGACGAGTTGGGCGCGCGCGACTAACCCGGCATTTCAGAGCACTGTGGGTGATTCCCAATATCTGAGCAGCTTCCCTAGTCGTAAGACCATCCACATAAAATAGCTGCAGCGCCTCGCGAAACTGGGAGGAGAGCCACCTCAGTTGTGCATGCAACAACTCTCGAAGCTCCCGCTCTCGGCACGCTTCCTCGGGGCTACGTCCAGAATAGGGAAATTGGTCCCAGATTGCGTCCCCTTGCTGTTTGCTCATTTCGTCGATCGACAAGACCGCTTGCCTGGGCCGTCGCCTCGCTTTCATGCGGGCAGAGTTTATGACAATTCGGGTGAGCCACGTCGACATCTGAGCGCGACCCTCGAATTGTGAAAGATGGCAAAAAGCGGAAACAAGAGCATCTTGAACAGCATCCTCCGCATCCTCATGATTGCCAAGCTGACGGAACGCTATGCGATGGAGGCGAGATGAGTACTGTAGCGCCGTTCTCTCCAACTCCTCTGAGCTGCTTCCGGTCGGAATCTCGGATTTTCTCGCCGAAACAAGAGGCGGCAAGGCTTCGTTTGTATCCGCCTGGGTCCGCATGTTGTCGCTCCTTTGACAATGGCTGAGTTCTTTCATTTCAATTAATCCCATCACGGCTCGAAAGTAATTCGCCCAAGCTCTGCTGACTGTGATTCCAATCACATCTTCTCCAAACCGATACGCGTAGAAAGAAGACCTACGATCGGATTCGATTCGATCGAGAGGCAGGTCAGGAGGATGAACATGCTGGTAAAAGAGATCATGTCAAGGGACCTCATTTGGTGCACGCCATCGGACACGGCACAGGCTGCTGCCAAGCTGATGAAAGATCGGGGGGTCGGCGCTTTGCCGGTGGTTTCCGACGGCGCAGTTAAGAAACTGGAAGGCATCGTAACCGACCGCGATTTGTGTTGCATCGTCGTCGCAAACGCGAAGCCTGCCGAAGCCACTCGGGTGGCAGAACTCATGACAAGCAGCCCAGTCACATGCACGCCTGAAAACACGCTGGAAGACTGTGAGAAGCTGATGCAAAAGCACCAAATCCGCAGGATTCCCGTCATAGACGCTCAGGGACGTTGCATCGGCATGGTGGCCCAAGCCGATATCGCGTTGCATGCTCCGGCTGGCATGGTGGCAAAAACTCTAGCGGAAATTTCCAAGACTCTGGGGCCGGCACGCGAAGCACGTGCCGCTGTCTAGGCGGTAACGGGTTGCTTCAGCTGCACCGCAGCAATCGAGAGGGGTGAACGTGCCAGTGGACCGCGAAACAGAAGAGACTATTTTTGCAAATCGAGCGGATGCGGGCCGCAGGCTCGCCAGCCGATTAGGGGCGTACAGAAACCGCAAGGATGTAGTCGTACTTGGAATCCCGCGCGGTGGTGTTCCCGTGGCCTTTGAGGTCGCAGCAGCACTGGACGCCCCTCTGGATGTTTTCGTGTCGCGCAAGCTGGGCGTTCCCGGACAAGAGGAGTTAGCCTTCGGGGCGGTCGCCAGCGGCGGGGTGCGCATTCTCGATAGGGAAATCACGGAAGCAGTGGGAATCTCCGACGCGGAAGTGGAACGGATCACGGCGAATGTTCGAAAGGAAGTCGAACGCCGCGAAAAAGTCTACAGGGGCGGTCGTCAACCCCTGATCGTTCAGGGACACACAGTCATTCTTGTGGACGACGGCATTGCTACGGGATCCAGCATGCGCGCGGCCATTGGCGCCCTTCGGCAGATGAAACCTGTCCGGCTCGTGGTCGCCGTCCCTGTAGCTCCGCTATCAACTTGTAACCGTCTCAGACAGGAAGTAGATGAACTCATCTGTGTGCAAACGCCGGAAGATTTCTATGCCATCGGCCAGTTCTATGAGGACTTCTCGCAAGTGGCAGATGAGGAAGTGATGAGACTTCTTCATCGAGCGGCGCAGCCGGTTGCTCAGATCGTTGGACAAGACGATCCGCCGGAGACAAGAGGCGGCTTGAACGTGATTCCAAGTGGAACGTCAGAAGGAGGGGGCACGAAGAGTGAGGTTTCCATCGACGTCGAGGGAGCGACGCTGCAGGGCACATTATTTATCCCCAAGGGCGCGAGCGGGCTGGTCCTTTTCGCCCATGGAAGTGGCAGCAGCCGCCATAGTCCGCGAAACCGCTATGTCGCACAGGTGCTTAACTCTCGAGGAATCGCCACTTTGCTATTTGACCTGCTGACTCGCAAAGAGGAGTCAATCGATCAATACACAGGCGAGCTGCGTTTCGACATACCTTTTCTTGCGAAGCGCTTGGTCGATGCAACCCGGTGGATTATGGGTAATCCGGGCACCTCGGACTTTCAACTAGGTTACTTCGGAGCCAGCACGGGAGCAGGCGCCGCCCTTGTGGCGGCGTCACAGATGCCCGGTGTGATCTCGGCGGTGGTATCGCGTGGAGGAAGGCCAGATCTCGCGCAAGGTGCTCTGGACGCTGTTCGCGCCCCGACACTCCTCATCGTCGGAGGGGACGACGAGCCTGTGATTGGTATGAACCGGGAAGCACTGGCGAGGCTAGAATGTCCCGAGAAGAAATTGGTTATCGTTCAAGGTGCGACCCATCTGTTTGAAGAACCGGGAACGCTGGAAGAGGTATCGCGCCTTGCCGCGAATTGGTTCAGCTACCACCTCGCACGTCCGAACCCCGCTCGGGCACAAGCGGCGAAGGGCCGTAAATAGTGCAAGCCGACTTTCGATATGACATACCGGAGAAACTGTGGCGAGTTGGGAACACTATTCGCATGGCGCTGATATCGGAGTCCGCGGCTTCGGACGCTCAGCTGAAGAGGCATTTGAGCAAGCCGCAATTGCGCTCACCGCTGTTGTGGCTGACGTTTCCAGTGTGCGCCAGTCAGAGCGGATCGAGATTCATTGCGACGCCCCAGACCTGGAACTTCTGTTGGTAAGCTGGCTCAATACCATCATCTACGAGATGGCAGTGCGGAACATGCTGTTTAGCAGCTACAGCGTCGTTCTGTCGGGACTTTCGCTCATTGGAACGCTCGTCGGGGAGGCTATTGACCCAGAACGCCATCAGCTAGCCGTCGAAGCCAAAGGAGCCACGGTCACGGATCTCAAGGTCGAGTGCGACAGTGCGGGGCGTTGGCTCGCGCAATGCATTGTCGATGTATGACTCGATTGGAGTGTGGTCATGGATACCCAATTGCTGACCCGAAAATCCGACTACGAATGGTGGATCGAACCCACCGGGCAGATGCGCGTTCCGGGTATCGTATATGCGAGCAAGCCCTTGATCGAGGGAATGGATGACAAGGTTCGCGAACAGCTGACTAACGTCGCAACACTGCCGGGAATCCAGAGGGCAGCCTATGCCATGCCCGACGCCCATTGGGGCTACGGATTCCCAATCGGCGGAGTCGCCGCTTTTGATCCCAAGGAGGGAGGCGTTATCTCGGCAGGAGGTGTGGGCTTCGACATCTCCTGCGGGGTTCGGGCACTCCGCACCGCACTGACAGCGGATCAACTCGAGCCAATCAAGGCGGAACTAGCGGAGGCACTGTTTGCTGATGTTCCC
>PKUY01000317.1 GCA_003131705.1 Acidobacteriota bacterium | reverse complement strand
AGGATCTTCATCAGCGTCGACTTACCGGCGCCATTCGGGCCGGTAATCGCGTAACGCCGATTCTCAAAAAACGTGCACGAGACATCTTCGAAGAGAATCTTCGCGCCGAACCGCATCGAGATGTTATTGAATGACAGCACAGCCCCTGATTATATCGTGGAATCGCCCCTCGCGCACCCCGTCAAACAATCGGTAATGGGGCCGTTTGCAAGCCGCGTAGACGAGGTGTCACTTCTTAGTCCCGGGTATCGTTGGACCACATGATTGGTCGGGTACGGCCATGGCGCGTAGCGGGCTTCGAATGATGCCGACGTTTCCGATGAACGAAGGCCAGCGACGGAAGAAAAAGCTGTGGAGCGAACAAGGACGAGCACAGCTGGAAAAACTTCCGCCAGATTCAACTTTGCAGTTCGGGTTTTTCGTGCGTGGCCCGAATCTACACTTTCGTACAGTCTGCAAGTCCACCTGGAAATGCTCCTGTCAAATCGCGCGTTCAGAGCATTTTGTATTTACCGTGCATAAGGCAAATGGCTGGCGCGCCGCCGGAGTCCAGGCCGAGCGCTGGGTCGCACCTTAATGTAGCTCAGGTGTTCCCGGCCACATTTTGCCGGGAGCACCTGAGGCTTTTCCCGGCCTCGCAGATCGAACTCGAGTATTGACTAAGCGCGGCAGACTAAAGAACAACAGGAGGAAGGAAGATGTCGACAGCCCGAAAGAAGGCTTTCGCCAATTGCGACGCCGCCTCCTTGCTTCGCCTCCTGACGGCCGCCAATATCCAGTTTTCTAATCGCAACATCCCGTTATTAGAATTCCGCTTAACGTATTCAAAACAAACGATCGCTATCGTTTCTAATCGCAACATTTTCGGAGTTCGTCTTTCTTGACGAAAGGCCGACCCGATCTTTGATAACTGATCTTTGACAAGTAAATAAAGCAATCGGAGGGGCGGATCAAACCGCTCGTTCTACAGCATCCTGCAACCGCTGACGATGCTCCCAGAAATCCGCCCACAGATCCCCTGTCTGTTTCAGTCGTTTGAATATTGTCTCGATGTTGAATTGCGCAGGGCGAATTCTTTCTCCCAGCTCGCGAGGAGAAATGGGAGCCGAGACCGGGGCTCCCGGGAATGGACGCAAAGAATATACCGCCGCGAGGGGTTTCCCACGCGCATTCTGTATCGTGTCGATGAGCACGGTGCCCTTCCGTCGCTTGCTCAGCGTGCGCTCGAAGGTAACCAGTTTCGGCAATTCGGCTTGCACACGCTGCCCGATGGCTCCCGCGAACAGCCGGCCCTCCTCGTAGGTATATTGGCGTTCCAAAGGTACGTAGATGTGAAAACCGGAGGCTCCCGATGTCTTCATGTAGCTGCGAACGCCCAGGCTATCCAACTTCGCATGGATGGCGCGTGCGACTTCGAGCACCGCGTCGAATTTTGTGCCGTCCGTAGGATCCAGGTCGAAGAAAATGTAATCGGGATGTTCCTCGTCGTCGAAGCGGCTGGACCATGGATTGTGATCGATGCAGCCCAGATTGGTGAGGTAAAGCAGATCGGCGGCGTCATCCGCGAGAAAGTAGGGCATCTTCCCGCCTCGCTTTTTCGAGTCGATCATCACCGTGCGAATCCAATCCGGGCGCGACGGCGGAGCTTCCTTCTGAAAGAAAAACTTGCCGTTGATTCCGTTCGGATATCTTTTTAGCACGAGCGGGCGATCCTTCACAAAAGGCAGGATGTAAGGCGCGACGCGAAGGTAATAGAGCAGGATGTCACGCTTGCGCAGCCGCGGTTCGGGGAAAAAGATTTTATTTAGATGGGTCATACTCAGACGTTTGCCATCGAGATCCAGGACGATTGCCTCGCCGCTACCCTGCGCGAGTTCTTGCGCTAGATTTGTCGCTTCTGGTGACATTGTCGCAGCAGAAGTGGCGCGCGCGGGCTGTTTCGTCCGCCTGACTTCCTTCGCCTCCGCGTCCTGAACCCCCTCCTCGGGTTTTTGAAGCCTCTTTTCAGCCTTGTCGGGGCGGGGATCAACTGCCTCTTCAAAACGGCAGTCCCGCGCGTCGCGATCTTCTTGAAAGCCGAGGAAAACAGGCTGGCGCAACTTCTTGTCGGTGGTCCATTGGCTGTATTTGACACGTCCAACTAATTGCGGTTTTACCCATTCAGCTTTTTCGCAAACTTTCGGTTCACTGCGAAATGGAGAACTCGCGAGTTTGAGCCTTAGGAGAGTTTTGTATGTTCGATCGAGAAGAGCCTGATCGAAGCCCGTTCCCACGCTGCCGACATACTCGAGTTTGTCGCCGTCATATAAGCCCATCAGCAAAGCGCCAAAATGGTCGCGGCTTTTTCGGGGTGCGGTCCATCCGCCAATGACAACATCCAGATCGTGCACACTTTTCAGCTTCAGCCATAGTGACGAACGGCGCCCCGGATATGGGCTGTCCCGGCGCTTGGCGATAATTCCTTCAAGGCCCCTCTGCTTCGCAACCTCAAACAACTCATTACCTTTTTCGATCTGATGATCCGAAAATCGCACGCGGTCGGAGTTATCGAGCAGTTCGCGCAAAAGTTCTTTGCGATCCTCCAGCGCGGCTTTTCGCAGGTCGTAACCGTCGCAATAAAGAAGGTCGAACGCGTAGAAGGTGACCGGGGTTTTTCGTTGCAAAGCCACGGACGGATTCAGAACGCCGAAGCGCGCCTGAATTCGCAGGAAGTCCGACCGGCCAGATTCATCGAGGACCACAATTTCGCCGTCCAGGATCGCTCGGCGAGCATTCATGCGCTTCGCGATCTCTTTCAACTCTGGGTATTCGAGCGTAATGTCACGTCCAGAACGCGCGCACAACTCGACTTCGCCGTCCCGGACAAACGCAAGCGATCTCTCACCGTCCCATTTGATTTCGAACAGCCATTCCGGGCTCGAGAATGGTTTGTCCGTGAGATTCGCAAGCGTAACGGAAACGTGATCCGGCATCGTCGCCTTCGTGACGCCGGTGATGCTTGCCGGATTCCCGCCCTCAATTGTATGTTTTGTTTTTCCGGTCGCGCTCGCTTTGGAGTTCGACGGCGAATCTAGCGGTTCCTCAACCGTCTTCCGGATTAGCAGCCACTCATTTTCCCGCTCCGCACGCCGCATCTTTACGAGGACGAAGCGGCCGTTGAGTCGCTCGCCTTTTAGTTGAAACTTGAAGTCGCCACGTTCGATCTGAGCGGCGGCGCCGGGCGGACCCTCGACCTCGAAGGTACCGTGATCCCAGATCTGCACTTTGCCCGCGCCATAGTTGCCTTTGGGGATCTCGCCTTCGAACTTCGCATATTCCAAAGGATGGTCCTCCACATGGATCGCGAGCCTTTTTTCGCCAGGCTGCTCGGGAGGACCTTTCGGAACAGCCCAGGACGCGAGCGTTCCGTTTACTTCGAGACGGAAGTCGAAATGCAGATGGCTCGCGGCGTGGCGTTGCACAACAAAGATAGGCTCGGCGGATTTTTGGCGATGGCCCTCTGGTTCGGGCGTGGCGCCGAACTTTCTCTTTCGCTTGTAGTCGCTAAGGCCGACCATAATGGATGAAGTATAAGTCCGCATTCCTGGAATTACATCGATTGAATCCCGCCGCGTACATGCACGGTGATGACTGACCCCGATAACGTTGGCGGGCTCAGGTTTTAATCGTCTACACGCTCGAGCTCCGCGCTGATAAGGTATTCGCTGGATTGCGCCCGCTGTTTCTGGGCGTATGCTTTCGCTAGGGAGGGTACTGCCATGGCGGCTTCCGTATGGAAAGGCATGATTTCATTTGGTCTGGTGTCTATTCCCGTCCGTCTCTACGTAGCGGCACGGACGAAGCACACGTACCTTCACCAGATTCACAAAGAGTGCAATACGCGTTTGAAGCAACCGCTTTTTTGTCCCCACTGCAATCGCATCGTGGATCGCTCCGAAGTTATCAAGGGGTATGAATACGAGACCGGGCAGTACATTCTTGTCGATGGCGACGAGATCAAGAAGATTACGCCCAGTTCTGGCAGCATCATGGAGATCATCACGTTCTTGGACGAGAACGAAGTCGATCCCATCTATTTCGAGTCGTCCTTTCTCGCGATGCCGGAGGCACACGCGGAGAAGCCGTACCGGCTATTGATTAAGGCGCTGGAAGACACGAAGAAAGTCGGAGTGGCAAAAGTCAGCATGCATCAGAGGGAATACACCGTATTCATCCGCGTACGAAATAACGGCTTGACGCTTCACACCATGTATTACGTCAACGAGATTTCAAACGTGGAAGGTTACGGCAAAACGTACGACGTGAAACTCAAGCCCGAAGAAGTGAAGCTCGCCCACCAGCTGATCCAGAGCCTCTCGGCTCCGTTCAAGCCAGAGGCTTACAAGGACGAATTCCAGGAACGTCTGAACGAATTAGTCGACTCGAAACTAAAAGGCAAAGCCGTGCCGGTATCGTCGCAGAAGACTGCGAAGGCGCCAGTGATCGACATGATGCAGGCGCTGAAGAAGAGTCTCGCGGCGAGCCATCCGTCGAAGGGTGAGCCGAAGGTTGTTTCGATGCCGCATCGGTCGCGGAGAAAAGCTAGCTAGAGAAAGTGGCCAGTTGTTAGGGGCTAGTGGCGAGTGGCAGTGCTTAGCGACGAGAAATTAGGAGGCGAGGTTCCTCAGTAAATCCGCGACGGAAAAGAGGCGAGAGGATTTTGCCGAAACTCCGAAAAGGCGGCGAGGATCGGTTTCGTGTGACAAGGAAAAGTCGGCGCCGTGAAATAGCTTCCCGAAGAAACCATTTAACTCAGACTTCGTCGCTTCGCGCGTGGAGTCCGTATTCGGAGCAGCGAGGCGGTCATTGATGAAGACTTCCACGTCCTGACCATTGAACTGAATCTTGCCGTTCACAGTTGGCTCCGTTTCCAAACGCTGGCAGGCTGCGAGAGCGGATCGCGTCGCCTGCGTCAGGCGGTCGTGGTTGTTGCCGTCGAGAACCATCTTGCGATTGTAGCGAACGCCCATGACGTTATCGGTGTTGTCCACGCTGTAGTCGGCTTGATGGCCGATCAAGATGACGCCGGGACCGGCGGGAACGGNNAGCAGCTCTTCGAAAACTCTTCCTTGAATCCACCGGTGAAATACAGGAATTAACGGCTCGAGGCCGGCGGCCCCGACGGGCTTAATTCGCAATCTTACATTTACGTGCTGAAGATTCACGAGGCTGGCAGTCCCTTTTCTAGACGGTTATCGTCGTACCCAATTTGCCGTAGAAGCTGTGCGCCGCATCGAGAAAAAGCTGAGCTTCATCGATCAGGTAGCGACTGTAGTCCGGCGTGTGAGGCTCGTTTCGTTTCTGGTGTGCGTCAAAAAGATAGTTCGCGAATTTCCCGCCCGCGAAAGGATCCCAGAATTTCTGCGTGTCGTAATACCGGGTGCGAAATTCCCTGAGAATTTCTTCAGGGTCGTCCGACACGCGAGGGTTCGCAAGTTTCACAAGCGCTTTGGATGCATGCAACATCGCCAGATACGCCGTCTTTCTCGCAGGCTCGACTGCGCCGCTTTCGAGTGCGACCTGCGCTTCGAACACTTCCCTTTCGGCAGCCACCAGCTCAAAGTCGATTGCGGACACGACTTCTCCCGCGCATTCGCCGATGCCCATATCGCCCAAAGTGTATTCGCGGGGATCGCCCCAGTCGCTGAAGAGCGAACGGTCGGAGGGATCGGCGGGCGGACGCGCGAGATCTTCGAGCGCTTTTTTCAATTCAACTTTTCCGATGCGCTTCACGAAGTCTTTGAAAGTCTCACCCTTCGTGCGATCGGCGACGTAACGCTCCGTCAATCGCGTGACGACTTGCGGAATGTTCTTCGAAGGAACGGCGAGTACGGGCAGTCCGTAGGAGCCCGCGTTGTGCTCCCACTCGCCTCCCAGAACCACCTGAAAGTGCGGGACATTGAAACCTGCCATCTTGCGACTCACGCCATAAAAACCAAGATCAGCCACGTGATGCTGGCCGCAACTATTGAAGCAGCCGCTGATTTTGATGTGAAGATGTTGAACCGATTCGTCCAACTCAAAACTCTTTTCGAGCAGTCGCTTGCGCAACTCTCCAGCCAGCCCGCGCGATGAAGAAATGCCCAGCTTGCAGGTGTCCGTGCCGGGGCACGTAACGATATCCACGATTGCGCCCGCGCCTGGCTCACCAAGGCCCGCGGTATGTAGCGCGTTGTATAGCTCGGGCAAATCGCTTTGACTGACCCAGCGAATCACGAAGTTCTGCTCAACCGTGGTGCGGACGGTTTCTTTCGTGAAGCGGCGAACGATGTCCGCTAGAGACCGCAACTGGTTGGCGGTGATGTCGCCGAGCGGCAACGCGACCGTGACAACCACGTAACCGGGCTGCTTTTGCGCGCGCGTGTTGGTGTTGAGCCAGCGCTGAAAGGCTTCCGATGGAGCGAAGGGCCACTCGCCGCCGGGACGCAAAGGAGTTTCCTCGAATTTCTCAGCTTCCTCGATAAAGCCAGTCCATCGCGGATCGAAGGGGAGCGTCTTGCGTTCTTCGAGAACCAGTTCCTTGAATTTGTCGATTCCCAAGTCTTGAATTAGAAACTTAATTCGCGCGCGGTTGCGATTCTTCTTTTCACCAAGCCTCGCGAAAACGCGCGCAATGGCCTGCGACAGAGGCAACAACTCTTCCACGGGAATAAAAGAGTCGAAAAGTTTTGCGTGGTAAGGAACGGCGCCCAAGCCACCGCCGACGAACATTTGAAAACCGCGCTTCGTTTTGCCGTCCTCGACGCGCTCCTCTGCGATCAAACCAAGGTCGTGCAAATTCGTGAGGCCGCAGGCGTGTTGCGAACAGCCGCTGAATGCGGGCTTAAACTTCCGGCCGAAATTCTGGGTGTCGGGATGGCCCATTAAGAATTTCGCTANNCGGGCAGGCGGTCAGGTTGCGCACGCCGTTTCCGCAGGCTTCGCGCGTGGTGATATTCGCGGCGGCCAAACGTCGCATCAGGCTCGGCGTGCTATCGATATGAATGTAGTGAAGTTGAAAATCCTGGCGCGTGGTGATGTGCGCGATGGTGTCCGAATATTCCTCGGCGAGATCGGCGACAGTTTCGAGTTGGTCGGCGTTCAGGCCGCCGCCCGGAATCTTGATGCGCTGCATGCCGGGCGCGTCCCACATGGTGTTCGGACCCTTGGTGAGATCGCCGGAGGGATAGTGCATTTCCTGAGACTGTTTCCCGTCGTGGCGCTGGCCGTTGTCGTAGCGCTGGCCGTAGATTCCTTTTCGGAGGCGCGTTTCGGCGAAGAGGCGCTCGTCAATCTTGCCCTGCTTCCGCAGGACGACTTCCGCCTCGAAAATATCGATTTCGCGAGCCAGAACTTCCGGCATTTTGCCCGCGAGCTTTCCTTTCCATTCTGCGTTGGAGGTCTTCATAGTGTTTGAGCTTTCAAGAATAACAAATCCACCGGGGAACTGCATCTGCTACGGCGAACTGGAAGAGATCTGTCAGATGGAATCGTCCTAACCTATTTGATGGGCGCGAGGGAGAGAAGATGCAGCGAGATAGCGGTGGTGGGGAGAGCCGGGGGCGCGTGGCGCGATGAATCGTCGCATCGCGTCGTTCGTTCAACCCCTCACCGTATTGTCGAGTAGANNTCCTTTGTTTTGAATGAGATAGGTCAAATTCTACTCGGCAGCCATTGTCGAGTAGAAATCGCGGGCTAGTTCGATCTGGTGCGAGATAAAAGCACAATTCGCAACTTGCCCACCCGGCTGCATTTGGGTGGGCGGATTCCTCCCGGGCCGGCGCTTGAGGCCACGCGCCGCGGGCGCGATCAAGAGAGATCCCTCGGCTCGCGANNGGGCGTGTTATAGATGGAATGATAGGTGGAAAGGTGGTCTGGATCAGGCAGCCTGATCGTAACGACCCGGTCAAAGACCAGAAACCTGGGAGCTGACCGAATGGAAACTCCTCCCGCAACTGCTGAACGACACACAGGCTCGTGGGTGCTTCGTGAAGTTGAAGTGCAGGATGCGCCGACGGTCGTGACTGATGACGAAGAAGCAGTAGAGTACGCCGAACGTGATCGTTGGCACTGCGAAGAAGTCCATCGCGGCGATGGCTTCCC
>PKUY01000162.1 GCA_003131705.1 Acidobacteriota bacterium | reverse complement strand
TGTGGCAGATTCAGAAGGGAGCCCCAAGCTTCAAGAGAAGGTGTCGACGACCGATCCGGATGCTACCTGGGCTGTCAGTGGGACAGAATCGGAGGAGACGGCTCGTGATAGCTGCACTCGATGGCCTAGCCGTTTTGCCCTAAGATCACGAGTTTGTGGGCACGGACATATGCCACTTTCAACCAAGTCAATTCAATCACTTATGCGCTAGATTGTGGCTAGGTTATTGGGCAACCCATAGTTTGAGTACTGTGCCAGGCAATATCCGTGGCGGAAGACTTCTCCCAAGGAATCGGTGTAGACCATAGGTAAGCGACGCAGTCTTTTGCGGGCTCGGTCCTTCTGCGCGGTCGATTCGCGGGCGGCGACTGCTTCGAGGACTGCTTGGCAATCCATTGCAACTCCCGCCGCAGGAGTGAAATGATTTGCGGTCGTTGTTCGATCTCACTCCCAGAAGACCATGCTATCCTCGCCGTGCTTCCGTCTGCCAAGGAGCGCCACATGAGAAATCCCCGCGGTGTCGTGCTCAAGGCTGCTGTGCTCGTTTTGGTGGGATTAGCGCTGACTCTGCCGGCGTCGGCGCAGAGCGCCGATACGGTCCTCGTGAACGGCAAAATCTTGACAATGGATAGCCAATCGTCGACCCGCGAGGCTCTGGCCATTCGCGAAGGCAGGATCATGGCCGTGGGCACGAGCGCGGAGATCAAAAAGCTGGCGGGGCAGAAGTCGCGCGTCATCGACCTACAAGGCCGGACAGTGATTCCTGGACTGATTGATAACCATATGCACGCGATTCGCGCGGGGCAGAGCTTCAGCACAGAAGTGAATTGGATCGGCGCATCGTCGCTGGCCGATGGCCTCGCGCGGATTCATAAAGCGGCGCAGGGGATGAAGCCGGCATCCTGGCTGATCGTCGTTACGGCTCCGGCAACGCTCGATACGTTCAGCGAGAAAAGGCGGCCGACGCAGGCGGAACTGATTGCGGCGGCGCCTAATAATCCCGTATACGTGCAGCTTGGCTACGGCTGGGCCGAGATGACACCGCTTGCCTTCCAAGCATTCGGCATCCAGGGCGACGCCGATCTACCGCGCGGCGCGAAAATGGAGAAAGACGCCGGCGGTAACCCCACTGGAGCTGTTACCGGCAACATGGTCGAACTATTCGGCCGCCTGCCCAAGCCGACCTTCGACGAACAAGTAGAGGGCACAAAGGAGTTTTTCCGCGAGCTGAATCGCCTGGGCTTGACCGGCGTCGTCGATCCGGGCGGCAACAATGTGACGCCCGCAGATTACCAGGCGCTGTTCCGAGTGTGGCGCGGTGGGCAACTGACGGTTCGCGTGGCGTACGCGCTCTGCGGCATGACACCCGGCTCCGAATTTGAAGACTACGAGGATTATCTGGCCCTAATGCCGATGGGCTTTGGCGACGACATGCTGCACTTCAACGGCATCGGCGAACGCATCACCTGGGCGATGAACGGCCTCTCCGGGCAAGCCTCGGAATCCGACTTGCAGAAGTATTACGAAATCGTGCGCTGGGCGGCGCAGCATGACCTCACGCTCACGATGCATTGGGACAGCGACAAGAACATCGATCAGCTCTTGACTGTATGGGAGCGCGTCAATAAGGAGTTCCCCATAGGAAATTTGCGATGGACCGTCGCACATCTCAACGACGGCTCCGCAGCCACCTTCGAGCGCATGAAGGCGCTCGGCGTGGGTTGGACGATGCAGGATGAGATGTACAACAGCGGCGATCAGGTCGTGAGACAACGGGGCGCCGAAGCGGCGCGCCGCATGCCGCCCGTGATGACGGCGGAAAAGATCGGCATCGTGGTGAACGCCGGCACCGACGCGCACCGCGTGTCCACGTACAATCCTTTTACTGTGCTGCAGTGGCTGATCGACGGCAAGACGGCCAGCGGCAATGCCATACGCGGACCGGAAGAGACTCCCAGCCGGGCCGATGCGCTACGCTTCTACACCATGGGCAGCGCGTGGGTCTCGCATGATGAAGGCAAGCGCGGCTCACTGGAAGTGGGTAAGTTCGCTGATCTCGCCGTTCTCGCTCAGGATTATATGACCGAGCCTGTGCAAGAGATCGGGGAGAACTCGTCGCTGCTTACGATGGTCGGCGGGAAAGTCGTCTATGCAGCCGGGCCGTACGCGCGATTCGAGGATAGGGCCCCGTTTTGATCTTTGGTCTGACCGCGTTGCCTTTCGGGTTCAGCTTCGTACTTCGAGAGAAAAAGCCACGCCGGAGGCCACCAATTCCCGCTCTAGCATGAAAACAACGGTTTCTGCCTTTGGCTCGATCCGCCACGTTGACTCCCTGTGTGTTGAAAACTAACCGCAACTTCAAAACCTATCCTGTACAGAAGAACTTCTCTCTTCACTTATTGAACCACGGGAGAATAAACCGCTTCACCATAGTGAAGCGCGCGAAGAGAATCAGCAATTGCCGGCAATCCCACAACTGTCCAAATCGATCGGTCTGAAGGCCCTTTATTCGATAACAGCAGGTCGATAGATGATCCAAGAGACTCCGGAACGGATCCGAAGGCGACCGGGCGGCAGTGCCCTGAAGGGTGGACCCTCTATCCGGCACAGTCGGGTGCACGTGGAGCGTATCGAGCAAACCCTCACGACGAGTCTACATACCGAAGGCCGACGGGCGGCAATGTCCGTTGGGCATTGCTGCCCTGGAGGACAGATGGCGACAGAGGCGGCTCGGCTAAAAAGTAAGAATNNCCGGCCTTCTCATGGAAGGCACAAGGACGGGTTAGTCCTGAAATTGAACTGCTGCGATGACGCGCAATGCTAGAATGCGCTGGCAATTGCGTTGGACGAAGGCAAGAAATTGGGCGGACTTATGAAGAGACTCGCGGTGTTTTTCTCGTTGGCGTCTGTTCTCGCAATTGGACTGCCAGCACAAAGACCAGACGGCCCGCCACCGTGGGCATATCCGGTAAACGCTCCCGATCTTCAGGAACCGACCGACGATGGCAGTTTAAGGCACGTGCCGAACAGCACTGCCCGNNCGCCCAGCAAGCCGGAAGCGCGACGCAGAGCCCCGCTGTGTCCGCGGCCGCCGAGGACGCACAGAACTCGCGTCTCGCGAACCTTGAAAAGCAGGTGGCAGACGCGCGGAGTGCCGGCGACAACTCGTGGATGCTTACGAGTTCAGCCCTCGTACTTCTGATGACAGGGCCGGGGCTGGCGCTCTTCTACGGTGGCCTAGTCCGCAAGAAAAATGTTCTGGCCACCATGATGCAAAGTTTCGCCATGATGGCCGCGATTACCGTGCTGTGGGCGCTTGTGGGATACAGCCTGGCGTTCGGAGACGGAAACAGCTTCATCGGCGGACTGCACAACGTTTTCTTGCGTGGTGTAGGCGCGGCGCCCAATTCGGACTATTCGGGAACGATTCCGCTCCAGACATATATGGTGTTTCAACTGATGTTCGCCATCATCACGCCCGCGCTCATCACCGGAGCCTTTGCGGAACGCATGAAATTCAGCGCTATGCTCGCGTTT
>PKUY01000393.1 GCA_003131705.1 Acidobacteriota bacterium | reverse complement strand
AGGGGCACTTGTCCGGTTTGCGCAGTCTCGACAAATCACCAATTGCTTGACTGGACCCGCGTAGAACACGTTGGGTGTAAGAAGGCGCTTTTGGATCAATAAACATCGAGATCGTGGCCCGCAACAACCTTTCCCTTGTACCCTTGGACGATTCCCCTGAGGGCTTGATCTTCACTTCCTGCCTCACGGCACTCGTCTGTAAGAGCTTGATCGCAGCCTGGATTCTCTCGATGGTAAATGATCAGCAATCCAGGCTTTGCTTTAGTGGCAATCTCGGCCAGCTCTTTCGATGAAGTATGGTAGGCGAGGCGATATTGCTTCCACTCTGGCGAGACCAGTTCGAACGACGCTTGTGTATACACCTCATGAATCAGCACGTCACACCCGTGACAGTTATCGGCGATTGCGGAGTCCGGACTGGCATCTCCCGAAATCACAATGGTGCGGTCCAGGGTGTCAAATCGGTAGCCGTAGGCGTGAGCCCACTTCCCGTGATGCACCGCAAACGCGGTAACCGTAACATTCGCGTCCTTGTAAACTACGCCCGGCAGAATCTCATGCACGTTCACTTTGTAGCCGGTGGTATTGGCATGTTCGATGTCCCCAGTCCTGATCTTGATATCAGCCTCGTACGCCTTCAGGAGGTTTTCCGCCATGTCGCGCGTTCCGGGAGGCCCATAAACTTCAAGCGGCGCTGTTCTCCCCATGACCCACGGCGTGAGCATGATGTCTGGGAATCCAAGCGTGTGATCTGAGTGCAAATGTGTGATGAAACCGATTTTGAGATTTACGGGCTCCAGGCCTTCCACACCCTTCTTGCGAGCCGCCGCCGCTTGCCGAACCACACCCGTTCCGAAGTCAACGATGTACGCAGTACCGTTCACGACGATGGCCGTGGAGGGTCCGGAGCGCTCCGGGTCAGGCAAAGGCGTTCCCGTCCCAAGAAGAACGATTTGGGTCTTAGGGGCCACTTTGTTCTGGGCATGTGCGATGCCATGCCAAGTGAAAAGCAACAAAACCGTTATTCCCACGGCATCGCGATTTCGTCGTGTTACAAACATAAACTCTCCTCCGTCTGACACTGCTCCCCGGCAGATCTGTGGGCCGCGATCATTGTTGCATCGAATTCGATGACAGAAGCGGTTTTCGCTGCGTGCTGCGTGACAAGAGATCTACTTGGATGATTAACGCAGCTGCTAACGGGACACCTGTCCCTAGGCCGCAAGGAGTATGCTTGCAGCCACTGGGACATCGGATGCAAGCTGGGACGAAACGGAATCTTGGATTGCGGCCGGTGCCTACCGGTGGGAGGAACTTGATGCGATTCAAGATGATTGTCACTTTGATCTTTGTATCCAGTGTTTCAGTATTTGCAAGCGCCAGTGCTGCTCAAGGCCAGGCACAGAATCCGCCGGTCCAGCCTCTACCCGCGCAATCCGCGCAGGGCCAGCGACCAATGGGTCCGGTCATAGTGGGCGCGGGCATGATGACACCAGACATGATGCAGATGATGGGACCGATGTTGTGGCGTTCCCAGAACGCAGTAGGGCGCGGCCAAGGATCGGGCGGACCCCTTCAGAGGGTTTCCAAGCTGTTGGCGGCGCTGGACGACACACGCGTCCGGACCATGCTCGGCCTCACGGACCAGCAGGCCGATAGCCTCCGGAAAATCGTCGTCGATACGGAAATATTCACGATCAAGACGGGGGCGGTCATCGCGGTGGATTCGATTGATCTGCGGGAACTTCTTCGCGCCGATAAGCCGGACAGGACCGCGGTGATNNAAGCTGATAAATCACTACCTCGACGCGGCGCTAGCCGCTAAGGCGGTCCTGACGCCGGAGCAGCAGAAGATGATTCGTGCGTATTTGGAGAGCGGTGCTCCCGCTTTCCCGACTCCTCCCGCTCGCCCATAAGCGGGACGCTGCGAGAGTTGAGGGGTGCCGAGACGTGGCAGAATTCCGCCTAGGAGTTGAGACCAGATGGGAATAAACTTGATGGGGAGTCAGTTGACCGGACCGTCGTAAAATTCGGGAACTTCCGTTCGCAAAATCTGATACATCAGGTCCGACTGCCCCTTGTCAAAAAACTGACACTCTCCCAGCGATTTGTCGTACTTAATAGGTTTGCAGTTTCCACCGTCCTTCATAATTACAACTCGGGGATGGTTCGACAGCCTAAGTACTCGTTCGATGAGTCCGCCCACGTACATGTCGGCTACATGTTGATCTACCAGCAGGAGATCGAATCGATCTGATGCAAGCTCCAATGCATCTCTACCGCTCCACGTTGCAGATGCTTCGTGACCTAAAGACTCGAATAGCTGCACAAGGGCCCCGGATTCCTGCTCATTATTATCGACGATAAGGAATCGCCTCCTTTGCATAGTCCTTACCTCCCAGGGCCGGAGCGTCGAAGAGCCCGGCGTTCTCGTTTACGCTTCGTGCCCGGCCGCTGCATCGGAAGGAAGGGGCGAGGACGAGCGGACGTTCACGCTTGGATGCTCGCTATGAAAGCTAACTCCGCCGGGGGGGAAGGTCGGTACTTGTCGGATTCTTGAAACCCGCTTGGCACAGGAACCTCCCTCCCAACTATAGTCTTCGTGTCACCTTATTGCGCGCTGCGCCCCGGAGAGATGTGATGAAGCGCACCTCTTGCCGTGATGGCCCTCACCACGTCGGCCAGTGAACTGGTCATCGAACGGTCCTCCACGCTGCTAAAGGACCCACAGTGATAGAAATGAAGACCTAGGGTGACGCACCGAACTCGACGGCTGCCAAACCCGCCCTGGGAGAAAAAACAATGGTGAGCCAGTCATAGTGCCTGATTAATGCGGCTAACTGGACAAATGAAGCAATGCTTGAAATGTCCGGTAACCCGACGCGATATAAAAGGGCGCCCCTTTTGGAGTAGTTTTGGAGTGTTCGGCTTCAAACCCCACTACGAAGGAGCACCCTCAATGAACAGCGTGAAGTATATCGGTAAGCGTCTGGTTTGACTTTCAATTACCCACAAGTTTCGCTCCGATGAGGAAACCCATCTCGATATCCGTCAGTCGGGACAGACCTCTCCAAATGTCCATATTGCCGGGAGGAGAATCACTCGCGCGGGCAAGATAGCCGCCAAGTCTTGTCGCCAAAACTACCTCGACCA
>PKUY01000236.1 GCA_003131705.1 Acidobacteriota bacterium | reverse complement strand
GCACGAGCAGACCTCAACTTTATTTTGGATCAATATTCTGGTTGGCTCGCTGCTGGCGGCCTTTTCGGTCGCAGTGGCGCCCCTCGTAGCCAGGTTTTATCACGAGCCCCGCCTCTATTGGGTGACAATTGTTTTGGGGGCCGGATTTATCTTTAACGCAGCGGGCGTACAGCACGGTGTTCTTCTCCAGCGCCAAATGCGCTTCACCGCCTTGGCGTGGATAGACATTATCGGTCTAACCGCGAGTACCGCTCTAGGAGTGGCCATGGCCATCGGCGGCTATGGATATTGGTCNNGGGCCCGCTTGTCAGTACCTTCTGCGTGTGGGCAGTGGCGATGTGGGTTCCGGGAAAGCCGCGACGGCAAGTGGGCGTCGGCTCGATGATGCGTTTCGGCGGAACGATCACTTTGAATGGCCTCGTCGTTTACATCGCATATAATCTTGAGAAGGTTCTTTTGGGTCGCTACTGGGGAGCGGACGTAGTTGGAATTTATGGAAGGGCCTACCAGCTCAGCAACATCCCGACGGAGAACCTCAACTCGTCCATCGGCGGGGTTGCGTTTTCCGCGCTCTCGCGATTGCAGGAGGATCCCCAACGCCTCAAGAGCTACTTTCTGAAAGGCTACTCTTTGGTCCTGGCGCTTACTCTCCCTATCACGATCCTCTCGGCCCTTTTTGCGAACGACACGATTTTGGTATTCCTGGGACCAAAGTGGAGGGAAGCGATTCCAATTTTTCGGCTGCTGGCTCCCACGATTTTGATCTTCGCAATGATCAATCCTTTCGCATGGTTTCTCTTCGCGATTGTGAAGGTGGGCCGAAGTTTGAAGCTTGCCCTCGTCATCGCTCCGATTGTGATTGCCGGATACCTTATCGGATTACCCTACGGGCCCAAGGGCGTCGCGCTCGGGTATTCGACGGCAATGGCGTTGTGGGTGGTCCCGCATATCCTCTGGTGCGTACGCGGGACCGTAATTTCCTTCCGGGAAATTTTGCGAACACTCAGCCAACCGTTGATTTCGGGTATCGTGGCTGCGGTTGTGCCAGACTCGCTCCAAGTTTTTTATGGCCACTCGTTGTCTCCTTTGCTTCGGCTCTTGATCGGATCGACTCTCTTTGTCGGTGTATACCTCGGAATGCTGCTGCATGTGATGGGACAGAAGACGTTCTATCTGGATCTCCTGCGTGGATTGACCAGCCGTGCGTCAGTCAAGGACGATGTGTTGGTTCCAGTTTAGCAATAGCGCGCGAATGAATGCGACAGCCCATCCCTTGGTCAGCATTGTGACCCCAGCCTACAACGAGGAGAAGTATCTTTCGGAATGCATCGAGAGCGTTCTGGCGCAGACCTATCCTAACTGGGAGTATACGATCATCAACAATCGCAGCACCGACAAGACCCTTGAAATCGCACAAGCCTACGCAGCAATAAATCCACGAATTCGCGTATGCACGAACGAGACCTTTGTGCCCGCATTGGCAAACTTCAACAACGCAATTCGCCGGCTTTCTCCCGTAAGCAAGTACTGCAAGATGATTTTGGCCGATGATTGGATCTTTCCTGAGTGCCTTGAGCGCATGGTTGCTGTGATGGAAGAACATCCCACTGTTGGGATTGTGNNGTGGCCCTACGTGTTCGGCTCCCCAACATCCGTGCTTTTTCGATCCGATTTGGTGCGCGGCCGCGATCCTTTCTACAACGAGTCCAACGTTGCCGCTGACAGCGAGGCCTGTTTTGAATTACTCAAGGACTCCGACTTTGGTTTTGTGCACCAAGTTTTAACGTTCTCACGCGACGGTCGCGCGAATTCGCGGCTGGAAGAATCCAGAGAATTGAATACCGCGGCTCCTAGCATCCTCCATGAGTTGATTGTTTACGGCCCGTACTTCCTAAATCCGAAGGAATACGCGGAGCGTCTTAGAACTTTGGTGGCGAAGTATTATGACTTTCTTGCTACGAGTATGTTTCGGGGCCGAAACCAGAAATTTAGGGAATATCACAAGGAANNCAGTTATGCGCGGCTGGCCTACGCACCGGCCAAGCTGCCCTTGAGGCTTTTATTTAGCAGTGCACGGAGCCTGCGGAGCGAACGCCTATGGGGCCTGTAAACATGGAGCGCCCTTCAAACACTGTGGGCGTCACCGTCATTCTGTGCACCTATAACCGATGCGGAATCTTGGCAAAGGCATTGAGCAGTATTGCAGCCTCAAAATTGCCGGACGGCGTCGGCTGGGAAGTTCTGGTCGTGGATAATAATTCGACTGATCGCACGCACGAGACAGTCGAGGAGTTTTGCCGCCAGTATCCCGAGCGTTTCCGATATCTGCCAGAACCCCGGCCAGGTAAGTCATACGCGTTGAATAGCGGGATCCGATCTGCGCAAGGTGAGATTCTTGCGTTTATGGATGACGATGTGATCGTCGAACCGGCATGGCTNNATTGCGCTATAACGCGTGGTCAGGTTCGGGAGGGCGTACTCTTCCGGGCGAAACTGTCCCCATTCCCTTCTGGCTTTCGCTCGATGGCCCCTATGGTATGGGAGGAATGGTTGCCGCACTGTTTGATTTGGGGGATAAGCCGGGCGAACTGGACCGCCCACCTTACGGTACGAACATGGCGTATCGAAAGGCAATGTTTGAAAAGTATGGTGATTTCCGCACCGATTTGGGGCCCAGCCCTGACAAGGCAGTGCTCCGTCCCAACGAGGATACTGAGTTCGGCCGCCGAATAATGGCGGCAGGTGAGCGATTGCGCTACGAGCCGTCCGCCATCGTTTATCACCCCATCTCTGAGGATCGGCTGACGAAGCAGTACTTCCTGGGGTGGTTGTTCGACTGCGGACGAGCCGCGACGCGTGAATTAGGCAGACGCCCAGACATCTTGGGCATCCCGCGACGCTACCTTACGATTCCGAAAATAGTTCTGACGATGCTGACTCCAAGGGCATTGCAGTGGGCCTTCGCGTCCACTCCGCAACGAAGGTTTTATCATAAATGTTTCGTATGGATGGCTGCCGGACAGATTCAGGAAATTCGGCGCCAGGCGCGCGAAGCGGACCTGAAGAAAGACGATACAATTCAAATCATAGACGGGAGCTGCAACAGCAAATCGTAGACGAGCTGCACGCGCTTTGGCGCAAAAGTCAAAATTGGCCGAGATCTTTCCGATTGCAGGGACCTCGATCGGCCGAAGCAAAGAGAACGCAATGCTCGAACCTAATGCACGACCCCAATTTACCTTG
>PKUY01000258.1 GCA_003131705.1 Acidobacteriota bacterium | reverse complement strand
AGATGAAGGAATACATTTTCGGAGAACGCAACGGGATCCACATTATTGACCTGCAGAAGACCCTGAAGATGTTTCGCGAGGCCGCGCGCTATGTCGCCGATCAAGCTGGACGCGGCAAGAGCGTCCTGTTCCTTGGAACCAAGCGCCAGGCGCAAGAGGCTATCGCCGAAGAGGCCAACCGCTGCGGAATGTTTTACGTGAACCACCGGTGGCTCGGCGGCACGCTGACAAACTGGGTCACCCTGCAGAAGTCCATCAAGAGGCTGAAGCTCCTGAAGGCCATGGTGGAAGATGGCCGGATGGCACAGTTNNTCGAAGAAAGAAGCCGCGCGGCTCGAGCGCGAACTCAAGCACCTCAAACAGAATTTTTCAGGCGTTGAGAATATGACAACGCCTCCCGACACGATGTTTGTGATCGACCCGAACGCCGAAGTAATCGCCGTGCGCGAAGCGCGGCGGATGGGCATCCCAGTCGTTGCAATCGTGGACACGAACTGCGATCCCAATCTGGTCGATTGGGTTATCCCGGGCAACGACGACGCACTGCGGGCCATTCGATTGTTTACCTCGAAGATCTCCGACGCAGTGGTTTCCGGCCGGCAGTCTTTCGAGCAATCGCAGATTGCGGATCAGAAGGCGGCCGAGGGCACGGGCGGCGACGACGGTCCGGAGTACGTGGACACGAGCGCATACGAGAAGTACGAAAAGCAGGAAGGCGATTTCGTTGAAGGCGAGGCGGGCGAGGTGGCTCCTACAGATGTACCTCCGACAGAGGAAGGCGGAGCCGCCGTGGTGAACGAAGAAGAGAAGGCTCCTGCGAAATAGGTTCTAAGCTGTTAGACCTACCCTGGGCCCGGCCAAGCGCCGGGCCGGTCGAAATCCAACGAAAAGAGACTTGAGCAAATCGATGGCTACAGCACCCGACACCGGAAAAGCAAATATACCTGCACAGCTCGTGAAAGACCTGCGCGACCGCACCGGCGCGGGGTTTTCAGATTGCCGAGCGGCTCTGGTAGAGGCCGGCGGGGACATCGAACAGGCTATCAACGTCCTGCGCAAAAAGGGACAGGCGGCGGCCGCCAAAAAGGCGCAGCGAGCGACGTCGGAAGGGCTCGTCTCCTGCTATATCCATGCGGGCGGTAAGATTGGCGTGCTGATCGAAGTCAATTGCGAGAGCGATTTTGTTGCGCGCACAGATGATTTTCAACGGCTCTGCCACGACGTAGCGATGCATATCGCCGCGCTCGATCCGCGCTTTTTGCGTCGCGAGGAAGTTACCCAGGAAACTTTGGACCGCGAGCGCGAGATCTATACCGAACAGGCGAAAGCCACGGGCAAGCCCGATGCCGTGATTCAGAAGATCGTTAGCGGTAAAATGGAAAAGTTTTACGAAGAGAACTGCCTCTACGAGCAGCACTTCATCAAGGACGAAGGCACCACGGTGAAGGAACTAGTCGATCAAGCGATCGCCAAGCTCGGCGAAAACATCGGCATCCGCCGTTTCTCTCGCTTTAAAGTGGGCGAAATGGACGGCCTCCCTGCAGTGGCTGGCGCAGAAGCTCTATCCACGCCGACGGTGTAATTGAAACTCCCCCGAAAAATCATAGCGGAGCGTCTTGGCGAACGGTGCCGTCTCGCGCCGCGAGTCGCTCTGCATCTTTGCCGAGGAATCCAATAAATCATGATTTTGATCCGAATGTTCGGTCACGAAGCTGACCGGGCTGCCGATTCTCTGCTAGAATGCCGCGAGGCAAGGGGCTAAAAGTGGCTACAAAGATCGTGAAAAAAGCAGAGGACAGGCGTACGCGCGGCGGGACGCCAGTTTATCGACGCATCGTTCTGAAGCTTTCAGGAGAATCGCTTTCGGGGCCCGACGATTTCGGTATTCACGCATCGACCATTCAAAGCATTTCGCGCGAAGTGAAGACAGTCCACGACCTGGGCGTGGAGATTGCGGTCATTGTGGGCGGGGGAAACATTTTTAGGGGCGCCCGCCAGCACGGGCTTACGATTGATCGCGCCACGGGCGATTACATGGGTATGCTCGCCACTGTACTCAACGGCCTCGCGTTGCAGGATGCGCTGGAAAAGGTGGGCTGCCACACGCGGCTGATGAGCGCAATTGAGATGCACCAGGTCGCCGAACCATTTATACGCCGCCGTGCTGCCCGGCACTTGGAGAAACAACGAGTGGTGATTTTCGCCGCCGGCACGGGCAATCCCTATTTTTCAACCGACACCGCGGCGGCTCTGCGCGCCATGGAAATTAAGGCGCAGGTAATTTTGAAGGCCACGCGCGTGGACGGCATCTACGATGCCGACCCGGAAAAAGTGGCGAATGCCACAATGTTTGAGCGCATCACGTATCTGGACGTCTTGCAAAAGGGATTGTCGGTGATGGATTCGACGGCCATCTCACTCTGCATGGACAACAAAATGCCTATCGTTGTGTTCAACATGAATGTACCCGGAAATCTGAAGCGCGTGGTGCTGGGCGAGCGAATCGGCTCGACCGTCACCGCGGCATAACACTGCAACTGCGGAGGCCAGTTCTTCGATGACCACGATTGCCACAACTAAAGACGCGATGGGGCAGGCGAAGACGCGCATGGAAAAAGCAGTTGACGATTTTCGAAAGGAACTCTCAAGCGTACGGACTGGCCGTGCCAACGTCGCGGTGCTGGATCACGTGCGCGTGGACTACCACGGGACCTCGATGCCGATCAACCAACTCGGCACGCTGAACGTGCCCGACCCGGCGATGATCGTGATCTCGCCGTGGGATCCCGGCGCTGTCCCGCTGATCGATAAGGCCATTCGGACGTCCGACATCGGATTGAATCCGACGAATGACGGAAAGGTAGTGCGCGTGCCGATTCCGCCGCTCACCGAGGATCGCCGCAAGGACCTGGTGAAGCACATGCACAAGGTTCTCGAAAATCACCGCACAGCCTTGCGCAATATCCGGCGCGATATAAAAGAAGCCATCGAGAAACTCGAAAAAGACAAGAAAATCAGCGAAGACGAAAGAAAACGTTCGCTCGAGGAACTCGACAAGCTCACCCACTCCGAAACCAGCAAGATCGAAGATCTTTCCGCCGCGAAGGAAAAAGAAGTTCTAGAAATGAAATGAAGTTGCCGGGAGCAACGCCATCCCGGCTCGACGACATTTTCGAACCGGGCGTCGTCCTCTTAACCCCTCGCCCCATTCCATCGTATAACTGAATCATGATCGAGGCGCGACCCAGCCGGACAGCCATGCGTGTCGCCATGAGGCGCGCTGCGCACCAAATGCTCGACAATCCGAGAGTGTTGGAAGACCCGATCGCGTTGCCAATCATCGGGCCGGAGGCCGCGACGAAATTGGACGAAGAAAAGCACAGGCATGGACATCGCGTTGCGCAAAGCTTTCGCGCATTCATGGCTGTGCGCAGCCGCTATGCTGAGGACGAGATGGCGCGCTCGGTCGCGCGAGGTGCGACACAATATGTGGTTCTAGGTGCGGGGCTCGACACGTTCGCTTACAGAAACCCGTATCGCGAATCGGCTCTGCGCGTATTCGAGGTGGACTTTCCCGCGACGCAGGAATGGAAGCGACAGCGGCTTGCATCAGCGGGAATTTCAATTCCGTCGTCGGTGATTTATGCGCCACTCGATTTCGAGCGGCAGACGCTCCCCGAAGGTTTGCGGCAGGCGGGATTCGATCCGAAGAAGCTGACTTTCTTCTCTTGGCTTGGTGTTGTGATGTATCTCACCGAGCAAACGGTAATGTCCACGCTCGGTTTTATTGCTTCGATGCCGCCAGGGGGCGGAGTGGCCTTCGATTTTGCGGTCCCGCGCGCATCGCTAAACTGGACGGGGCGGCTCGCTCTGGATGCGTTATCGCGGCGCGTATCGGCGGCGGGAGAGCCGTTTCAAACGTTTTTCTATCCGACGGCGCTCGCGGAAAAGCTCAGGCAGATGGGTTTTCACTCCGTCGAGAATTTAGGCGCCGATGAAATCAATGCTCGCTATTTCAAGGATCGCAACGATGGGCTGCGCGTGCGCGGCCGCATCGGTCATTTGATGAGCGCGCAAGTGTAGTGTGGACGAGACACTCGCTCGCAGAGTTCGCCTGGGAAGACGATGCCTGGATGTTAGTTCAGTGAAGAAACGTCCGCGGGACGCAGGAGCGTGAGAACGCAATCGCCTGGAGTCACCGAACAGGAAAGCGTGGACCGACGGACAAGTTTTACCGCTGAAGCGCCGGGAAAGACCGCGCCGTAATCCAGCAAGCGCAGACGGTCGGCGAACGGACGCAGCTTTTCATCTCCGGCAATGAAACGCACCGCGTCCACGTGCGCCATTTTTCCCGCCGGCGACAAAAGGATGAAAAAATCGGCGTGAGCATCTTCCTTCAGAAGTTTTCCGACGGAGATCGTATGAAGCGCGGTGATCTCGGACGCGGCTTTGCTCACGAGGTCATCAATCTGCGTGTTGCCTCCTAAAAGCAGCGTCAGCCGGGCGCGCGTTTCGGGAACGGAACCGGCCGCAGCGATTGCGAGCGCGTAGGTGTGAATCGCGCGGTCTTTTTGTCCAAGCTTGTCGTAAATTTGCCCGAGGTGATCGCCAAGTTCACCGAGTGGATCGAGTTGCCATGCAGCGCGAATGTAACGGTTCGCGGAAACAAGGTCACCCTTCTGGAAATAAACCCAGCCCAGCGTGTCCCAGTAGGTGCCGATGCGTGCCATTTCGGTCAACTGGCCTAGCGTCAAATGCTGCAAATCAACTTTGAGAAGAGTTGCCGCGGCGGATGAGGCAGCTAATTCCGCATATTGGTGCGCTTTGTCGAGGTAAAGCTTGTGATCGGCGAGATTGTGCGCGATATCGTTCCACACCGCAGCGGTTGGCGATAACGCCGCGCCTTTCTCAAACGCGGCAAGGGCCTTTTCATTTTCTCCGGTATTCAGATAGGCGCGGCCGAGGTTTACTTGCAAACCGGCGTTCTCCGGCGACAAGACCGTGGCCTTATCCAGCTCCGTTACGGCTTGGGCATATTCCTCCTGCTGAAGAAGAATTCCGCCGAGCGCCGCATGCGCGACCGGATCGATCGGATTCAAGTCGATCTGCCGTCGAAACGCGGCAGAGGCTTCAGGAAACTTCTGTTGGTGATCGAGCGCAAGCCCGAGATAGTCGTTTGCGTGCTCATCGACGGGATTGGTTTCGAGCTGCTTTCGAAATGAGGAAACAGCTTCGTCGTAATTTCCCAGACGGAGTTGGCAAAGGCCGAGGTCGTTCCAGGCTTGCTTATGCGCCGGATCGAGCTGAATGACGCGCTCGAAGAGGGGAATGGCCTCGCGGGCATTATTGGAGTTGAAAGCTGCGAGGCCAGCTTCGATCAACTCCTCCGTGGTCGCGGAAGAAGGAACGGTGGGCGTACCCGCTTCCGCATTGTCGACGACGAGCGCCTGATTTTCGTCCGCCGCGACTGCGCGCGCGAAGGCCAGGTAATCGCTGGTGCGCGATGCAGATAGTTCCCGTATCTTGAAATCGAGCGAGCGCTCGGCGATGACTGCATGATCCGCGAACTGATATGTCGACTTGAATTCCGCGTAATCGCGAGCGATCGACGTAGCGATCGGAGGCTGTGCGGCAAAAGTCGCTGGCAGGTCGAGTTTCAAACTCACAGTCACATTCAGCGGACTGCCAAGATCGATCGGTTTTGAGTTGTCTGCGGGCACATCGGGAAGTCCGATCACGAGCAAGGGCAGCGTGGTTTTCGCTTTTTTTCTCGACCAGTTGATGAAATTCGATTGCGTGAAAGCGATGTCGATCTCGAATGGACTCTGCGTTGACATCACATCGCTCGGCTTTACGGAGGTCACGTTGCCGTGAATTCCGTCGAGCGTGAGTATCGTTTGACCAAGTTCGGTCCATTGCGTTTCGGGAGTTTTGCGAAACGCGAGGCGCAGCACCAATTCAGTATCGCCGCGCAAGGAGTAGTGTGCGTGCGCCGAAAGCTTGCCAAGATCGCTCACTTGGCCGTCGATATCTACATGCTGGATGGAAGGAAATGGTGGGTCTGCCGGCGTTTTCACAATCTTGCCGTCTCCGTCGGCGGGGACCAACAAAGCGTCCTTCTTTCGCAATGGAGATGCGAGAAGCCTGAAGGGCGCAACTTCAACTGTGGAATCCATCCAAATCAACTCGCTGCCCAAATGCACGGCGGTAATCACGTGATCGAATTGCTGGGGCGACGGCACTCGAGTATCGAGCTGGGTTGTATAAGGGATCAGAACAGCTTCGGAAGGAATTCCAACGGATTGCAGCATCGCGGCGAGCAGCGTGTGCTTGTCCTTGTCGTCGGCATACTGGTTTGCGAACACCTCGGCTGCCGAATGCGGTTGATAGGAGCCCGTGCCGAAAGAAACGCTGACATAGCGAATCGTTTTCGAGACGTAGTCGTAGACCGCCTGCAGTTTCTCGAAATCGCTAGAACATCCCTGGGTGAGCTCTTGCGCTTTTGCGCGAATCTCTGGAGTCGGTTCGGTGCGACCCTTTTCTAGTTGCGCATACCAGCGCGCCACGTCGACCCAACTCGCGAATGTGGCGAGCTGAACCGAAGGACGTTCCGCATTTTCTTGCTCAAAGGTCTTATCCTGCGAGCTTTCCGCAGGGTGAGTAAGGTTCGAATGCTTCCAGCGGTAGATGGTGCGGCCATTCAGGTGCACGGTGTCGTAGGCGAATCGAGGAGATGACTCGAGATTTACCTTGCGAGATTCCGGAATGTTGATTTCGAGGCGTTCGTCGAGGACGATCGCGCTATTTATAAAGGTATGTTGGAACCAGAACTCACCAGGCGCGACGGGCGTTACGAAGCGAGTAGCAATTTCATACTCGATGACCGCACCGGGAGAGAGTGCGGGGATCGCAGTGTGTTTCTCTTTGTAGTCGGAATAAGCTGGCGCGTCGCGAACGACGGATGCGATTGTTTCTTTCACGCCGTCCGCTCCGGCGGGTACGACCGTGCCGTTGGGTTTGTGGATGCGCAGGTAGCGAACATCGATCCGTTGGTTTGCTGAACTATATGCGAAGACGAGTTGGCTCAACTGTTTCGCGCCTGCGTCGGTTTGCACTCGAATTCGCGCAGTAAGATCCTTTTCGCCGGTACCGTCGTTTTCAAAACGAGCGGCAGTTACATATCGCTCAATGATGAATGGTTCTTGTGAGTAATCGGTGCGAGTGATCTTCTGGGGAGTTCGCGGCTCTGAGGACTTCCGTGCGGCTGGAGGAGCCGGGCGAGCTTGTGGCGATGACGCTGACGGCAAGCTCATAAGGCAGAACAGCGCCACCCAGAAGCGATTCATTGATGCTCCCTGTTGAAAACTAACGGCCCAGTTTAGGTGGGTTAGCGGCGGGGGTAAAGCACGGATGAGGGTGACGTTGAGAGAGCGGCAACTTTTCAGCAGAGAGCTGGAACGCTACAGTTCTCAAAAGGTTTCGTGGCGACGGCACCGACTTGATGATTTATAAGTACCTGCCTATCTGTAGGATACGAGATCTTGGAGGGGTGCTGCGCTGGTAGGGAATTTCGAGTTCTCGGGATGGGGCTAGAGGCCCGTTACGAGCTGGAGGAGCGGGGTTCGAGAAGGTGAAGCCCCATTTCGCTCTTCGCAAGCAATCGACGCTCCAAATTTATTTTCTTCTGTTTCCACAACGGTATCGTGTTGACACGATTTGTTGTTTTACCTATACTTACCCGGTTGTCTAGAGGTCATTGGCATCGTGGTGAAGGGAAGTCTTCTGGCCCCGGAACAGCAGAGATAGGGAACGGGGTTAGGAAGAGCGGCCGAAATGGGGCGCCAGCCCCGCAAAGCCGTGTGAAGCCCTCCGCAATTGTTTGCTGCAGTTCACTCCTCGGGGTGAAGTGTCAGCGCGGAGTACCTGTGCAAGTCCTTCAGGTTCGGGCTACCTTTTTCATTCACCCGCAGAATTCTGCGCGGGCGGGTTTGTGCTGCGCGGAATCGCAATGAGAGTTTGGGAAGCAGGGGGGAACAGTGCCAACGTTTTCGCAATTGGTGCGTATCGGCCGGACAAAAATCCGGACGAAAACGAAGTCGCCGGCTCTTGAGGGATGTCCCGAAAAGCGCGGTGTATGCATTCGCGTTTACACGCAAACACCAAAGAAACCTAACTCCGCGCTGCGGAAGGTTGCGCGCGCGCGGCTGACGAATCACGCTGAAGTGACAACGTACATCCCCGGAATCGGACACAACTTGCAGGAACACTCGATCGTGCTAATACGCGGGGGGCGCGTGAAAGATCTGCCCGGTGTGCGCTATCACGTAGTGCGCGGCACGCTCGACGCAGCCGGCGTAGAAAATCGCAAACAGTCGCGCTCGAAATACGGCGCAAAGCGGCCAAAAGCCGCACAGAAGTAGGAGAGCGGAAAGATGCCACGCAAGGGATGGGTCCTTCGACGCAAGATTCCGGGAGATCCGGTGTACGGCAGCGATCTCGTGCAGAAGTTTATTTCGAGCATGATGTACGACGGCAAGCGCTCGACCGCGCAGACGATTTTTTATCATGCGATGGACCAGGTAGCGAGCAAGACGAACGACGACGCGTTCAAGTTGTTCAAGAAGGCCATCGAGAATTGCAAGCCGACGCTGGAAGTGAAATCGCGGCGCGTGGGCGGCGCGAACTATCAGGTGCCGGTTGAAGTGAATCCGTTTCGGCGGCAATCGCTCGCGATCCACTGGCTAGTGCTGTATTCGCGCACGCGCGCGGGGAAGTCGATGACGGACAAACTCGCCGAGGAAATTATGGATGCCGCAAATGGACGCGGCGGAGCAGTGAAAAAAAAGGAAGACGTGCACCGCATGGCGGAGGCTAACAAGGCCTTTGCGCACTACCGCTGGTAGTCGCGGATACACGGTCCGATTTATTTAGATGACACGCCAAGTACAACTCGATCAGATCCGCAATATCGGGATCATGGCGCACATCGATGCGGGGAAGACGACCTGCACCGAGCGCATCCTGTTCTACACGGGTGTGACTTATAAGATTGGCGAAGTGCACGAAGGCACCACGGTCATGGATTGGATGGAGCAGGAGCGCGAGCGCGGGATCACGATTACGTCCGCGGCAACGACCGCTTCCTGGAAGCGATTCGACAAGACATACCGCATCAATATCATCGACACGCCGGGCCACGTGGATTTTACGGTGGAAGTCGAGCGGTCTTTGCGTGTGCTTGACGGCGCGGTTGCGGTATTCGACGCAGTGGCGGGCGTGCAGCCGCAGTCGGAAACAGTCTGGCGCCAGGCGGACAAGTACCGCGTACCGCGCATTGCGTTCATCAATAAGATGGACCGAATTGGCGCCGATTTCGAGCATTCGATTAACTCCATGCGACAGAGACTTGCGGCTCATCCTGTCCCGATCACTTATCCGATAGGCCGTGAAGACAACTTCGTCGGCATCATCGATTTTATCGAAGAGCGCGCGATCGTCTGGAAGGACGAGACGCTCGGCGCGGAATACGAAATTCTGCCGCTCGAAAAGTTGTGGGACGCGGAATATCTGAAGACGCGACCGGCCTTGGAAATAGCGGTAAAGGCTACCGCTCTCTCTCCCGAGTTTTACAAGGGACATCGCGACAAAGTTGTGGAGTTCATCGCCGAGCACGACGACGCTATCCTCACCAAGTACCTGGAACAGCACAAGCTAGAACCAGCCGAGCTGCGCGCATCTTTGCGCCGGTCGACGATTGCGCTGAAGCTGGTGCCGGTGATTGCGGGTTCGGCGTTCAAGAATAAGGGTGTTCAGTCGCTGCTCGACGCCGTTATCGATTATCTGCCTTCGCCGATGGACGTTCCCCCCGTTGAGGGCACGACAGCGGACGGCCTGGAACCGGAACTGCGGCGCGCCTCGGACGATCAGCCGTTTGCCGCACTGGCGTTCAAGATCATGACCGATCCGTACGTGGGTCACGTCACCTACATTCGCGTGTATTCGGGCGTGCTAAAGACGGGGCAATCGGTTTTTAACTCGACCAGGAAAACGCGCGAGCGGATGGGGCGGCTACTCCGGATGCACGCGAACAAGCGCGAG
>PKUY01000346.1 GCA_003131705.1 Acidobacteriota bacterium | reverse complement strand
GCGGAATTATTGAATTGGCGCGTGCAGAAATTGAATCCTGAGCCGACTCGCTAAGGGCAGGTCGCCGCGCAAAAGGCACAGGACAGAGCGGGATGACAAACAGTGTGAGGTGACAACGGTGCGAAGGGTGGAGTGATTGGTGGTAAATTCATGGAGATGAGACACGCATCACACCGATTACGGACTGTTGGAGCCGCGGTTTTTGCCTATAGCATTTGTGTTTTCGCGGAGGTGGTTTTTCTGGCGTGTCCGCAGGGGCTGCGCGCGCAGACGGGGAAGCCCGCCTGGACGAGCCAGGAAAAGCCAATCGCCGAGCAGATCAAGAAACTTCGCGACTTGCCCGACGACGTGAGGGCGCTGACGACGAAGCAGCTTGCGATTGAGATTCGGGAGCTGTCCGCGACGCCGAACAAACTGCGGCTTGCGAATAGCCTTGCAAATCTATCGACCGAGGGAGATTTTGGGCACGATGCGTTGCAGGAGGTGGCGACGGCGCTGGCCGACGCGCTCCTCGAAACGCCGGCGCCTCCCGAGCAAGGGGCGAAGCAGGATCAGCCTGCCGCGCCTTATGTGGAGCTCGCGCAACTGGTGCGCTACGAGCATGTGCAAGCGTCGTTGGATGATCCGCAGTTTGCGGCAGCGATGGCCAAGATTGAAGCGGACGACGTGCGGCGTCAGAGTGTTGATTTCACTCTGAGTGATTTGGGCGGAAGAGCTTGGACGCTGAAGGATCTGCGCGGCAAGGTTGTGCTGGTGAATTTCTGGGCTACGTGGTGTCCGCCATGCAGGAAGGAAATGCCCGATCTCGATGCGCTTTACCGGCGATTCAAGGATGAAGGTTTGGTGATCCTGGCCATCTCCGACGAAGACGCGAGCACAGTGAAGACATTTCTTGCCGACCGCGGCATCACGTATCCCATCCTGCTCGATCCGGGACGCAAAGTGAACGAGCTACTCGAGGTTGAGGGAATTCCGAAAAGTTTTGTGTACGATCGCGCCGGCAAGCTGGTGGCGGAATCGATCGATATGCGTACGCAGAAGCAGTTTCTGCAAATGCTGGGGCAGGCAGGGCTGAAATAGCGGATCGCGCAGGCTGCTGCTGAATCGGATTGCCGCCATCGGCGTCGCCGGCACATCGCTCCATCTTCTTCGGCTAGTGCTTGTCCACCGTCAGTCGCGCCCCTGCGGGGGGATGAAATCTTCGATCACGGCCTGACGCATCAGGTTGGGCGGAAGCAGCCCTTGCGCGAGGATGAAGTCGTGGAACTTCTTCTGGTCGAATTTCGCTCCGAGGGTCTTCTCAGTTTCCCTGCGAAGCTGCAACAGCCGCGTGTACCCATAGAAATATGAATTGGCCTGTCCGGGCGCGCGATAGGTGTAGCGCTCCACTTCCTGCTTGGCGAAGGGCACGCTCAAGTTGACGTCCTCGGTCAGCATGCGCATCGCGTCCTCAGGCTTGATCTTCCCCGACTGAAGCTCAGGATCGAGAAATGCGCGCGCGGCACGCTGCAACCGGAACTGCAAGGAGATCAATTGGCCTTCGAGCGGCATGTAGGGTCTGGTGATGTATTCGGCGTAGAGCCCCCAGCCCTCGACGTTCGTGCTGTTGAAAGCGTACAGAGCGCGCGCCAGCGACACACCGTGCTCGACCATCGAATCGAATTGCAGCTCATGCCCGGGGCGTGCTTCGTGCGCGATGATCGTCCAGGGNNTCGGGTTTCGCGATGCCCGCAGTGGGCGGCATATTTAGAGGGAGCACGAATTCACCCTGCTCTCCCGTATTGTTCAGCAGTGGAGGAGGGGTCATGTGCGGGGCTGGCTCTTGCGCACTCTCCGCGGGAGTAGCGAGCCGAATGCGCGCCGGACGGCTTGGAAGAGTCACCAGACCCTGTTTGACGATGATTGCTTCGATCTCTCCCAGGCGCTTCTTGTAAAACGGAAGAATCGCCTCTCCCGTTAACTGGTCTGCTTTGAGCCTGCGGCACACGGCGCGATAGTCGGTATCTCTCCATCCGTGCTGCCGGGAGATTTGAGCGGCAATCTCCTGCATCTGGCCCTGGTAAATCTTGAACTCGTGGTGCGCCATCTGCGCAAGTCGCGCGATGGGAATGTCAATGCCGTAACTTTCCAGGTTCAGGGCATACTCTTCCGGCGGAAGGCGAAAATCCGACCGGGCCTTCGGCAGAATTTGCGTCTTCACCCAAGCGTCGTAGTCCGTCAGCTCGGTTTTCAGTTTTGCAAACGGCTCTTGCCATCCGGCAAGGCCATACTGTTGGAATAGCGCAGGGATGCCTTCGAGATAGTTCTGATTGCGCGATAGCTCCGTCTCGATTTTCAGCTTCGCGGGAAAAACCATGTCCGGCTTGGCGATCTGCTCTTCCGCTCGCTGCTTCAGGATCTCGGTGAGGGGCTGGTAGCCCGTCTCCAAGCCCGCATACCTGCGCAAACGGACCGAGGCTGCCTTGCGGCGATCCGGAACGACCTGATCATCGAGGAGTATCCGCAGTCCCTGAAACACGTCCTCGCTCGCGTTCTCGTACGGGACTTCGTGCGCCCGCGCAAAGTCATGTTGCTTTAAGGTGAGCTGGATGCTGTGGAGAAGGATCTGGAGGTCTTCTTGGATGTTCTTGTCATGCTCGAGCGCCAGCGCACGGGTGAGCTTGACCTGCACCGCCTTGGTCTCTGCAATTGAGGCGTCCTCGTCCTGCTTCGTTGGCTGCGAGACTTTTTCGTCGTATTCGGCCAGGCCCTGGGCGGAGGCATCCTCCGGCGAGTGCTTCTTCGATACATCGAGCAGCAAATTCGTGTACGCATTGCTCTTCGCGATCCAGCTTCGATCGGGTTGGGCCGGGGCCTGGGGGCTGGCCATCAGACGGGGACGCGCTCCCGCGAGAGACACTGATAGCAATACTGCAGTCAGAAGCGTTCTTGTCGTTTTTCTCAAAGAGTAGGTCTTCCTGCCGGTATGACGCATACCGGGATCATTGCATGGTGTGGACGTGCAAGGAAAGATTTCGTAAGCAGGAGGGCGGCGCCGCGCCGCAGGAATGTCTACTGAATGGGATTGGTGTAATCGGCGTCGCGGGGATCGATGGGCTTGCGGCGTGAAAAACCTTCGTCCTGACGATGGTAGAAGCGGATGCGGTCCTCGCCAAGTCTCCAGCAGAGATAGACTTCCTCGCCGTTGATTCGCGCGGGAAAATCGAGCAGGCCTATTTCGATGTCCTTCACCACGCAGCCGGTGGAATGAATCTGCTCGAGGCCAGACTGGATGGATTCGGCGAGGCGGTTGCGCTCGATCCGTACTCTCGCCGTTTTGTCGTAGGAGACGAGCAGGCCGCCGGAACGCTGGATGCGCTCCTGTAGCGCGCCAAGCTGATTTTCGAGCTCCGCCAGCTTTCGGCGCGATTCAATCATCTGGATCAGAATCGGCTCGATCTGCGTGCGCAACTGTTCCGCTTCCCGGAGAGAGAACAGTTTGGATTCTTCGTCGGCCATCTCGATTGTTTCCCCAGCAAGAACGGAGTGCGGAGCGCCTGGCGCTCGATCAGCCTCCGATGGAGACCATTGTACGCGATGGAGGCAAGAAACCGGGCTCATTGATGCGGTGCCCCTTTTCCTTCTGAGCGACGATGGCCTGAATCTCATCGCCGATTTCGCGGTCAGTGGCGCCGCCGCGCAGGAGAGATCTGAGATCGTGGTCTANNCTGAACAGGCAGGTGCGAAGTTTTCCGTCGGCGGTGAGCCGGATGCGCGAACAGAATCCGCAGAAGGGCTGCGAGACCGGAGAGATCAAACCGATTTCGCCACCGCCGCCGTCGGCGAATCGATACTTACGCGCCGTTTCGCTGCGCTCATGGACCACGGGGACCATCGGCCAGATCGCCGAAATGCGCCGCTGCACTTCCGCGCCGGTGACGACCATGTCGCGCGTCCATGCGCGGTCGGCGTCGAGGGGCATGAATTCGATAAAGCGCATGATCAAATCGCGGTCGCGCGCGAATGCGGCGAAGGCCTCGACCTCGTCATCGTTCACGCCGCGCACGAGGACTGCGTTCACTTTCACGGGGCGCAGCGCCGAAGCCTGCGCCGCATCGATTCCCGCAATCACCTGGTCGAATGTTTTCGTGCGGGTGATGCGCTCGAATTTTTCCCTGTCGAGCGAATCGAGGCTGATGTTGATGCGGTTCATTCCGGCGGCAACGAGGCGGTCACAGCGCTCCGCCAGCAGATGGCCGTTCGTGGTCATCGAAAGATCTTGCACGCCGAGAGTTTTCAGCCGCGCGACAAAATCCTCGACGCCCGGGCGAACCAGCGGCTCGCCTCCGGTGACGCGCACTTTGCGAATGCCCATGGCGACGAGAATGCGGGCAAGGCGTTCATATTCTTCCCACGCGAGCAGGTCAGCGGAAGGCATGTGCGTTTCCGGATTGGCCGAGCGGCAATAGACGCAGCGAAAGTTGCAGCGGTCAGTGACCGAGACGCGGAGGTCGGTGATGTGTCTGCCGATTTTGTCGATGAGAGGCATCCGTCCTTTACCTGCGCCCAAAATAAAAAAGCCCAAATCCACGATTGGATTTGGGCAACACGCCCGGAGTCGTGTTGTTGGCGCGACCCGAGCGTTCCCCTTTCCAAGCGTGGGAGGAGCTGGCGTTTCCGCCTGAACCCTTAGCCCCGCAAATCGCGAGGCATCGCCTCCGGGCCATAGGATTTCTCTCCGTTAGGCCGTGGAGGTCGGAGAACTCAATGCCGATTCTACGCCGCTGCAAAGCATGAAGCAAATCGCACACTAAACGACGACTGTAGTTGATTTATAACGATAAAGATAAGCGAATAGGGACGAGTTCAGGAGAGCCTATGAGCGGAAACGGCCCGCGTGGCGGATCTCTTTGCGGTAATCGGGAGCAAAGATTTCGACGGTGCGGCACATTTCGTAGAGACGGGAGCGGATGCGTTTGCCGACGCGCTCGGTAAGCGAATCGTCGAGGGCGGGGGCGCGCATGCCGGCGACTCGCGCAGCGGGTGCGGGCGCGGCGGAATTCGCTGTGACTTCCGCGTCGAGGAAATTTGTGGTGAGCAAGCTGACGCGCTTTTCGTTGTAGCGCGTATTGAGCACATGGCCGACGGTTTCGAGCGCCCACAGCGACGGCTTGCTCGAACCGATGTCGTCGAGCACAAGAATTTCCGCTTTGAGCACAGGCTCGAGGACGCCCATTTCGGTGGCCTGGCTTTCGGCGTTGTAGCTGTCCTGGATTTCCTTGAGCAGCTCGCGGTAATCGTAGAAAAGGCCGCTGTGGCCGCGAAGAACAATTTCCTTCAGGGCCGCGACGGCGAGATGTGTCTTGCCGACTCCACAGGGTCCCATTAGCAGCAGGCCGTGCTCGTTGCCGACCGGGAACTCAGCCGCGAAGCGCTCGACGACCAGCTTCGCTTGCGCGAGGCTGCGGTTGAAGGCATCGAGTTGTGCGCGGGGAACGTTTTCGATTTCGTTGTCCGTCTCGTAATTCGCGAAGTCGCAGTGACGATAGCGTTCCGGCACGCGCGCCTTGGCGAGCACTCGCTCGGTACGGTCACCTACGGTGCAATCGCACGGGATGGCCCACACCATTTTGGGTTCGCCGGCCGCACCGCCGGGTTTATCCGCGGAAAGCGGCTGTGCGCCTTGCGTAGTTCGCTCGACAACTTTCCAGCCGCCGCCCTGGCAGGTGGGACAATTCGCTCGCGCCATGTCGCAAGCATATGCGGAGCGGGAAGGCAGCGCAAGCATACGCGCGGCTGTGCAAATTCGTGGAGCTGTGGAATTCGAGGGCACGAAAAACCGGAGAGTCCATCGCAGAGGCACAGAAAATGCAGAGGAAGGCAAACTGACTACCGCGGGGTGCTATTTTTCGACGCGGATGGCGTGGCGCGGGGCGGCGCGGACAATGGCGTTGCGGCTGACGCGTTCGCCGTGGATCGTCAAATTTCTGGCAAACTCGTTGCGAACAAATTTGATGAAAGCTTCCATCTGCGATTGCATTTCGCCCATTTTGTCGCGCATGTTGAGGATGATTTCGATTCCGGCGAGGTTGACGCCGAGCTCGCGCGTGAGATTAAGGATGACTTCGAGGCGTTCGAGGTCTCCGTCGGTGTAAAGGCGCGTATTGCCCTGCGAGCGGGAAGGCTTCAGCAGGCCGACGCGTTCGTAAAGGCGCAGCGTCTGCGGGTGAAGCTGATAGAGTTCAGCGACGGCGCTGATCATATAACCGGCTTTCGCTTTTTTTCTGGGCCGCACCGCCATCGGGATCTCCTTTTCCGAGCCTCAGACCGTCGCGCGCGCAAAAATGTCTTCGCGCGGATCTTCGTGTTCGATTTTGTCGAGCTCTTTGAGTAGGTTGCGGACGCGCTCGTCTTCCGGCTTCGGAACTACGATCTGGACTTCGACGATCTGATCACCGCGCTTGCCTGCATGCCTTGCCGAAGGCGCGCCCTTCTCGCGCAGGCGAAGTTTTTTGCCGCCATTCGTTCCAGGCGGAATGCGTACTTGCGAGCGGCCGTCGATCGTAGGGACTTCGACCTTCGCGCCGAGCGAGGCTTCCGTCACAGTTATGGGCACGACGGTATAGAGATCGTCGCCTCGACGATCAAAAAATGGATGCGGCTCGACCTTCATCACAATGTAGAGGTCGCCCGGAGGGCCGCCGAGCGCACCGACGTTGCCTCGGCCCGCGACACGGACNNGAGCCGGTGTGCGCGCCCGGCGGAATCCGCACGTCGAGCGTGTCCAGGCGTTGCACGCGGCCTTCGCCGCCGCAATTCCGGCAGATGGTGCGAAGTTTTCCGCGACCGCCGCAGCGCGAACAGGTAACTTGAAAGCGCATTTTTCCGCTGACCTGCGTGACTTGGCCTGAACCGTTGCAGGTGGGGCAGGTCTTTTCTTCGCCGGGTGCGGCGCCCGAGCCGTGGCAGATGTTGCAGACATCGAGACGGGTGAAGCTCAGCTTTTTTACCGTGCCGCGCATGGCTTCGCCGAAAGTGATGTCGATCTGATATTCGAGGTCGGTGCCAGGCTCGCGTTCCGGCTCGGAGCGCGCTGCGTTGGTTCCGCGGAAAACCTGGCTGAAAAGATCTCGGAAGCTGGTGCCACCACCGGCCCCAGCGGGGCCACCGCCAAAATCAAATCCGCCGAAATCGAAATGAATGTCGTCGGGAGATGCGCCGCCTTGGCCGTAACCCGGGCCAGGCGCACCGCCTGCTCCAGGAGCGTTGAATCCAAACTGGTCGTACACCTGGCGTTTTTTCGTATCCGAGAGGACTTCGTAGGCTTCCTGGATCTGTTTGAATCTTTCCTCCGCGGATTTGTCGCCAGGATTCAGATCGGGATGATATTTCCTGGCGAGTTTGCGATACGCCGCACGAATTTCTTTCACCAGCGCTTTGCGCCCTACTCCCAACAGTTCGTAATAGTCTTGTTTGGGTTGAGTTGCCATGTCAGTTGTGAGCTTGCGTCAATTCAAGTCCGCAAAGGGCAGACAAAGAAAGAGTCGCCGCCAGTCTACTGACGGCGACTCGCCGATTGGAATCGGAACGTGTCTTCAATCCCGAAACTAAAATTCCGCAACGCGGGATTTTAGTTTGGCTTCTTCGATTCGTCCACGTCCACGAACTCCGCGTCAACCACGTCGCCTTGTCCGGGGGTAGCACCTGCGCCGTTCGCGCCGCCGGTTGCTCCGGGAGCACCGGAACCGTCCGCACCGGGTGCAGCGGCGGCGCTCTGCTGCGCTTTGTAGAGTGATTCTGCGATGCGATGCGAAGCCTTGGTCAAGCCATCGGCCGCGGCGTTCAGCTTTTCGAGCCCGCCGTCGGACAACGCTCGCCGAGCTTCTTCGATGGCCTCTTCGGCTGCCTTCACGTCGGGTTCGGCCATCTTGTCGCGGTTTTCCTTGATGAGTTTTTCGGTCTGATAAACAAGGTTGTCCAGCTGGTTGCGTGCTTCCACTTCCGACAGCTTGGCCTTGTCCTCGGACGCGTGCGAATCCGCTTCCTTCTTCATGCGCTCGGCCTCTTCCTTGCTGAGCCCGGTGGAAGCGGTGATCGTGATCTTCTGTTCCTTGTTCGTCGCGTTGTCCTTGGCCGAGACGTTGAGGATGCCGTTCGCGTCGATATCGAACGTCACCTCGATTTGTGGCAAGCCACGCGGCGCAGGAGGAATTCCGACGAGGTGGAATTTTCCGAGCGAGCGGTTGCCGCTTGCCACAGGCCTTTCACCTTGCAATACGTGGATTTCCACCGATGTTTGGCTGTCCGCCGCGGTCGAGAACGTTTCCGACTTCCGCGTCGGGATCGTGGTGTTCCGCGGGATCAGCACGGTGGTAACTCCGCCGAGCGTTTCNNGGATGTCCTTCACTTCGCCGCCCAACACGCCACCTTGAATTGCCGCGCCGACCGCTACGACTTCATCGGGGTTCACACCCTTGTGCGGTTCCTTGCCGTTGAAGAGATTCTTGACGATATCCACTACACGCGGGGTGCGTGTGGAACCGCCGACCAGGACCACTTCGTCGATCTTGTCGGGCGTGGCGCCGGCGTCAGACAGAGCCTGCTTCACGGGGCCGACGGTCCGCTGCAGCAGGTCTTCCATCAACTGTTCGAGTTTCGCGCGGGTGAGCTTCAGGGCCAAATGCTTGGGTCCGGAAGCGTCCGCAGTAACGAACGGCAGGTTGATTTCGGTTTCCTGCAACTGCGACAGCTCGATCTTGGCTTTTTCCGCGGCTTCCTTCAGGCGCTGGATGGCCATGCGATCCTTGCTGACGTCGATGCCTTGATCGCGCTTGAATTCCGCGAACATCCATTCGACAATTCGCTGATCGACGTCGTCGCCGCCCAGGTGCGTGNNGCGTGTCGCCGTTGGTCGACTTGACCTCGACGACGCCCTCCCCCACCTCGAGGACCGAAATATCGAATGTGCCGCCGCCCAAGTCGTACACGGCGATGGTCTCTTCCTTTTTCTTGTCGAGACCATAGGCCAATGCTGCGGCCGTGGGCTCGTTGATGATGCG
>PKUY01000248.1 GCA_003131705.1 Acidobacteriota bacterium | reverse complement strand
AGCAGCGATTCCGCATTCGTGAGGGGAAGTGTAGGAAACTGCGCCGATTGGTCTGGGCTGCGATCCTAGGCAGCTTCTTGCGAACGTTTTGGTGTCCAGGAAAGCGGGGAAAGGGGTCTTTTCGTTCTCTCAGGACTCCGAAGAGAAAGACTCTCCCGTTGCTTCGGTGAGAGCGCGCAGAGGGATCGGTCGAAGAAGGATCTCTTCTCAGGGGGAACGCGCTGTGAGGCGCCTCCCGGCCTCGGTATAGATTTGTGCGGTGATGAGCTGAGCCCAGAAGGACTCCGTCTTCGTGCAGCGAAGTTGGGGTTTGATATTGCGTGCCAAGAAAGCGTGGAACAGGTTGTAGGCCAGGAAAGCCAACAGGGTAAAAGCCTCGATCGCGTGCGGATCGTGTCTATAGATGTGATCGGCGTGCCAACTGTTCACCAGTTCATTGAAGCCATAATTTTCTATGTCCCACCGCGCATGTCCCAGATGGACGACCAGCGCGGTGGAGGCTCGAGCGGCCGGCAAGGTCGTCACCCACATCCATGCGCTCCTCTCTTGGGACAGCTGTTTGCTAGACTGACGGCGTACTTCGTACGTTTCTTCCGAGCGCACCACCCGCAGAGGTACGCTCACTTTCGACCAAGAAGTTAAATCCGGCACATCCCACCACAGGCAGTCCCTCGATCGATACTGCCCCTTCTGGGGCGTCACCAGAGGCAACACTCCCAAAACATCTTGATAGAGGTCGCGGCGCTCTTCTTTGAGAACCAACAAAACCTGCTTGCCGTGGCTGATCAGAAAGTTGAGAAAGGGTGCCTGCGCATAGAGGGCATCGGCCATCAGCAACTGGAAGGCACGCGGGTAAGCCTGTAACACGCGCTGGAGCAGGCGTAGGGCTGTCGCTACTTCCTGTTCGCCAGGAAGCTGGGCTTCCACATCCAGCAACAGGCGCATCTTCTCGCAGCGCAGCATCAGCGTCACTTGGCGATGGTAAAACTGAATCTTCTCTCCCTGCTCGGTGTGCAGAGTCCTTTTCAGGCACCCGCTGCAATGCCGTCGGTAGCTGGCATGGTTCTCATGTCCATCGACCACGGCAATGTCCCATTCCCCCACGCCCCGCAGGGCCTTATTCCGCTTCAAGCGCCGATAGACATGCTGCAACCCTCTGCGCAGGCCCTGATTCTCTAGCTGTGTGTGAACCCGCCCCACCGTATCGGCGCTCGCCAGCGCCTGCCCCAGCCAACGCCTCCAGAAAGAAGCCCCTCGAACTGTCTCCAGGGCATGGAGGCTGCCCAGGCGAGCCCAGTAAAGGACCAAAACCGATTGCAGCAACGCAAGGGTAGGGATGCGAGGGCGGAGACGGCGATCGGAAACCTCCCCCAGGACCTCGCCGAGGTCAAAGATCTTCTCCGAGTATCGGATCAGTCGTCGGAGAACCGGCTTACTCCTTCCTCTCCTGCAGGCGCTTCCACTCCCCATCGGAGAGTTCTTCGATCAGCTTTTCCATCTCCTGCTGATTCTCGACGGCTTGCCGCACACGCTCCTCCCATTGGCGAGGAACGAACATCTGGCGCAATTTCCCTCCGTGGCGTCGGACCAGATAGAGACAGGCGTGCAGCTCTCCTCGGGCGCAATGACAGCCGGGTTTGCCACAACGAACATTCCGCACGGTGAGAGTGCCGCGCAGAAAGCGAGCGGCGTGAACGACCTGCGCCAGACGAGATCGCTGCCGCCGTTCCCGGGCGGAGAACTGTGAGCGGTGCAAGCAGCCTCCTTCTCTTATATACTACAGTATACAAGAATGTACCGCTGTCAAGCGTAAAAAAGTGAATGCGAATTTGCTTCGATAACCACAGGAAGGGCTAATTCTAATGGCAAGCCCTATTTACGCTACACCAATTTCTCGGTTGCGGAATCGCTGGCTACGGAGTGCAGCGGGCCGCGGGTGTGGTGCTTGGAGGAGCTTTCGGCAACTCGATTCCGGAGCTTCAGGTAGTGAGCGTCTTGTTTTGGAGAAACGCAGATCAGTGCAAATCCTAACGAGAGATAAATGGCTATTCTAAGTTTCCCGCCGCACATTCTCGTCGAGTCATGCCCGTTGGTTCGAGTTGCGTGGCCACTCTCGCTGGGTCTGCTGTTCCCAAAGTACCTCTATCGTACGCACGTCGTATCCTTTGCGAGACCAAACTCACCAGGCAACCGATACATGAGAGTAGATGAAAGCGATGACGATCGGTTATTTCCCCTGCAGTGAAGCCAAGTAATTGCAGAGGTTCTGGATGCGTTGCTGCACAACTCTTTCGTTCTGCTTGTCAAAGTATCGGAAGAGAGGGCCCCATGTGGGCATATCCGATGAGCCGTGAGACGAGAGACCCGGCCCAAATTCGAGGATATTCGAAACATAGTCATATGGGAACTTACCTGCGTGACGCTTTGCGAGTGTGGTCAGATCTGGCGGGGGCGTCTTGAGTAAGGACGCTAGGGGGCCATTTCCCTTGGCGTCCACGCCGTGGCAAGCGGCGCAATATTGTTTGTACATTCGCTCGCCCGACGGCAGATAGGTCAATGGAAACTGTGTTTCGTCGATGGCCGGCTCAGCACTGGCAACGCAGGCAATCAACAGCAAGGCACTAAGCAGAACCAAGGGCCGAACAGCCATGATTTCCTCCACTGTCTTTAAGCTTATTCCGAAGAGCCGGCGTCTACCAGCGTAAGCGCTTCTCTTTCTCGGTAGCCTATTCCTTTACCTATCGTTGGTTCAATCGTAATCGATATTGTATCTCTGAAGGTCGCCCGCTACCGCAGCACACCAATTCTGGACGCGTTCCAAGGGCAATATCTGAGCGTCGTCGGCTGTCTAACTCATTTGTTCGAGTGGCCGGAGTAACTCGCTGAGCGGAGACTGACAGATTACCGCGCTGCGGCGCGGGTTGCGTGTGGGCGCGGGGCCAGATTATTATGGCCGGGAAATGCGAATCCCGGAGGTTGCGACACTGATTCTTTCGGCGGTGTGCGCGGTGGTGTCTGCGCAAGCGCAGACTGCGCAGGGCAGCACGGATACGAGCAAATCCTACGCGATCGATATCGACGCAACAAAACAGTGGGTCGATACGAATATCGATCTGCGCGCGGGCGAAAAACTGCATATCACGGCGACGGGCACGATTACCTATCCGGAAGGACCGTCTTCCAAACCACCCGCTCAAACGTTTGGCCCTGACGGGCTCGCGCGCAGTTGGAAGGATCTGATTCACCAATATGCGGTCGCTGACGGAGGACACGGAGAGTTAATCGGGCGGCTGGGCTCCGGGGATGGAGGACAGCCATTTGCGTTTGGCGCCGCTTCGGATTTCGAGGCCCCTATTGCGAACCGCCTGTTTCTGGGGATCAACCAGAGCCTGAAGGATGCATCCACGGCGACTGGGAGCTTTCACGTAAAGATAGAAGTGATCAATCCGGTATTGACCGCTGCCGGCGCGTCGGTAATGGGCGGGCCTGCAGAGGGGCGCATCTCGTCGATCACGATGGCACTTGTCGACAAAGTTCCGCGACGAGTCTCCGATCCGTAGGGCAATCCGGGCGACATGATAAACATTTTGATTGTTGGGACGGAAGACGAGGTTGTGAAAACTTTCACGACAGCCGGATGGGTGCACGTGGATAGCTCGGTCGGAAATACCGTGGTTACCGGGCTAATAGATTCGCTCGAGAAGAAAGATTATCTGACGATGCCGATGAGCACGCTCTACCTTTTAAATCGGGCGCAGGATTACGGGTTCGCACATGCCGAGCCGGTGCGGGTTGCCATGTCGCGGAATCACTTGCGCGTTTGGAAATCGGCTTAGGCAGCAGAGGGCCGGACGGTGTGGTGCGTCGCAGCGACGCACGATATCGGATTCGAACGCGACCAACGCAACAACGGAGTGACGCCCAAGATCGATCCGGCGATTGACGGCGAGCGCGAATACGTGAACGACACGCTTTCTAGCACTGGACTGGTGATCGCGCGGTACCACGTGACCCCGAGGCATCCACTTATCGACGCAAAAACCGCAACGGGTGGAAGTTTCCACTCGGATGGACGGATTCTTGTGCTCGTCCTAAAGAACACGACCGTTGCCAGCAATCATTAGAAGCGAGCGGGCCGTTGGGAACGAGACGGCCTTGTTCGCCGAACCCCGCTGCGTTGCTATTTTGCCGAGCTGGCGCCTGTCAGCCGAAACTTGTACCACGCTGTACCGCTCGGATAAAGAGTGTCGCGAATTTGCGTGGTTTCTTCTTCGCCCGGGCCAAGGTTGACGGAAAGTTTGCCATGGTTCTGAAGAAGGACGCTGTTATCGCCCCCCGCATAGGTTGTTTCATAGGCCAGGTCGCTGTAAGTGAAAATGGAAGATTGATTCTTGATGTCCACCGACCACACGGCTGTGGTGCCCGTGAAATCCTTGTCCATCTTGGCGCTCACGATCCGCAGATCCTTGACCGGATCGGCGTTGGCCTGAGTTGGCGCCGCGGCGGCGGCCATCGGCGTCGCGCTTTTCGCGGAAGTGTCGCGGTTCATGTAGGCCAGTGAACCCACAATCGCTAGGACGATGACGATAGACAAGACGATCCACATCCCTGCCCCGCTCGATTTTTCCGCGGTCTGAGGTGTTTCAAACATGGGCGTGCCCTCCCTATTTCGCTGGTTTCCCTTCCGGAGTTTTTCCACTGCCGGCCGGAACGGATTCGATAGTGGGTTCGCGGAATGGCATTACCAACTCCCCCCGAGCTCGATCCCTACATTGAGCGGAACTTAACACGATGAGCCGTAACCGTTCAATACATTCTATTTTTTCGGTGATGGGTTAGTTGAAGCCACTGTGAGTAAAACCTGGGCGGCTGTCATTTTACATATACAAGCGATGAGAATCCGCGTTGCTGGACTGTTTGCGGATGGAAGTGCGCGGTTTAGAAAAGAAGGACGGCCAAGCGGAAGCGCGCGAAGCCTGCTGAGTCGCCAACGCGACAGGCGCCGACGGTCGCGCCGCGATATCGGCCGCTATGGAGTTGATGCTCGAGAACATCCGGCAGCTTATTCAAGGTTGGCGTTTCATAGAGCACCAAAGTCGCGGAGCGATTGACGGCGAATCCGCCGTCCGTGTCGCATGACGCACGCGCATCCGACGCGGCATGGACTTCCAGCCCTCGTGCGGCCAGAAGCGAAACTACCTGCTGCTCCTGCTGATCCAAATTCGAACTCTTGACCGATTGCGAAAAATCCTGCACGGCGAAGAGGCCTGCGCTTCCGCGCTCAACAGCGATACCCACCGCGGTCAGTTCCGGATTCAGAATGTTCGCGCGATGTCCGGGCGACCGCATCCACATCGAGTGGATGGAGGACGGGTCGGGACCAACGGCGACGTTTTCGGCGATGCTGCTGTAAAGTGCGCCGGCCTCACTGGCGCGCGTGACCAGGTCCGGCTCACTAGGGAGCTGGTGCGAAAGCTGATTAAGCTGGGCCATGCGATCGGCATGATGACGGGCAGCAAAGGCCAGGGCACTATCCCACTGAAGCGCCGGCAGACCCTGCGCGGCGCGCTCGTGGTTGAGAGCTGTAAAAAGCTGAGTTTCCGGGCTCGCGAGTTGGGGCCCGGTGATCACGGGGCCAGGCGTCAGGGGTTGGCCGATCTGCGCTCGGGCCGACACAGTCGTGGGAGCTGTTACCGCTATCGCGGCAAATTTNNCAAATAGTAGAAGAACGAGGCGATTGAGCTGTGACATACAAACCCCCTCCATCTATGAAAAGGTTAGAGAAAGGAAACGCGGAAAGATGCTGCTCTGAAGTTCAGGTGTGAAGGTCCTCGAAGACAGGTCGTACTTATATGCTAAGGCCCAGTGTAGTCAGAGAGATACGGGGAACCTGATGTCGAATGGTCGCTGGGCGCGATGCGGGCTACAAAATTCACTCGATTTCGCGGGTCTGGCGAACCTCCGCCACCAAATAAGCGACCACGGCCAGATTGATGAGCAGCAGTATGACTCTCCCGGCTGTATCTCGTTCGACGATTTCGTAGATTTCGAGGGGAATGAAGGAAGAGGTCACGATAATCGTGAAATATTCGGCCCAGCGTTTCCGCAGGAACAGCCCCGTGCCCTCGGTCAGCAGGAGGGCTGAATAGAAGAAAGTGCCGACGCTCAGTTCTTCCAGTTTTTGGTCGTCAAGAATTGAGAGCCTGGCCAGCACCTTGTGAACGTAGAAATTGCCGGGATCCACGCGAAAGAGGTCGGCCCAGCGCTCGACTTCGTAGGTCACATCCTTGTGCAATAGCTTTAGGGTGGCAATACCGAGAGCGAGCAGAGCCAATCCCTTAAAAAGTTTAAATGCTGCGATTAGCCAAAGAATTCGCGATTGGGTTGCGCTGCGGGGCGTCACTCTATTTTTGATTATAACGGATTATGACGCCACGGAGAGATTGAACGAATCTTCTTTGACACGATAGCACTAGGTTTGGAACCCGCGAGTGCGGGCACGCTTGCATGTGCGGGAGAAATTGAGATATAACGTCGCGCGGACGGAAACCGGAATGAAAGTAAATGCGTCGAACTCAATAGCCGTCAAAAGGACGCCATGATTAAAACCTATTGTGTAGCTTTATTGCTGCTTGCTGGAGCCTTCGCGCCGATGGTGCATGCGCAAGACGAAGCGCCTCCTCCACCGCCGCCCGCAGGAGCCGCGCGCCCCGCGCAAGCTCCAGCGGCACCGCCCCCGGGAATGTTCGCCACAGGGCCGCTCCCGCACGACACGGTGAAGGATTACAAGCCGGTTACAAACGACATGTTGCTGAATCCCAGGCCGGACGACTGGCTGATGTTCAGCCGCACGTACGACGCGTGGCGGTACAGCCCGCTCAAGCAGATCAACAAGAAAACCGTCAATCAGCTGCATATCGCGTGGGTAAAAGGCCTGCCTGCCGGCACTACGGAAACGATCCCGCTGGTTCACGATGGAATCATTTACTTGATCGCGCCCGGCTCGGATGTGATGGCCGTCGACGGAAAGACCGGCGACATCATCTGGGAATACAAGCGCACATACAAGAATCCCCAAATCGGTTCCACGGAGCGCACGAAGGCCCTCGCGATTTATAAGGATATGATTTATTACACGGCGCCTGACGGATATGTTGTCGCGCTCGATGCCGCTACTGGAAAAGTTCGCTGGGAAACATTCAAGACGGACACGCAGAATACTTCCGGCGCGATCGTGATCGACAACGAGGTGATTTCCGGCGGGACCTGCGGCAAGGGCCGCGATAGCTGCTTCATCGAAGCCGATGATGCGGATACCGGCAAGGAGCTTTGGAGATTTCACAACGTGGCGGGTCCCGATGATCCGGGCTACGCGTCGTGGGGTGGAGCGGACAACACGAACTACACAGCCTCCACATGGGGTTTGCCCGGAAACTACGATCCCGTTCGCAAGGTGCTCTACTGGGGTATCGCGAATCCGTCGCCCTACGAGCGGCTGGCGCGGCACGGCGGAAATCCCGACGGTACTTCGCGCACAGCGCCCTCCGATCTCTATAGCAACTGCACGGTAGCACTCGATCCGGCGACCGGGAAACTCATCTGGTATTACCAATACCTGCCCGGCGACGACTGGGATACGGACCACACGCACGAACGCACGCTCGTGACCACGACGTTCAATCCTGATCCGAAAGCGGTGAAGTGGTACAACACGGAAGTTCCGCGCGGATCGAAGCATGACGTTGCGGCAATCGTCGGAGAAAGCGGCGTCATGTTCGTCGTTGACCGCGACAACGGGCAGTTTCTGTGGGCTGAGCCGGTGCCGGTCGATACGCCGAATCTGGCGATCTCGAATATTGACGGGAAAACCGGCAAGACCACGATCAATTGGGATGTGGTCATGAAACAGCCGGGAGACCATCACGTGATTTGCTATTGGAACGGGCGCAGCTACTGGCCCACGGCGTACGATCCGGAAACGAATTCACTTTACACCTCCTACATCGACAATTGCCTCGACATGACCGCGAACACCACAAGCGGCATGAGGAAGGGGATTTTGCGCCCAGGTTCCGACATTAACGCGATTGCGGGACTCGCGAAAATCAACCTTTCGACCGGCGAGATGACGAAGTTTGACGTGCAGAACTCGCCCGGTACCGGCGCTTTGCTGGCTACCGCGGGAGGTCTAATCTTCCACGGAGACATCAATCGCCGGTTCCGCGCATTCGACGCTCAGACCGGGAAACAACTTTGGGAATCGATTCTCGGCGGACCGATCTCGGTGAGCACGATCACGTACGCGGTGAACGGAAAGCAGTACGTGATGGTGATCACCGGAGATAATTTGGCGGAGCCCGTTCTCAGCAGGCAGAGCGGCGTGAGTCTAACGACGGGACACAACGCGATCTACACCTTCGCTCTGCAATAGACCCTGAGGAATAGATTCGCAGGAAATTCGCGGCCGTTCCGGAAGACCGTTATGGCCGCGGTTTTTTAGAGCCGGCTAATTCGCCGGAGCGGACGTTTTGGATTTGAGGCCGAACAACTTCATCGCGTTTTCCTTCAGAATTAGCGGGCGAATTTCATCCTTGATCGAGATTTTCGCGAAGTCAGCCATCCATCGATCCGGCGTGATCAACGGATAATCCGATCCGAAGAGCACCTTCGTCTTCAGAAGCGAATTGGCGTACTGCACGAGGTTGGGCGAAAAATATTTCGGCGACCATCCCGACAGATCGATGTACACCTGCCGCTTGT
>PKUY01000220.1 GCA_003131705.1 Acidobacteriota bacterium | reverse complement strand
ACATCGTGTGCTAACGACACGGCTCACCCGCTCTCTTGCCTGTTTTTGACCCGGCTGCTACACTGTCGCGGCAAGAGCTGGACTGCTGCTCCTGCCACACTTCCTGTAAAGGGTTCATCCATGTCTGGACACTCGAAATGGGCCACGATTAAGCACAAGAAGGCGGCCACTGACGCTCGCCGCGGCAAGATTTTCACCAAACTAATCCGTGAATTAACGATTGCGACGCGTACCGGCGGGGCTGATCCGGTCACCAATCCCCGTCTTCGGACGGCCATCCTGACCGCCAAGGGTGAGAACATGCCCAACGACAATATTGAGCGCGCCATCCAGCGCGGCGCAGGAACCCTCGAGGGTGAGACGCTCGACGAGGTAACTTTCGAAGGGTATGGCCCCGGCGGAGTAGGCGTCCTGGTCCAGGTTGTCACAAACAACCGCAACCGCATCGTCAGCGAAGTGCGGCACATGTTTTCAAAAAATGGCGGCAACATGGCTGAAACGGGCGCGGTCGGCTGGATGTTCCAGCGTAAAGGCGACATCGTGGTCCCCAAGGAACAGGCGGATGAAGACAAGATGATGAGCATCGTCCTCGACGCGGGCGCGGAAGACCTCCGCGACGATGGCTCTTTCTGGGAAGTTATGACGCCCCCCGAAGCGATGGAAAAAGTCCGCGAGGCTCTCGCCGCTTCCGGAATTACTCCGTCTTCGGCCGAGGTCGCCTGGGTTCCACAGAATCATGTAAAGCTCACCGGTGCTCAAGCGCAGCAGATGCTGCGTATGGTTGAAACGCTTGAAGATCATGACGACGTGCAGCACGTTTACGCAAACTTCGATATCGACGAAAAGGAAATCCAGGCCGCCATGGCTGGATAGTTTCTCGGCCGCCGCACGAACGGAAAAAACACTTCCCTCTGCTTCCAGCCCCCGCGTACACTTGTGCCGGCTAACATGCCCTCCGATCCGGCACATTTGAGTTCGACCACGCGCAAGCTGCGAATTTTGGGCGTGGATCCCGCCGTGGCGGGCGCCACCGGCTATGGCGTAGTTGAAATAGATGGCGGGCGTGCGCGGCTCATGCGATTCGGGGCGTTGAGGCTTCCCGCGCGCGCAACCTTTGCGGTTCGTCTGCGCGAGATCCATTTCTTGATTTCCGGGCTGGTCGAGCAATTCGCTCCGGACGCAGTAGCTGTCGAATCGGTATTTACGGCGCTCAATATGCAGACCGCTATCAAGCTCGCAGAAATGCGTGGCGTCGTCCTGCTCGCCGCGGCACAGGCTCAAATTCCGGCGCACAGCTACGCGCCCCGGGAAGTGAAAGCGAGCGTTGCCGGCTTCGGCGGCGCTTCCAAGCAGCAGGTCCAGCAGATGGTGAGATCTCTTCTCGACCTTCCGTTCTGCCCGGAACCCGCGGACGCCTCCGACGCGCTTGCCGTGGCGCTCTGCCACGCGCAGGTGGCGCGTGCGCGCGACCGCATGGTGGCTGCCACTGGACGCTGGCTTGTTTCCGCCGAGGCTCGAAGCAGCTCCAAAGTGTTCGCCACGCCGGCGGCACGCATTCCTGTTACGCGCGGGCGATGAGTGGGATGAATTCCTCTGGAGCTCACCAAAGGCTCGTTGTTTTTTTCCTCCTCGTTCTCGTGGGCATCGCGACCGGTCCTTTCGCTTCAGCGGGTGCCGTCGGCACAGGCGCAACGATCACGTATCGTAAGATATTCAAGTCGAGCTATCCCGAGTTTGTCGAACTCAAAGTGAATGATTCAGGCTCGGGAAGTTACGACATCCGCCAGCTCAGCGACGAGTCCAGCCCGCAGCCCATGGAGCTTGACGCGGAAATCGTGCAAAAGATATTCGATCTTGCCGCGAAGCTGCACAACTTCGATGGCATGGAGCTCGAAATGCACCGCCGGATTGCTAACCTTGGCGAAAAAACCTTCCGCTACGACCGCGGCGGCGAAACGCATCAGGTAAAATTTAACTACACGCTCGACCGCTCCGCCGAGCAGCTCCTTCAAATCTTTGAAACTCTCGCGCGCCAGCAATCGGACCTTTCCGACCTGCGGCGCACCATGCGTTACGACCGACTCGGCGTCAACGACGTTCTCCGGCAGATCGGAAAAGACTACGACGCCAACTTGCTCCCCGAACCCCAGAAGTTCCTCGCTTCGCTCGACCAGCTCGGTGCCGATCAGCATTTCATCGATATCGCCCGCGATCGCGCCCGCGCCCTCGCCGCTCGCATCCGCTCAATGCATTGAGGAAAGGAAGGTGCTGGCTTCCCAAATTGGGAAGTGGGCCGGAACTCTAGCGGAAGGGGAAGAGCGATGTTACTGAAAATAAAAGGCGTCTTGCAGTTATACAACGACAAGGCATCTACAGGATTTGGAATTCCTTGCCGTTTGGACTCAGGCGCGCCGTCCAACCATCATGCATGAGGTGTTCTTTTAGCAATTTTCTTTTTGAAGCCATCCATCCTTTGGGAACTTTGGTAGCATCGGAGGGGAAATGAATACCATGCGACCAAAACACACTTTGCACTTCACGGGTTTGTCCGTTTTCGCGTTACTTTCACTCTTCGCCATGGGCGCGTCCGCGCAGACCAGCGTCGTCCGGCCGCAGATCACGCAAGCGGTGGACGAAACAAAACTCATGGTGCTGCATGGCAACACGCACCCGCTGGCCCGCTCGGAGTTCGATCGCGGCGCCGCGCCAGCTAACCTCCCGGCGGACCGCATGCAGTTGNNGGAGGCTGCGCTCGAAAAGTTTATGGCCGAGCAGCAGGACAAGTCCTCGCCAAACTATCACAAGTGGCTCACACCCGCCGAATTCGGCCGCGAGTTTGGTGCTGCCGAGCAGGATGTTCGGAGCGTCACCTCGTGGCTTGAATCGCACGGTTTTCAGGTCAGCAAGCCGTTGGATGGCCGCAGCGTGATCGAGTTCTCTGGCAACGTCGCTCAGGTGCAGGAAGCTTTTCACACCTCGATTCATAAGTTCGTTGTCAACGGCGAAGAGCATTGGTCTAATACGAGCGATCCATCAATCCCTACGGCGCTCGCCCCCGTGGTGGCCGGCGTCAATACCCTGCACAATTTCTTTCCGAAGCCGGCAAGCCGTGTGAAAGCTGAGTCCACGCGAACGCAAGCCTCCAGCTCATCGAACCTGGCGCGCCCGGATGTCACGTTTACGAACGGTTCTGCCTGCGGTTTGACCCTCGTCACGGATTGCTTCGGGATCGGCCCGGTTGACTTTGGGACGATCTACAACGTCACCCCGTTGTGGAATACCGGAATCGACGGCACAGGGCAAACCATTGCGATCGTCGCCGATAGCAACATCGTGCTCCAGGACGACCGGGATTTCAGGAGTCTCTTTGGCCTGCCCGCGAAGGATCCGGTTGTAACTGTCAATGGCTCGAATCCGGGTCTTAATGGCGATGAAGTGGAGGCCATACTCGATGTCGAGTGGTCAGGCGCGGTAGCCCGAAACGCGAATATTAACCTTGTCGTTTCGGCAGACACACCGACCCAGTTCGGCGGCGACCTCTCGGACACGTTCATCGTTAATGAGAATCCAACCCCTTCCATCCTCAGTGAAAGCTTCGGCGCTTGCGAGCTCTCTCTCGGCTCGGCCGAGAACACATTTTTAAACTCAACCTGGCAACAAGCGGCTTCGGAAGGCATTACCGTAATCGTGTCCTCGGGAGACAACGGCTCAGCGGGTTGCGACATACCGTCTCCGCCACCGGGAGGTTGCGGTTTTTCTTCAAGCGCCACTGTGCAAGACGCATCCTGCGGACTTCAAGTGAATGGCATCGCTTCCACGCCCTTCAACATTGCTGTAGGCGGGACCGAATTCAACGACATCGCGAATCCGTTGAACTTTTGGAGCACAAACAACACGGCGGGCAGTCTCGCATCTGCCTTGAGCTACATACCGGAGAGGGCCTACAACGACACCTGTACGGATTCGGCTGTTATTGCTTTTTTCGGCCTCACGACCGCCGAAGCCGCATGCAACAATTCCACAGTGCAAAATCAGCCAACCACACCGAACTCGTTAAACGTCTTTTTCGATTCGGTCTCGGGCGGTTCGGGAGGCAAGAGCAACTGCACTACGTTTGACGGTACCGACCCATTGAGCTGCACGGGCGGCTATGCAAAGCCTTCGTGGCAGGTAGCTCTTACTCCGGCTGACACCAAACGCGATCTGCCGGATGTTTCGCTGTTTGCCGGTGATGGCACGATCTCCGGAAGTTTTTATATCGCTTGTAATCGAGATTTTTCTTCGCAAATAACTGGCGCTTGCAATCTCAGCAACGGCAATTTCCTGTTTGCCGGCGGCACTTCCATCTCCACGCAGGTCTTTGCCGGCATCATGGCCCTCGTGGACCAGAAGAATGAATCCAAGGAAGGTAACGCTAACACTGTGCTTTACCCGCTGGCCTTGGCGGGTCCTGGGAATTGCAATTCGGCCGGTCCGCCGGGAGCCGCCTGCGTTTTTAACGATGTTCAGGTCGGCACAATCGCCATGCCCTGTTCTCAAGGCACAGCAAATTGTGTTGTTAATACGCCCGGCGATCTGATCGGCGTGCTGTCCGGATTTAGCGCGGGCGCCGGTTACGATCTGGCAACTGGCCTCGGATCGGTGAATACATTCAACCTTGTGAATGCACCGACCGTTTGGAACACCGGCACATCCACACACGGGGTCGATTTCACTTTGTCCGCGAACGCTCCAACCGTCCCCGTAGCCAATCCCGGAGCTCAGGGTACGGTAGGGATGATCGTCAACGCCGAAGGAGGTTTCACCGGCACCGTGACCTTCACGTGTTCGGCCTTACCGTCACTCGTAACCTGCTCGGGCTCGCCGATTATAGGTAGTGGAACCTCCACCATAACCTTCACGACGACCGCCGCAAGCAGGATGCTCCCCACCAGCGGCCCAAATCATATTGGCTTGCCTACGATGAGAGGCACCGCAGCGCTCACATGCGCGTTCAGCTTGCTGCTCCTGCTGCTCGGGTTCTGGGACCGCAAGCGCCGCTTGAGTATGGCCTTCGCCACGACGACTTTCGCCTTACTGGTTATGATCGCCGGATGCAGCGGCGGAAGCAGCAGTGGTGGCNNGGCGGCGGTGGCGGCGGCGGCAATCCCGGCACGCCAGTTGGCACGACGACGGTCGTCATCACAGGTACGAGTGGGACGATTGAGCGTTCCGTAACGGTCTCACTGGTGGTCAACTAGAATCTGGCGCCCCTGCGATTCGCAACATCGCCAGCGGAAAGATCTAGCGGATGATGATCCCGGCGTAGCCGACCACTTGCTCGCGCTCGCCGGTGATGTCTCCGGAAGTCGCATAGCGAACGAGTTCCGCTTCCTTCGCGCCCAGTTCGCACACGGCGACCAGCATCGCCACGGTCGCTGCGTAACCGCACATCGTGATTCCCTCGTGGCGCACCGTGTCGTAAAGTCCGCGCGGATCGAGCGCCAAAATCCACGCGATCGCTTTCCCGTCTTTCACGCGCGTAATTGCATCGCTCTCGTAGTGATTCATGTCGGAGCTTGCGATCACCAGCACGGGTTCCCGCTGTGCCGCCACCACCTGTGCGACCGCGCGCCCCAGTTCCTCGATCGCGCCATAACGATCGGTTGCGAGTACCACCGGCACAAACCGGAAATCCCCTCGAAGTTTCTGCAGGAATGGGATCTGCACTTCGAGCGAATGTTCGCGTTCGTGCGCGACTGCATCTTCCCGCAGCAGCGGGCACGCGCGCCCAAGTTCCCCAGCTAGCGCGGAATCAATCTCGGCGCGGCCCAAGGGAGTCTCAAACTTCCCCTCGGTGAGAATAGCCATCGGCTTTCCTTGCGGATAGTGTCGCGGGCCGAGAAGGATGCAGCGAGCGGGAATCTCGAGCGAGGAATAAACCGCTCCCGCGACTTGACCGGAATACGTGTATCCAGCGTGCGGCACCACGCAACCGAACGCCGCAACTTTTCTTTTGCCGGCCGATGGCTGGTCGTCGGAGCAGCACCGTTCAATTTGGCGCGAGAGTTCCCGTGGATCCGAAGGGTAGAAGTGTCCGGCGACGGCAGCGGGGCGAATCATGGATTGGATCGTAGTGCTGTACTTGGTCTGGCGCAAGGCGGGCCGCGCAGAGACGCAGCCGTGTACTCAATCAGAGTGGTTTGGAAGGCTTGCCGAAGATCTTCAGTGCCACCGTCGTGTTCTCGGGCGAGACCAAGATGCTTACTTTGTCGCCGTACTGGTAGCCACCTTTATCCGCCATGGCCTGCATCTTGTCCTTGATCTGGGGGCCGTACGTGTAAGTGTGAATCATCCGCTCATTGTCGCGTTCGGATACGATGATCGTATTTGCATCGGCGCGGATCACTTCCGCCTTCAGCCAGCCGTCCTGTGGTCGCTTTTTCGGTGCGACCGTGGAGATTACCTTGGAGATGATGGGCGCAGCCACCTCGGCTGCTTCCGCAGCTTCAACGGCCTGTGCGTGCGCTGGACTGGCGGAAATTGCCAGTGCGGCGGCCGCGATCAAAACGGCGAATAATTTATAGTTCTTCATCGAAGGAAATTTTCAAAGACTTCAAAAAGTTAATGTCCTGCGCCGTAATCTCCACCTTGGTTTCGGACCGTTCCTCGTCGAGGACTTCTTCGTCCACGCGAATGTGCAGCGACTCCAGGAAGCGGCGGTCCTGCGAGGTCATTTTGGAGTCCGGTCCAGTGCGGCGGGCCAGTCCGATAGTTGCATCGAGCTTCAGCACGATGTCGAAGCCGGCAGCGCGAACACCGGAAATCGCTTCGGCGATGCGCTCGGAGTCCGACACGGTATCGTTGATGGCGTGCCCCAGCTCTCGCAGCAGTTGCTTCATGCGGTCGTCAAGTTGCAAGGGGACAATACCTCCTTGAGGACCCCTTCCTACCCCAATTCTAGGGCGGTAGCAAGTCCGAAACAAGACCCAGGTCTAGGGGTCGATTCGCGTAGGTTACCTGTCCTGGGGCGCAGGCTGGGGGTGTTGCTCTCCATCCTGCTGAAGGCGACGCAGGTGCGCAGCCACCAGCCGTATCTCTTCGAATGTGAACTCCGGCGGCAGCGCGTCTTTAATGGTCCGCATTCGCTTGAGGCCGAGGCGCGCGCATGCTTCTTCGATTCTGATTCGCTTCTCATGGTCAAGCCAGCTATTTTGAAGATCGACCTGGCCCTGTTCCACTAGATCGGCAACCATCGAGACGATCGTTCTGATCTCGCGGCCGCGAATGCCTGCGATTTCGGAGAATGTTCGTCCTTCCGCAAGCAGCCGCATTGTTTCCTCCGCGGGCTTGGATGCTTTCTGCGGTACCCTGGCGGCGCGGGCATTGTTGCGAAATTGTGTGAGTGCATCCAGGATCATCTGCCCGTACAGTTCCGTTTTGCGCTCGCCGAATCCCGAGACTCTCCGAATTCCGGCGAGCGAATTGGGTTGCACCCGGCAGAGTTCGTCGAGCGAAGTGTCGTGCATTACGACGTATGCGGGAACCTCGAGTTGCTTTGCCGTTGTGCGCCGCCATTCGCGGAGGTAGTCGCGCAATTCAGGATCGACGCCGGAGGTATCGGCATCGTGCCGTCCTGCCGATTGGAACGGTTGCACACCTTGAGCGCGAGCAATGGCGCCCGTGCGAGCGCTATCAGTGACCCGCTTGGATTTTTTCCGTTTGGAGCGCCCAATAACAACCGTTTGCGCCAGCCACGCCGGCTCGCCACTGCACACATCGCACGCCGCGCACGATTGCCATTTGGGATTCTCGCCGAAGTGCGCGCAAATCTGGCGATGGCGGCAACTCTCCGATTCAACGAAGCCGCGAATTTCGTCGTAGCGCTGCCACGCGCGCTTCTTTTCCGCTGGGTCATTTATTTCCTTGGTGAAATGCGCGAGCAGGGCGGCGTCACGCTTCTGCCAGAGGAGAACGCAATCCGCCGGATGCCCATCGCGCCCGGCCCGGCCTGCCTCTTGATAATATTGCTCAATCGATTTGGGCAGCGAGAGATGAATCACCGAGCGCACGGCAGCTTTATTGATTCCCAATCCGAAAGCAATCGTGCCGACCAGCACGCGGACTTCATCCGACATCCATCGCTCTTGGTTGCGTCTTCGCGTGTCCGAATCCATCCGCCCGTGATAGGCGATCGTGGGTATGTCATGTTCCTCGAGAAAATCTACGGTCTCTTCAACGCGCGCGATGGTGGGGGCATACACGATTGTGGTGCTGCCAGGGTGTTGTCGCAGCGCTTTCAGCAGCAAGTCGGATTGCGTTCCTGACTCGCACTGTTTCACGATGTAGCGCAAGTTCGGCCGGTGAAAGCTCGCAATGTACTTGTCCGGATCGCCGAGTTGAAGCTGGTCGATAATATCGTGACGCACGCGCCGTGTGGCGCTCGCGGTGAATGCTGCGATAGGGCGCTCCGGAAATCGCTGCCGCAGCCGGCTCAACTGCCGGTATTCCGGCCGGAACTCGTGGCCCCACTCGGAAATACAGTGCGCCTCGTCGATGGCGAACAGTGAGATTGGCACTCGGTCGAGCCAGCCCAGCGTGTCCGCGCGCGCAAGTCGCTCCGGCGAAACATAGAGCAAACGGTAGCGGCCTTCGCCCGCCTTGCGGATCACTTCGCACTGCTCGTTGTTCGTCAGCGAGCTGTTGAGTGAGGCCGCTTCAATTCCCATCTGGGTAAGTTGCGCGATTTGGTCCTGCATCAAGGCGATCAGGGGTGAAATCACGATTACGGTTTGCTGAGCGAGAAGCGCGGCCGGAAGTTGGTAGCACAGCGACTTGCCTCCACCCGTCGGCATCACCACGCATGCGTCGCGGCCACCAAGCAGGCTTTTCACGATGTTGTGCTGCAAGGGACGAAACGAGTCATATCCCCAGTATCGTCGCAGCGCTGCCAGCACATCCGCTTCGGGGACCATGTGGAGAGTATACAGTTCGCGCGTTCCTCGCTGTCGAGATTGAGCAGTGCCCGAGCGATTTCCCCGCAAAAACCGTCGGGGCAACAGCGCCCTGATCTGCGTCCCGATATGACGAAAGGGTTTCGCGAAAGCGTATCGCTGCAGCGCGAAACCGCACTAGAATCATTGCATGTCCGAAGATATTCTTTCGGCGCTGTGGCGATCGGGGAAAGTCATACTGCGCGTCGTGTGGCGCCTGACGCGGCAGCTTTTCCATGAGGCTACCGGTGCATTCTTCCTTATTTTTGCTGCCTGGGCTGCGTTCGCTGCCTGGAAGCAGTGGAAGCACCGCCCCGCCGTGTGGTTGCTGGGGTTCGCAATCTCCTATGCCATAATGATGGCCGTCTTCGCCGTTGCGGCGTTTTTCCGCGCGCGGCGCGTCCGGTAAGTCAGAAGAGATCGATCTTCATTCCTTCGCGATGACGGAAAGCACCAAAAAACGATCCGAATTGAAATCCGCGTCCACGTCGGGCCTGCCGATGAAGACTGTCGTTACCCCGGACGATTTGCAGGGCTGGGACGCCGAACGCGACCTCGGATATCCGGGCGAATTCCCCTTCACGCGCGGAATCTATCCGACCATGTACCGCGGCCGCTTGTGGACGATGCGGCAGTACGCCGGCTTCGGCACTGCCATCGAATCCAACCGCCGGTATCGCTATCTGCTGGAGCAAGGTCAAACCGGACTCTCAGTCGCATTCGACCTGCCCACGCAGATCGGTATGGATTCCGACCACGCGCTAACGCAAGGAGAGGTAGGCAAGGTGGGCGTGGCGATTGATTCGCTCGAGGACATGCAGGCGCTCTTCGACGGAATTCCGCTCGAGCAAATTTCGACCTCGATGACCATCAATTCCACCGCGGCAATCCTCCTCGCGCTGTATGTCGCCGTCGCCAAGCAGCAGGGAGCGAACCTTGCGCGCCTCGCGGGCACCGTCCAGAACGACGTTTTGAAGGAATACATCGCGCGGGGCACGTACATTTATCCACTGCGGCCGGCGATGCGCATCGTCACCGATATTTTCAGCTGGAGCCGCCGCGAGCTTCCCAATTGGAATCCGATTTCGATTTCGGGCTATCACATTCGCGAAGCGGGTTCGACTGACGTGCAGGAAGTCGCCTTCACGCTCGCGAACGGTATCGCCTACGTGGAAGCGGCCGTCGCCACGGGATTGCACGTGGACGAATTCGCGCCGCAGCTTTCTTTTTTCTTCAACGCGCACAACGAATTCCTGATGCAGATCGCGAAGTTCCGCGCTGCGCGCCGCCTTTGGGCTCGCACCATGCGCGACCGCTTTGGCGCACGCGACCCGCGCTCGATGATGCTGCGTTTTCATGCGCAATCGGCCGGTTCTTCGCTGACGGCGCAGCAAGCCGAGAACAATCTCGCGCGCGTCGCGCTTCAGTGCCTTGCGGCCGTGCTCGGAGGCTGCCAGTCGCTTCACGCGAACGGGCTAGACGAGGCGCTCGCGCTGCCAACCGAGCAATCCGCGCTACTCGCGCTGCGGACCCAGCAGATCATTGCCCACGAAACTGGCGTCGCGAATACCGTGGACCCGATCGCCGGATCGTACGCTATCGAGAAACTGACCAATGAAATCGAATCGGCGGCGCAGGACTACATTTCCAAAATCGACGCGTTGGGCGGAATGTTACAAGCGATTGAGACCGGCTACGTCCAAATGGAAATTCAGAAATCCGCTTACGAGTACCAGCAGGCCATCGAGCGCGGAGAGCAGATCGTCGTCGGCGTCAATCGCTTCCAAGCCGAAAAAGGGCAGCCGATCCCCACCATGCTGATCGATCCCGAAATCGAGCGGTCGCAAATCGCACGCCTAAATGCGTTGCGGGCCCGGCGCGACGCAGCCAAGTCGCGCGCCGCACTCGAAGAAGTCGAACGCCGCGCCCGCACCAGCGAAAATTTGATGCCCGCGATTTTGGCGGCGGTAGAAGTCTACGCTACCGTCGGCGAAATTTCGGACGCGCTTCGTCGTGCCTTCGGCGAATATCAGGAGTCCGTGGTTATTTGACAATGCGACGAGCATTGTCATCCCGAGCGAGTGTCGGGACCGGTGTTCGCTCGGCCTTTTGTTTGCTAGAAACATGAAACACGAAGGGCGCGCATGAAACTCATCCTGGCATCGGCTTCGCCGCGGCGCGCCGAAATCCTTCGGAATGCCGGCATCCCTTTTGAGACTCACGCCGCACCCGTCGACGAAACGCTTCGGCCCGGCGAGCTGCGTGGCGACTATGTCCGCCGCTTGGCGCTCGAAAAAGCTCGCGCAGCCGCCGGGGCAATGAAGGATTCGGGTCAGTATCTGTTCGTCGGCGCTGATACGGTGGTTGTCGCGGGGGACGAAGTTCTCGGAAAACCAAACTCGGCGGACGATGCGCGCCGAATGTTGCAGCGGTTGAGCGGCAGCTCCCACGACGTGCACACCGGATTAGCCTTGGTGCGGCGCCCGCGCGCAATGGAGGGTGTGGTCGAAGAAATAACGCGCGTCACCTTCGCGCCCCTTTCCGACAAGGACATCGAACGCTACATCGCCACCAACGAGCCATTCGACAAAGCTGGAGCCTACGCGATTCAGGGAATCGGAGGCCGATATGTCACCCGCATAGAGGGCTGTTATTTCAACGTAATGGGCTTGCCTCTCGCGAGACTGTGGGCCGCCTTGCGCGAGTTTGGATGGGAAGAGGAGGGGGCGAATAGTTGGTTGGCTGGGTGAGGCCAAAAAACGGGGCTCCGGAGCCGCCGTTTTCAGATCAATAAAAGTGTCGCCAGAAGAATTCGCAACCTTACTTTGGTTGTTCCGGCGTCGAAGGCGGCGGTGCGGTCACCGGCGGATTTACCGGCTGAGTCGTCTGGACAGGCGGCGGTTGGTCGCCGCGCATGCCTTCCTTGAATTCGCGGACGCCCTGTCCGAGACCCTTCATCATTTCAGGAATCTTACGCCCCCCGAAAAGGACGAGGACGACAATTGCGATAATGATCAGATGCATTGGGCTGTCCCACATAGGGCACCCACCTTTCGTGCCCAGCCTTATGAAACCTGGGCCACGCATTTTGTTTAACCGTCGCTTTCAGTATAACACGCTCGCCCGCACCCGGCGTGCTGGCGCGGCTATCGCGAGCGTCGCTTGGCCGATGCGATTTCCCGCGCGATTGCCAATGCTGCGTCGCGCGGATTCGCGGCCTCGGTAATTGGCCGGCCGACCACGAGGTAATCCGCGCCGGCTTGGATCGCCTGCGACGGCGTTGCTACGCGCGACTGGTCGTTCAGTGCTGTGCTTGCCGGCCGTACGCCCGGAACAACAATTAGAAACTTAGGTCCGCACGCGCGACGTATCGCCAAAGCCTCGTGCGCCGATGCGACGACGCCGTCCAGCCCAGACTGTTTCGCGAGCCGCGCCAGGGCAAGCGCGCGTGAGCCGGGCGAGCCTGAGATACCCGTCCGCCGGAGCGCCAGAGCGTCCATGTTCGTCAATATAGTTACGCCTAAGAGCGCCGGACGGGTTTTTCTCCCGGCAATGGCGTCCCTGGCTGCGCGCATCATTGTGGCATCGCCCAGCGTGTGCAATGTGAGCATACGTACTTTTGGCAGATCTGCGGCGGCGGCGACCGCTCCAGCAACCGTGTTCGGGATGTCGTGGAATTTCAGGTCGAGAAAGATTCCAAAGCCCATGCCCGCGAGCTTCTCAACCGCTCGCGGACCTTCGGAAGTGAAAAGCTGGCTGCCCACCTTGAACAGGCCCGCCACACCGCGCAGTTGACGCGCCAAGGCGCAGGCCGGCCCCAGGCGGTCAACATCCAGGGCGACGATTAGTTGCGACGATACGAGGCGGGGCGTGTGGGTACCTCGAGCAGCTCGAGCCGGACCTTCGCAAGGCCGTGCTGGTCAAAACCGAGCCTCCGGGCTACCTCGTAGGAGACGTCGAGTTCACGACCCTCAATATAAGGACCGCGGTCGTTGATCCGAACCACCTGGCTGCGGTGATTTTTCGTGTTTATAACCCTCACGATGGACCCCAGCGGAAGCGTGGGGTGGGCGGCCGTCTCGGCGTACATATCGTATGTCTCGCCATTGGCCGTAGGCTGGCCGTCAAAACCTTCGCCGTACCAGCTTGTCGTGCATATCCAAACCGCCAGCGGCTTAGGCTGAGAAGGGTGATTCGAGTTGGTCTTGGAGGTTGACGCTGGCCGGATCATCGGTTGGGAAGGGTTGCTCTCCTGAACTCGTGGCGTGGGATTGGCCGACGGAGCCAGGACAAGCATACCCAATCCTAAAAAAACTGATTCGAGAACCACAAAAATCTTAGCTCCCATATATCTAACCTCCTTGAAATCAGCATATTTTAACATTCCGAAGAACCCCAAAGCAACCGATTCATGGCTGAAAAGATCCTCGTAAACTATTGATTTCACTGATCTTTTCTCTATCACACCACTCTTCAAGTCCCTTCACTAACTTCTCGGAAGCCCGTGGGTCAACAAAATGAGCTGTGCCAACCTCAACCGCCGACGCACCGGCGATCATATATTCGGCTACATCGGTAGGGCTCTCAATACCACCAAGCCCTATGATCGGTATCTTAATTACCTTAGACGCGTCGTAAACCAACCTCATCGTTATAGGTTTTATGCCAGCGCCGGACAACCCCCCCGTCGTACTTCCAAGATGGGACCTACGGCTGTGTGCATCTATACACAAAGCCGGATAGGTATTCGCGATTACAAGAGCATCAGCTCCAGAAGATTCTGCAGCCTTGGATATAAGTCCAATCATTCCAATGGTGGGAGACAGCTTTACCCAGACNNGGCGGCAGACTTTCCTGGCGGCCTCGACTACCTCAGCAGTGAAAACTGGATTGGTACCATATTCCGCACCCCCTCGTTCTACGTTGGGGCATGAGATGTTCAGCTCATAGGCGGCTAGCCCCTCGGCGCCCTCGAGGACCCGAATCACCTCGACGTACTCGGCGATCGTATGCCCGAACACGTTTGCGATGATCGCTGTGTTATAGGTTCGAAGCTGCGGAAGCTTCTCCGCTACAAACGCTCGAACTCCGACATTCTGCAGCCCGATCGCGTTGATCATGCCGCCCGTCGTGTCGCGCATCCGAGGGGCAGGCGCGCCAGCCATCGGTTGAGCCGAGAGGCCCTTGACCACGATGCCGCCCAGGCGGTTCAGATCGACGAGGTGCGCGAACTCGACTCCATAGCCGAATGTTCCGCTCGCCGCAATAATTGGATTTTTGAGACGAATACTGCCGATGCTGACTCGGAGGTTAACCCCTGAGGATGTTCCGGGGATACTTGCCCGCTCGGGCGAACTCACTGGCTGGATTGTAACACAATCGAATTGTTCGCGCGGCCCGCGGACCAAATCCACGCGGATTCCGTCGCTGCGAACTCGCTGTGCTCTGTGCTAGGATGAGTCGCCCGATGCGCGTCGTAGAAAAAAGACAACTACTCTCGGCGGAAGAGATCAGCCGCACGCTCAATCGGCTTGCGCATGAGATCGTCGAAAAAAGCGGCGGCGCCAAAGATCTGGCGCTGATCGGCATCCGCCGCCGTGGCGTTCCAATCTCAGAGCGGCTTGCGAAGGCGATTCGCGGTTTCGCGCATGTGGATGTGCCGGTGGGCACTTTGGACATTACGCTCTACCGCGACGATCTCTCCACGATCGGTTCGCAGCCGGTGGTTCAGTCCACCGATATAAATTTTGCCGTGGACGACCGCGACCTGGTAGTGGTTGACGACGTTCTCTATACTGGACGCACGATTCGCGCGGCGATGAATGGCCTGTTTGATCTCGGCCGCCCCAGGCGGATTCGGCTCTGCGTTTTGATCGACCGAGGTCACCGCGAGCTTCCCGTCGAAGCGTCCTTCATCGGCCGCAGTGTTGAGACGAGCGACACGGAAATTGTGGAGGTTCGCCTTCAGGAAGTCGACGGCGAGGACCGCGTGATTCTAGTGGACCGCGTATCCTAAGCCCGTAGGGACCACTCCGGAGGCAGTATCTAAAGGAAAACAGTGCTTCTGCGCCAGTCACACTTGCTCGGAATAGAGTCGCTCAGCAGTGACCAAATTGTTTTTATTCTCGACCAATCGAAACCCTTCCAGGAATTCCAGCGTCATCCGCTGAAAAAACTTGCAACCCTCCGCGGCAAAACAGTAGCCATAGCGTTCTTCGAGGCGTCCACTCGCACGCGCATCAGCTTCACTACCGCTGCCGCCCGGCTCGGCGCGGACACAATGGCGCTCCAGGCCGAGTCGTCGAGCCTCAAGAAGGGCGAATCGCTCATCGACACGGTCCGCACGCTCGAGGCGATGCGGCCCGATGGAATCGTGATGCGCCACAGCTCATCGGGTGCGCCGGAATTCGTCGCCGCTCGTCTCGAAATCCCGGTGCTGAATGCGGGCGACGGCACGCACGAGCNNAATATTCACTTGCTCAGCAAATTTGGTGCGCGAATCACGCTGTGTGGCCCGACGATGTGGGTGCCGCGCGAACTCGAGAGCCTTGCGCCAGGGATTCGCCGCACATCGCGCATCGAAGAATCGCTTGATGAAGCCGATGTGATCATGGTTTTGCGCGTTCAGACCGAGCGCATTCACGAGCCCACCCTTGCCGCCGAGGAATACATCGCCGGCTACCAGCTCACCACACAGCGTCTGCGGCTCGCGCGTCCCGAAGCCCTCGTCCTGCATCCGGGCCCGATGATTCGAGGCCTCGAAATCGATTCCGCCGTGGCCGACGGTCCTCAATCATGCGTGCTCGAACAAGTCACCAACGGTCTCGCCGTGCGCATGGCACTGCTCTACCATCTCCTCGCAGGCGCGCCCGCGGACGCGCCGCATCCNNCGGCAAAGGACAGATCGAATGCTTCTGATTAAGAACGGCCGCGTCCTAGACCCGGCAAGCAAAACGGACGCGGCGCTCGACGTGCTTCTCGACGGCGAGCGTATCTCGAAAATCGGTACGAATCTTTCGGCCGTCGGCGCGGAGAAGTTCGACGCCAAAGGCATGGTCGTCGCGCCCGGTTTCATCGACCTCCATTGCCATCTGCGCGAGCCCGGCCAGGAAATGTCCGAAACGATTGAGACGGGCACACGCGCCGCCGCACGCGGCGGATTCACGGCCATCTGCTGCATGCCGAATACGCAGCCAGTGAACGACAACGCCTCGGTGACGCACGGAATTGTCGAGCGCGCCGCGGCCGCGAGTTCCGTTCGCGTCTGGCCGATTGGCGCGGCGTCAGTCGGCAGCAAGGGGGAAGCCCTCGCGGAAATATCGGCGATGAAAGCTGCTGGCATCGTGGCCGTAAGCGACGACGGCAAGCCCATCGCCAACGCCCGATTGATGCGCCAGGTCATGGATTATTGCAATTCTCTTGGTTTGCCCGTGATTGATCACTGCGAAGACGCGTCGCTGTTTGCGGGCGGTGTGATGCGCGAAGGGCCGCAGTCCATTCGCCTGGGCCTAAAAGGCATTCCCGCGCAGTCGGAATCGATCTGCGTGGGGCGCGACGTGGAAGTTGCGCTGCTGACCGGTGCGCGTCTGCATATTGCGCACATGTCCACGCGCGGCTCGCTCGCCTATGTCCGCATCGCCAAGAAACAGGGATTGCGCGTCACTTGTGAAGTCACGCCGCACCATTTCACGCTGATCGACGAAGATGTTCGCTACGACTCGCACTACAAAATGAATCCACCGCTCGCTTCATCCGACGACCGCGACGCGCTGATCGGAGGCCTCGCCGACGGCAGCGTGGACGCGATCGCAACTGACCATGCTCCGCATCATCCCGCAAGCAAGGACGTGGAATTCGACCGCGCGCCGTTCGGCATCACAGGATTCGAAACCGCTTTCGCCCTCGGTCTCACCGTGCTAGTGGATTCCGGAAGACTTTCATTGATGCGGCTGGTCGAACTTTTCACCATCGGTCCGGCGCGTGTCCTTGGCATGGAGCGGAAAATTGCGGTCGGCGAGCTTGCGGACCTCACCATCTTCTCGACGAATCACGAGTGGACCTATCGAGCCGTTGAATCGCCCAGCAAATCGCGGAATACTCCGTTCGATGGCCGCGCTTTTCGCGGTGGGCCCATGGCGACTATCGTCGGCGGCCGCATCGCCTACCGCCGCTAAAATTCCCACCGTACGGCGTCAGCATATGGCCGTAGATCGAACGCACGGTTCCACCGCGGAATGCTCTCCTCGTTTCCGGCGTCTCTGCGGTCGTGGGTTTAAACGCCAGCTCAACGAATGGTGGTTCGTCCAGTGTGTTAACACGGAGGGTCTGATGACTTCTGCTTCAGACAATGGAATTGTGAGCAAACCCAGTAATCACTCCGTGGACGAAACCGTCGAAAAGCTGAAGGGCGTTTTGCAGGCGAAGGGAGTCACGCTGTTTGCGATCGTGGATCACAGCGGCGAGGCGGAAAAAGCAGGTCTGAAAATGCCGCCCACCAAACTCTTGATCTTCGGCAATCCAAAAGGCGGCACTCCGGTCATGCTCGCCTCGCCCAGCATGGCGATCGATTTGCCCCTGAAAGTTCTGATTGCGGAGGATACGAACGGCAAGGTATGGGTTTCCTACCATTCGCCCGCCTATCTAAAGCAGCGTCACAACCTGCCGGACGACCTTCTTCAAAATATCGCCGTCGTGGAAATGTTCGCAGCAAAGGCCGCGGAATAAGTCGCGCGATATCCTGCAACAATTAGTGCCCGGTGGATTCCGCGGCGGGATGCATCCCGTGCTGCGGAACTTCGTGGACGCCGCGCGGCGGCGGCTCCTGATGGAATCGGAAAAGCTGGTTCAGCGGTCCGTCGCCCTTGCCGGTCGGATACGATTTTTCTATGGCCTTGGTTACGTATGCCTTGGCCAGAATTAGCGCGTCGCGAAGCTGCTGCCCGCACGCGAGCTGCGCCGCAATCGCGGATGAAAACGTGCAACCCGAACCGTGCGTGTTGGGGCTTTTCACGTGATCGCCGCCGAATGTTTCGACGCCCGCGCTGTCGCACAGCACATCGATCGGCCTGTCTAGATGTCCGCCCGTGACGATGACGGCGCGCGCTCCCATTTCCAGCAATCTCAATCCCGCGGCCTTCATTGCGTGAAGGTCCTTCACTTCCATTCCGGTCAAAAATTCCGCTTCCGGAATATTGGGCGTGATCACACTCGCGCGCTTCAGCATCTCGTCGCGCACGAATGTAAGCCCGGGCGCATCGAGCAACTCGGCGCTGCCCGCCGTCGGACGTGATACCGGATCGAGAATCACATGCGCGAATTTATGTTTGTCGAGAAATTCTGTGACCGCGGACGCATTCGCCCGATTCGCCAGCATCCCGATTTTCACGCCCGCAAGAGTTGAGTCCTGGGCCAGTGCATCAAGTTGTGCTCGCAGCGTGGAAGCGGGAGTCGCATGCACGGAGAGCACGCCCTGCGTGGATTGCACAGTCAGTGCTGTTACCGCGGCGACGCCATAGCAGTTGTGCGCGGCAAATGTCTTTAGGTCCGCGGCGACGCCTGCGCCACAGGAAGGATCAAAACCGGCGATGGTGAGAAGAATGGGCGGTGTAGGGTTCGCGTGATTGTTGTGAATACTCAACTTTTCCAGTGTCCTCTGTGCCAGGCACAAATGCCGGTGACCCGAATCTGGCGGGTGCACCGGCAAAGCAAAATGTACGCGCGTTCTTGCTCCGCGCGCAACACTAATCTTTTTATGGGCGGAAACACCAAAACGCAGGATCGAAACTTTGTTAGGGATTTTGTTGGAAATTACGGAAAGAGACCGCGGACAAGAGTTGCATCGGCCACGCGGCCGACCGCGAGAATGTAAGCGCCGGTGCGTATGTGCGTGCGGTGCTTTCGCGCGGTTTCGTGCACTTCCTGAAACGCGCGTCGCATTACACCTTCGAGCTTGGCGTTCACTTCCGTTAATGGCCAGAAGAAGCTCTGCAGATCCTGCACCCATTCGAAATAACTTGCTGTCACGCCCCCGGCGTTCGCAAGAATATCGGGCAGCAGCAGAATTCCTTTGCGCGCGAGAACTTCATCGGCGTGTGGAGTGGTCGGACCGTTGGCGGCTTCGGCCACGATCTTCGCTTTGATCTGATCGACGTTGTTGAGCGTGATCGCATTCTCCAGTGCCGCGGGAATCAGAATGTCGCACTTCATGGTCAGCAGATCGTCGTTGGAGATTCTGGATGTGCCGGGCATTCCGACCACGGTGCCGGACCTCTCCTTGTAGCGCATTGCTTTCAGCGGATCGATACCACGCGCATTGAATACGCCGCCGCGCGAGTCGCTGATCGCGACGATGCGCGCTTTCTTTTCGGCGAAGAGGCGTGCCACCTGGGAGCCGGCGTTGCCGAACCCTTGAATCGCTACGCTTGCTCCGCGCAGCGACATCTTCTTTACCTTGCAGGCTTCCTCGACCACCACCAGGCATCCGCGGGCCGTCGCTTCCTTGCGCCCTTCGGAGCCGCCAATGGAAACCGGCTTCCCGGTTACCACGCCGAGCGTCGAATATCCTTTGGTCATGGAATAAGTGTCCATGATCCATGCCATCGTCTGAGCATCTGTGTAAACATCGGGCGCCGGAATATCCTGTTCGGGTCCGATGATCGGAAGAATTTCGGAAGTGTAGCGCCGCGTCATGCGCTCGAGTTCAGACTTGCTCATTCTTTTCGGATCGCAAATCACTCCGCCCTTGCCGCCACCGAAAGGAATATTGACCGCTGCGGTCTTCCACGTCATCCAGGTTGCAAGCGCCTTTACTTCATCGACGGTTACACCGGGATGGTACCGGAGGCCGCCCTTGGCCGGGCCGCGCGCCACATTGTGCTGCACGCGATATCCCGTGAAGACTTTCACCTGACCGTTATCCATCTTCGTGGGGATGGAAACTTCGAGCACCCGCTTGGGCGTGCGAAGGATTTGGCGAAGGCCCTGGTCGAGCTTTAGATATTCAGCGGCGATATCGAACTGAATCTGCGCGATCCGGTAAGGGTTTAGATCCTCACGCGGCGCAATCCGAGGTACGGGTGGGGGAGCCGCCTTGGCAACCGTCGCCATCTTTCCTTCCTCCTGAAGTGGGGAAACCTGCGTTGCTTCTGCTTTAGCGTAAATCTTAAGAAATGTCCGGATGCTCGTAAGTCATGCGAGAGTCGAAGTTTAGCTAAGCCAACCGGGATGTCAATCAAAACCAGTGACAAGGGTCTAAATCCAGAAACCTAACAACTATTGACCATTTGTAACCCCCCTGCTCCCGAAGTGCACTTAAAGCCCTATGAATCATAAGCTTACAGGAATCCTGGTACTGGAACTCGGTTGGCGCCCATAAGCGGTCGCCACCTCGCCAAGCGGTGTTCATAACAAGTTGACCGTCCTCCGCCTTGCGCGATACTGTGCCTCTTGGGTGGGACCGGAACGGCTAGACGCGATCCCAGTCGCAATCCAATCCGGAAGTTCGCCCTACGCGTATCGATGATAAACGAGGGAGTCGCAAAATCAGGTGAGTTCGGAGACAGGAGCAGAGCTGAGGGCCTCTGACGCGGTGCTCATCGATAGGCTCATGCAGCGGGACGAAACAGCGCTTGAAGCGCTGTATGACCGCTATGCTGCGATACTCTCGTCCGTCTTGAATCTCATTTTGCGCGATACGCAGGCAGCCGAGGAAATTTTACAGGATATTTTCTTTCAGTTGTGGCGCACGGCCTCGCAATTTGACGCGTCGCGCGGCTCTCTGCCCCCATGGCTCATGGTGATCGCACGTAATCGCGCGATTTCCCGTCTTCGCCGCCACAATCCAGTGGCAGGGGAATCGCTTGTCGACAATACAGCGATCTCGACGGTCGACATCGAAAGCGCCGCGTCGCAAAAGCAATTGCTGGGGCGCGTAAAAGGCGCACTCGAAAATCTTCCGAAGGAGCAGCGCGCTGCGGTCGCGCTCGCGTACTTCGAAGGCCTGACGCACACCGAAATCGCGCAGCGCACCGGCGATCCGCTGGGCACGGTGAAGACGCGGTTGCGGTCAGCAGTGGAAACACTGAAGCGAACTTTGCATTCATCGGCAGCGTCAACAGCAGGAAACGCATGAACGGTCATCCAACTCGCGAAGAGGATTTCGATCTCTACGCTCTCGGCGCGCTCGAAGGCGACGAAAAGCAGGCGATCGAATCACACGTAGCCTCGTGCGGGGACTGCGCGCGCAAACTTGCCGAAGCGCAGGGGCGGATTGCACTGCTCGCATTCGCGGCGCCGTGCGTCGAACCGTCGNNACAGCGCCTGATGCAACAGGTTCGCGCCGCTGCGGAGGCTGCTGCGCCAGAGCGCGTCCCGCCAACCCGCGCCCACCGGGAGGCGGAACGCTCCGGCGGACTCTTCGGCCGCCGGTGGGGTTCGATTCTGATTCCCACGGCGGCCGTCCTCGCGCTGGCGACAATTCTTCTCTGGAACGAAAACCATCAGCTCGATCAACAGCTCGCCAGCCTGCGCGAGGCCATGCAGCAGCAACAGCAGCAATTGCAGGACGCCCGAGCGATTGCCGATCTCGTCGCCGATCCCAACACCGTGATCGTCCCGCTCGCGCAGCAACCCGACATGCCGAAGGGAACGGCGCGCGTGATGTACAACATGAAATTGGGCACCTTGACGTACGACGGCCAGCTCGATCCGGCTCCGGCGGAGAAGAGCTATCAGCTCTGGATCGTGCCCGCGCAGGGCAATCCGATCAGCGCCGGCGTCTTCAACCCCGTCAGTGGGCAGTCCAACCGCTGGACGATGAAGATGCCGCCCGGAGTTTTGCCGAAAGTTTTTGCCGTCACGCTCGAACCTGCTGGCGGGATGCCGCAGCCGACGGGGCCGAAGGTTCTGGTCGGCGCTCCGTCATGAAGCCCGTTTAGATGTGCGAGTTACTTTCCGCATCCGTAATACATCTACCTTGTCGCGTCCGGTCGTCGTGCGGTATAAATGGGGACGCCCAGTAGGAGCCAGTTAAGGAACTGGCGCTCCCTCAACCATCAACCCATTTCACCGAAGCACGTAACAACGAACTACCCATCTCCTGAGGAGGAAACTGAAATGAAGAGAGCCATCACTATGTGTAGCTTGCTCGCGGTGCTGATCGCCACCATCAGCCTCGCCACCGTCGCCGACAACAAGACGATGACCTGGACCGGCTGGATCAGCGACAGCTCTTGCGGCGTGAAGGGCGCGAACGCGGCCCACAAGGCTTGCGCCAAAACCTGCATGAAGGAATAGGGCGCTTCCTGGGTCTTCGTCACCGAGCCCGAGAAGAAAGTAGTCCCGATCCAGAATCAGGACGCGATCAATGGCGACAAGGATCTCGGCCAGGAAGTAATGGTCCAGGGCCACATGACCGACGACGGCAAGCTCCACGTCGACAGCGTCATGAACGCCAAGATGTAATTTTGCTTTTGCTGCTTTACGAAATTACAGATGCGGGATGCAGAGCTCAAGGTTTGGGACCTGCATCCTGCGTCTTTTTTCGCGCGCAAAGGACGCAGAAAACTTATCGCCCTCGAGCTTCAGCGACGATCTGAGCTTCGGCTGCGAACTTCGTGTCAGCCGCGCGCTTCGCCGATTGCCCCGATTTTTTCCACGCCCATGTACGGAATCAGCGCCTCCGGAATCACAATCGAGCCATCGGCCTGCTGATAGTTTTCGACGATTGCAATCCACGTGCGTCCCACGGCGAGCCCGGAGCCGTTCAGCGTGTGCACGTATTCCGACTTTCCGCCTTTCGGCCTGAAGCGAATCCCTGAGCGGCGCGCCTGAAACGCCTCCGTGTTCGAGCAGGACGAGATCTCCATGAACTCGTTCGACGACGGCAGCCACACCTCGATGTCGTAGGTCTTCTACGACGCGAATCCCATGTCGCCGGTGCAGAGCTGCACCACGCGGTAGTGCAGGCCCAGCCGCTCGAGCAGTTTTTCGGCGTTGCGCACCAGCTTTTCCAGCTCGTCGTAGCTCTGCTCGGGCCGCGTGAATTTGAAGAGCTCCACTTTCTGGAACTGGTGCTGGCGCTTGATCCCGCGCGTGTCTTTTCCCGCCG
>PKUY01000033.1:1229-4810 GCA_003131705.1 Acidobacteriota bacterium | reverse complement strand
CTAAGGGACATCGATGGGAGCTGCTTGGAACATGCTGTGTTCGGATCGATCCGGGCAGTCGCAGCCGCGCTAAAACAATGCCAAGGAGCTAACCCCCCAGTTTTGCCGCCGGCCGCGTTTTACACATACCCAGACGACGAGAGGGATCTTTGCATAAGTGCGATCCGGGCTCTGTTCGGAGATGCAGGTTTGTCGCTCCAAGACGCACCTGCAGGCAATCTCTCACTTCGCGTATCCGATGAGCTAGCCGATCTGGCCGGACCAATGGCCGGTNNGACTGGCGGCCCGGTCGGCGGAGAATCGGTGTTTGCGACTGTCGTTTCGGCCGGAGATGCTCCGGTGTTCCTTCGGTTCCAGCATATTGCTGCTCCCGTTTTCTTCTGCACAAGCTCGCACATGGTTGACATTGACGAGCCGGTGGGTCAGCGCTTCTACGACATCAAAGACCATTTCTGCTCCGTTGTCCCCCTCGTGATGTTCATCAGGTTCATGTTCCAAGACGTCGCCTGGCGGCCGCAGGAACTTGGCGCCTGCCTGATCATTGACGATCCTCTATTGAAGCCCCGATATGGGTTCTGTAATTTTGCAAAGTTGCGCGATCTCATGCGAGGACACGGATTCACGACCAACATCGCCTTTATTCCCTGGAACTGGCGACGCACTTCTCCTGCTGCCGGCAAGCTATTCGGTAATGAGCCAGGGCTTTTCTCTGTATCGATTCATGGCTGTGACCACACTGCAGGCGAGTTTGGAGCGACTTCTCGTGCGGTCTTGGACGCCAGAGCACAGCTGGCTCAATCCAGGATGCGAAATCATGAAGCGCGGACGGGCATCCGACACGATTCCATTATGGTCTTCCCGCAGGGCGCTTTCTCGTCCGCATGTCCCGAAGTTCTCAAGCGAAACGGTTTTCTTGCGGCAGTCAATACCGAGATAGTTCCCGTGGACTCCGAACATTCCCGGACGCGAATCAGGGACGTCTGGGACGTCGCCATCATGACATACGGCAGCTTTCCGATTTTCACGCGAAGGTATGCTTTCCATGGTTTGGAGAACTTTGCTTTCGACCTTCTCCTGGGGAAGCCCTGCTTGATCATCGCCCACCATGACTTCTTCAAGGATGGCGGCGCTGCGNNTCGAGAAAATCGGGTCCCTCAACTGTTGCCTTAGCTGGCGCCCGCTTGGGGAGGTTATCCGAAGGGCCTGCCGCCGCCGCGCCAACTGTGCGGGCGCGGAGGAGATGGAGATGTACGGTAATGAACTGCTAGTTGACAACCCCTCGGATCAAGCGATTGAAGTCAAGATACGTAAGAGAAAAAGCCAGGATGATCTTGCTTCCGAAATACGGTGCGATGAGAATCCGGTCATGTGGGCGACCGAGGGCGAGTACTTTGTCTTTGGTGAACGGATCTCGCCCCGCAGCGAAAAGCGCTTCCGAGTCGTCTACCGAGAGCAGGCCCATGCGGGGAAGGTTCGCCGGTCGTTGCGATTCGAACTGGCTGTGGCCGTCAGAAGGATCCTTTCCGAAGTTAGAGANNCGGGCGAATTGCGAATTCCCGAACACCGATTTAGCGCTTGTCGGTCCTGCATGGCGGATCTTCGACGCGGATAACCACCTCATGTATCATACGCCTCGACTTGCGCCAAACCTAAGTCATTAGGTCACTAGGGCCGTTTGAGAAAGCCTATTCGCAAATGATGGCAAGAGTTTTCCCTTATTCTGAGGCGGGAGTAACTTCCCCTCAGCGGGATAGGTGCAGTTCCATTACTAACCTATGTGGCCTCAGGTACTTGCAGTGAACCCACGTTGCCTTAGAGTTCATAGTTTGGAAGNNCATGGCGGTAGCGTATCTGCACGCCACCACGTTTTTACCGGGTACAATAGCTCAACGCCGTATTCCAGTGAGGAACCGAAAGATGCGAGTTTTGGTTACCGGGCATAAGGGATATATCGGCACCGTAATGGTGCCGATGTTACGGCAATCCGGCCATGATGTTCTTGGTTTGGATAGCGACCTCTACCGAAATAGCACATACGGCGAGTCTCTTCCGGAGAATAAAGAGATTTTGAAGGACATTCGGGACATCGAAAAGGCCGACCTTGAAGACGTAGATGCCATAGTTCATCTGGCAGGATTGTCCAATGACATGCTAGGTGATCTCAATCCGCAACTGACATATGAGATTAATCATGCTGCGTCGGTGAGGCTGGCTGCTATGGCCAAGGAGTCGGGTATCTCCAGGTTCATTTTTTCGTCGTCTTGCAGCAATTATGGAGCTGCAGGAGACGGGATGCAGGATGAAACCGCGACACTTCATCCAGTAACCCCCTACGCAATCTCCAAGGTCATGGTCGAACGAGATGTAAGCCAGCTGGCTGATGATAACTTTAGTCCCGTATTCATGCGAAATAGCACGGCCTACGGCGTTTCTCCGAGGATGCGGTTCGACTTGGTACTAAATAATCTAACAGCGTGGGCCTATACGACAGGCCAGATTCTCCTAAAGAGTGACGGGAAGCCATGGCGACCATTAGTTCACATCGAGGATATTAGCTTGGCCGTGATAGGCGCTCTGGCCGCACCAAGAGAAGTAATTCACAACCAGGCATTCAATGTGGGTGTTATGTCTGAAAACTATCAGGTGCTCCAATTGGCGCAGATCGTTGGAGAGACCGTGCCCAACTGTGAGATTCGCTTTGCAGAAGGGGCCGAACCGGACAAAAGGAATTACCGAGTCGATTTCAGCAAATATTCCCGAACTTTCCCGGGCTATGCGTTACGCTGGAATGTCAGACTTGGAGCACGGCAGATTTACGAGTCTTACCGGAAATTTGGCCTGCAAAATGATGTGTACGAAGGGCCAAAGTATAAGCGGATCGCTCAGATCAAGTATCTATTGAGTACGGGCCAATTGGATGAGACTTTACGCTGGCGAAAATCAGATCGGGAAATGCCAGCCTTGGTGGAAAGCGCAAAGGATGGAGGCGCTTCGTGATCTTTAGGGAAGCAACGCTTCCAGGCGCCTACGTCTTAGAGCCAGAAAGGATGGATGACCATCGCGGCTTCTTTGCGCGGGTCTGGTGCAAGAGGGAACTCCAAGAGCATGGGCTAAAGGGCGAATTGGTACAGTCTAATGTTGGTTTTAGCTATCGGAGAGGCACACTTCGGGGTCTNNGGTCTTCATTTCCAGAAGTCGCCGCACGCGGAGGTGAAGATCGTCCGTTGCACTCGAGGCGCGATCTTCGACGTCATCGTGGACATCCGTCCCGAGTCGCCCAGTTACAAACGCTGGTTCGGCGTTGAACTCAATGAAGGAAACGGCAGAATGATATATGTTCCTGAGAGTTTTGCGCAGGGCTACATGACCTTGGCAGACAACACGGAGATTAACTATCACACTTCGGAATNNGCCCCTAGTCGCGACTGTAGTCTCCGAACAAGATCGCAACTGGCCGCTCATTGAACAGCGGCAGGAGGTCTACACAAGGTCATGATTACGGACACGGCTCTTCGAGATCGAGAAGCCAAGCGTCAGCCAATTCGTGTAGGGATGGTTGGAGCAGGTGCGACGGGTCGCGC
>PKUY01000033.1:0-1195 GCA_003131705.1 Acidobacteriota bacterium | reverse complement strand
ACTGACGATCCGGCCGTGCTGACCACTTGTGGGGCTGTCGATGTAATTGTGGAAGTAACCGGAACCATCGAGCCCGCACTCCGTATGGTTCTGGAGGCTTTCGATCATGGTAAACATGTAGTACTGGTGAATGCCGAACTCGATTCGCTCCTCGGTCCCATTCTGAAGGCGAAGGCAGACCGAGCCGGTGTGGTGTTGACCAACACGGACGGCGATGAGCCAGGGGTGGCGATGACGCTCCTACGGTATCTCCGATCGGTGGGACTTCGTCCAGTGGCAGCGGGCAATATTAAGGGCATGGTTGACTACTACNNACTACCGAACCCCCGAAACCCAGCAAGGATTTGCCGAGAAATATGACCAGGACCCCAGAAAGGTCACTTCGTTCGCCGATGCCACAAAACTGTCCATGGAGACGACGGTTTTGGCGAACGCAACGGGATTCCACGTCGGCCGGCGTGGTATGTATGGTCCCGCTTGTGGAAACGTTCGGGGGATGGCGCAGCTGCTGCCTCCTGACCAGATGCTCGGCACCGGCCTGGTGGACTATTCGCTGGGCGCAGTGCCGCACACCGGAGCCTTCGTCATAGTTTACGAGGAAATGCCGCTCAAGATGGCCCAGCTAACGTATTACAGACTTGGCGACGGCCCCTTTTTCACCTTCTACACGCCCTTTCACCTACCGTACATCCAAATTGCCTCGACCATTGCTCGGGCGGCTATCCATGGCGATCCGACCGTAGTTCCCATCGCGGGTCCCGTCTGCGAAGTGGTGACGGTGGCTAAGAGGAATCTGAAAGCCGGCGAACGACTGGACGGTGTAGGTGGGTTCTGCGCTTATGGGCTAATCGATAACGTCGCTGCAGCTCGCGGCGTGGCGGCCCTGCCGATGAGCCTCTCGGAAGGCTGCGTATTGCGTCGAGACATTTTGAAAGACAGCGTGCTCTCGCTCGATGATGTCGATTCGCCATCTGGCCGATTGGCTGAGACTCTGTGGCGGGAACAATCCGCACGATGGCCGCTTGTAACGCGAGAATCGGAGGAGCAGGCAATTCTGCAAGGTTCTACGGCACGCGTGACGATCCCCAGGTGAACGCGCCTAACGTGAAAGTGTGACGGGAATCGGGATATTCAACTGGTGCTTGCACCGACACTACTTCTCTCTAGATCGTGAAATCGCGGACTGGCAACACCA
>PKUY01000052.1 GCA_003131705.1 Acidobacteriota bacterium | reverse complement strand
GACAGAATTTTGGCGAGGCACAGGGGTGTGACTCCTCAAGCCACGAGGGGAATGCACCGATGCAACCCAGCGCCAATGCAATAGTCAACGGACGGACGAGGAAGCCGCCACGCAAGTTGTACACGACTTGGCGAAACAACAATCTGAACCGTTCGATCACAGCTTTACCTTACCAAAGGAAGTTTCAGACGGCATTCCCATCTTTGATCCGCGGTTATGACAAGTACCGTTGTGGAAAAAATCTCTGGACGAGGAGACTTCGGCGCAGCCACCAGCCCCTTCTACAAGGCCAGATCTTCAAAAGGTCGTTTACCTCCGTACAAGAACTCATTCCTGCTTCGTAGCAGGCGAGGACCTATGCGGCAGCATCGTAGTGTTCCTTCGCCGCGTCCTTGCCTTTCACATCGCGCGACTCCGAATCATCCGTAATAGAAAGAATGCGGTCCCAAGTATCCTCGCTCCAGATTGCAATCGAAGCGGGTCCGATAAATTGTAGCGGGACAACATTCACCTTCGGCGATGCGATCCACAGGTCATCGTCGGAACCGCTCCGGGGCTCGTGCCTCAGTTCCTGCCCGAAATGAAAGAGGCAGTACAGCAGAAAACCCTCAGCCGCAACGCACAGACTTACAAGAATCATAGTGGCCATGTTGCCCTCCACCTGCCGCCATACCCCCGCTGCGGCCTATCGATCACGGTTTCCACCGTACATCTCGCACCCTAAACGACGCATAAACGGCAGCGCGTGTTTGCCTTTTCACTTCGTAGCGCCGATCCTGAGGCTGGGGCTGTGACAAAGATCAGTTGAAGGTGATCTCCGATGTCATTGTGAATAGCGGATCAATCCCTGCTAGCGCCTAAGCCGCCCCTGTGCGTCCGAATTTACGGTTTCTTGGCAATTATATTGTTGCCAAAAATGAATCCTATTTCAGCCACGGCTCGAGGCTGGTTTGCGTTCATGCCCGTGGGACCGAAGGCGAAACCCGGCGTGAAGCTGCTCGCCCGAACAAAAGAAAGGTCTCCGCGAAAGAAGAAGCCTCCGTATTGAAAGGTGGGCGTCAGAGTGGCCGACCAGGCCGCGCTGCCCGGTCCGTACATCAAGTTGACAGCTTGATCAGCGACGCTCCCCGTGCTCGTGATATATTCCCCGCGTCCTGCGAGCGAGAAGCCGTGTTTGAAGGTGTGACTTACCAGGAGCGCACCGCCTCGCGTCCCTGCCCCCTTCGTGATGCCGATCTTCAGGTTAGTCGGCACATCGCTGATTTGAAAGTAGGGCTGGACGATCCACGACCCCTTGGTGTACGTGTAGATGACGGCGTACATGCTGCCGTTGTTTTGCACGGGCGTGGCATAAGTCTGATAGCCTGTCTGCCCCAGGTTGCCCATCCCCTCGAACGCCAAGCTATGGGGCCCATTGGCATAAGTTAACGCACCGCTCAGCCAACTGTAGCGGTTGGAATAGAACCCGTCATTCCAACTCAGCGAGGCAGTGAATTTGCCCATGGTCTGATTCACTTGGACTCCGCGATTGATGGCGTTTTCCTGGTTCCACAACAGGCCGCGCTCGATGTTCATGTTTTGGAAGGTGAACGTTGACTCGGCGCCCATCAGTGTCGGTAGAGCACCGATCAGAAAGGAGGTGTTCTTCCCCGCCTGCAGCTTCAGAAAGGCGACGGGCAGCGGGCCATANNTGCAGGTAGAACTGAAACCAGCCGTCGGTCCTTTGAAGGAACACCTGCCCGTTACTTAGAGCCGCTTGAGTGGAGTTATCACCCGGGATGTGATTGCTCTGCCACAGGCCCATGCCGCTGAGAAAGCCGTTCACAGCGACTTTGCCGAAAGGTCCTGCGTCGAAGATGGCTGGGGGGAGTTCCTGCAGCGGACCCGTTATGGAAGGAGTGGGGAGCGCTGCCGGGGCCGGAGGCGTGGTCGTCGGCTGCTGTGCCGGCGGTGTCGAACTCGTGTCCTGCCCTTGTGCTCCTGGTGATGTAACCGTTGCCTCAGATTGCGCCGCCGGTACAGCTGACTGTCCCGCAGCCGATAGGGCTAATAAAGAGCCTACTAGAAATGTGCACAGACATGTGTATACGCGCAAGTGTGGTGCTCCTTCCGATTCGGGTCCTAACGGACCAGTAAAATATCTTGAGCTAGCCTTCCGGATCCGAAACCATGCCCAATACCAAAACATCCGGAGTACTTCAGGACCGTTGTTTGCCATCGCGAACATGGCTGCAATGTTAGGAGCCTAGCCCTAAACGCCGCATAAACGACGGCTTAGCAATTTGTAAACAGAACGGAGCGCGATAGAAGACAGCCACGGGTCACCCGTGCGGCTGAAGACTAACGCACCAGAACCGGATTAATGCCTTTACAAGGCTGGATACAGCTTTAGCGCTTTGGATCAGATGTTCAACGTCCGTGAAATGTTTGCTAATCCGAATGCTGAGAATTACCGAACTCCGGGTGATTCTGGTACTGGAGCAAACTCTGGGCATTTCCTTGTGAACCACTCGATTCTCTTCCTGCTTCCAAAGTATTCAGTCCCGACCACTGGTTCCGTCCAAACGGGAGAGACAAACTGGACCAACTCTCCTGAAGCAGCTGTGCAGCACCTTCTACACGAGCAGTGATAAAAATGACGAAAACTCCGCGCTGGACCAAAATCGTGGGTACCTTAAGCATCTTGCCTGCCCTGTATTTCTGGCTCTGGATATTAGGTCCCAAGTCTTGGCTCGCAAGTTATCCTGGGAAGCCTGGCATGGTTTTGATCGGGATCTTGTGCGCAATTCCATTGTCTATTGTA
>PKUY01000375.1 GCA_003131705.1 Acidobacteriota bacterium | reverse complement strand
ACAGCTACCCGCATTGCTGGCGTTGTCACAATCCGGTGATTTTCCGAGCCACCGAGCAATGGTTCGTTGCTCTCGACGAGGGCGGATTGCGGCAAAACGCTATAGCCGAAATCGCCAAGGTGAAGTGGAAACCGACGTGGGGTGAAGCGCGCATCCGCGACATGGTCACCGAGCGGCCCGACTGGTGCATTTCTCGCCAGCGTTTTTGGGGCGTTCCGCTGATCGTGTTTACTTGTGAAGGGTGCGGCAAGCATCTCAAGGATGGCAAAGCACTCCGCCACGTGTTGCCGTTTTTCGAAGGCGAGGGCGCGGACGCGTGGTACGCGCACTCCGCGGAGGAGTTGCTCCCGCCGGGCACGAAATGCGTTTGCGGGGGAGGAAGTTGGCGCAAAGAAAACGACATTCTCGACGTGTGGTTCGATTCCGGTTCCACGCATCTCGCCGTGCTCAGCGAAAAAGAAGGCACATGGCCGGCCGACGTGTACATGGAAGGTCCGGACCAATATCGCGGATGGTTTCAGAGCTCGCTGCTCGTGGCAGTTGGCACGCGCGGGCGCGCTCCCTACAAGCAAGTTGTCACCCACGGCTGGACGCTGGACGAAAAGGGCCGGCCGATGTCGAAGTCGCTCGGCAACGCCATGTATCCCCGGGAAATTTGCAACAAGTGGGGTGCCGATCTGCTACGCATCTGGGTCTCGTCGCAGGATTTCACGCAGGACGTGCGTCTCTCTGACGCGATGATGACGCAGCTCGCCGAAGCCTACCGCAAAATCCGCAACACGTTTCGCTTCGCGCTGTCGAATCTATTTGATTTCGATCCGGCGCGTCATGTGGTTCATGACGCCGACATGTGGGAAATGGACGCCTGGATGCTCCGCCGCACCGGCGCGCTCGTCCGTCAGTGCGAGGGGTGGTACAAGGAATTCGAATTTCACCGCGTCTATCACGCACTGCACGATTTCTGCGCCGTTGATTTGAGCGCGTTTTATTTCGACGTGCTGAAAGATCGTCTGTACACCTTCGCGCCGAACAATCGTGGACGGCGGTCCGCGCAGACCGCGGTCTACCACATCGCGAATGCTCTGGTTCGTCTGATCGCGCCGATACTTGTCTTCACGGGGGAAGAAGTCTGGAAGCATTTGCCGCGGGGAGCCTCCGCGAAACCCAGCGTCCACATGGCAACTTTTCCCAAGCCTCAGCATTTCGAGAACGTGCTGGATGAAGCGCGTTCGAAAAACTGGGATTTGCTGCTAGCCGTGCGCGAAGAAGTGCTGAAGGCGCTCGAACCGATGCGCGTTGCGAAAACGATTTCTGCGGGACTCGAAGCGCGAGTCACACTCGCGGCCAAAGGCGAACTTGCGGCGCTGCTGCAGAAATATGCCGCCCATCTTCCTGCATTCTTCATCGTTTCTCAGGTCGAATTCGGCAGCGGCGATCTCAAAGGCGTAACGCCTGGGGTCGGCGTCCAAGGTTTGCAGATTCGTGTGGATCGAGCTCAGGGCGCGAAATGCGCACGCTGCTGGAACTATTCAACGCATGTCGGTGAGAGCGCGGAGTATCCGACCATCTGCGAACGCTGCCTGGCGGCCATCACCGAAATCGAGCGCGATGGCGGCCTTCCCGCAGAGAGCAAGGGGTCCTGATGGTTGCGGACTCACGCTCTAAGTGGCCTCTCATTTTGCTCGCTGCCGGAGTGCTCGCTGCGGATCAGGTTACGAAGTACGCTGTCGAAAAGCTCACTCAGACCGGCACGAGCCATGTCCTGATTCCCGGCCTTCTGAATATCGTGCACACGAGCAATCCCGGTGTCGCGTTTGGATTGCTGGCCGATTCCGAAATGCCCTGGCGCGCGCCGTTGCTGATTTTTTTTGCCGTGGCCGTGATTGCGCTGATCTTTTGGCTGCTTTCGACCGGGCGCGCCGGAGGCAGGCTCGGCGAGTGCGGAATGACTCTAATTCTGGGCGGCGCGATCGGGAACGTCCTCGACCGCATTTTGCGCCACAGCGTCACCGACTTCATCGATTGCTATGTGGGCAGCCATCATTGGTACACTTTTAACGTAGCGGATTCCGCGATCGTGCTCGGCGCGATGCTGGTCATTCTGGAACTCTTGCGCGATTGGCGACATCCCAGCCAGGAACGTGCATAGCGATGCTTCCCGTTCTCTTCCAAGTTGGTCGGGTAACGATCTACACCTACGGGGTTCTTGCCGCCGTGGGTTTCTTGGTAGGAGTTTGGCTGGCCTACCGGCAAGCTCCGCGAGCCGGACTCGATCCGAATAAAGTTTGGAACCTTTGTATCTACGGCGTTCTGATTGCGCTTGTGGTATCGAAGGTCTGGCTGATCCTCAGCGCTTGGAGTTATTACGTCGCAAACCCCGGACAGATTTTCAGCTGGCAGACATTTCANNCTCGGCGGGATTCTCTGGGTTATTCTGTACACGCACTTCCAGAAGATGCCGCTGCTTGCCGTCCTCGACGTAACGGCGGCGCCGGTTGCGCTGGGTCATGCGATTGGCCGCGTCGGTTGTTTAGTGGCCGGATGTTGCTATGGGAAGCCCACATCGCTCCCGTGGGGCGTCACGTTCACAAATCCTGTGGCCGAGAAAATCGCGGGAACGCCGCTCGGCGTCTCGCTGCACCCCACGCAACTCTACGAAGCGGGCGCGGAATTCTTGAATTTCGTTTTCCTGACATGGCTGGGCACGCGACGCCGCTTACCGGGGCGTATCATCGGCGCGTATTTTATTCTCTACGGGATTGAGCGCGGCACAATTGAGTTTTTCCGCGGAGATCCGGGGCGCACCCTGATGTTCCACGATACGTTCTCCCTCATGCAGATTGTCAGCGTGGCGATGATCGTCGGCGGTGCGTTCCTTTGTTTGCGTGGCTCGGGGAACGCGGCGCCAATCGCGTCCGGGGCGCGCACGATCGTCCGGCCGGGATCGTCAATCTGAGAGTAGCCGCCACCGGATCAGCAACGTTTCGCTCGCGCGGCGATGCTTCGTTGTCGAAGTTTTGTCCGATCACATGAAATACATCGTCAATCATGAAAACGCCGGCGAGCGCCTGGATCGTTTTCTCGTCTCGCAGCTTCCTGCGCTGAGCCGCTCGCGTATTCAATCGTTGATGGAAGAAGGGCGCGTCCAGGTGAACGGACTTGCGCGCAAAGCCTCGCACCGCATCGAACCTGGGGAAGAAGTAACGGTCGAGGTTCCCGAAGAGCTGCCTCCGGGCGTTGATGCCGAACCGATTCCTCTCGAGTTGCTTTACGAGGATGCCGATGTCGCCGTCGTCAACAAACCGGCTGGAATGATCGTCCATCCGGGAGCCGGAGCGGACACTGGAACAATGGTCGCCGCGCTACTTCATCGCTTCGGTGGAAGCGGGGGACTGTCCACCGTGGGCGGACCGCTGCGTCCTGGAATCGTGCATAGGCTGGACAAAGATACTTCCGGCGTCATTGTGATTGCTCTGAACGACGAGGCTCACACCAAGCTCACCGAGGATTTTCGCAATCGGCTCGTCCAAAAAACGTATCTCGCGCTCTTGCACGGAAAAATGAAAGGCGAGAAGGGTGTCGTCGATCTCCCCGTCGCGCGCGATTTGCGCCGGCCCTCCCGAATGACTGCGCGCCGCCGCGAAGGGCGCGCCGCCCGCACGGATTGGCGCACACGTTTTCGGCTCGAGGGATTTACGCTGATCGAAGCGGACCTGCACACGGGCAGGACTCACCAGATCCGCGTTCATTTTTCGACGCTGGGATGCCCCGTCGTTGGCGACACGGTGTATGGCGCACCGAGCCAGGAGCGCGTCGGGACGGAACTCATGCCGCCACTCGGCAGGAATTTCCTTCACGCCGCGCGCATCGCGTTCGATCATCCTCGGACCGGCCAGCGCATCGAAGTTCGCGCGCCACTGCCACCCGAGCTTGTTAGCTACCTGTCGTCGGTAGGGCGCGCCAGCAAAGCGGATCCCGCGCTGATTGACGCTGCGCTGCGAGAGTTCCTATAATCCCCCTGTGCAGAAACGCCCGCCTGCAAAAAAGGTTCCCGTACAAACACGGCGAGCCGCGTTAGTGGTTGCAACTCTGCTGGCCGCGCTGCAGGCAATTGCCTTGGCTGTGCCCAGAAGCCGCACCTGGGCTCAGCAGACGACGCTTCCGGCAGCGCCGACGGCCTCACCGTCGGTTTCGCCAACGGCGACTCCTCAAGGGCCGCCACCGCCTGCTCCGCACGCCGCCGAAACTCCCATCGTCAGCACGACCGGGATGGTGCACCTCGTGGTGACGGTGATGGACAAACATCACGGTTTCATTACCGATCTCGATAAGAGCGATTTCAAAGTCCTCGAAAACGGGATGCTGCAGGATATTCGTTTTTTTGGCCGGGAAACCGATCTGCCGCTGCGGATCGCTTTGCTGCTGGACACCTCGAACAGCATTCGTCCGCGCCTCAATTTCGAAAAGGACGCGGCAATCGACTTTCTCGACAAAGTCATCCGGCGCAACAAAGACATGGCGTTCCTGATGACTTTCGACAACGAGCCGCAGATCATTCAGGACTACACTGGGGACCTCGACCTTCTTACTTCTGCAATTCGCGAACAGCGCGCCGGAGGGGGCACGGCTTTCAACGACGCCATTTATCTGGCCTCGGAAAAACTGGCGCATTCGCCGCCTCCAAGAGCGCCGGACTCCGAGGTTCGCCGCGTGGTGGTTGTAATCAGCGATGGTGATGACAATTTGAGCGATCGCGCGCTGAGCGATGCGATCGACGCATCGATTCGTTCGGAGGTTGCTGTGTTTGCGGTAAGCACGAACACCGATTGGCTGGCAATCGACGACGCTCGAAGGCCGAGCAAGTACTACATGGAAGCGGGAGACAAGGTGCTGCAGCAGTTCGCGGATCAGACCGGGGGCACCGCTTTTTTCCCCTATCGCATCGACGACCTCGCCCAGTCATTCCTCGATATCGGCACCGAATTGCGTAGCCAATATTTCATTGCGTACGTGCCCGCCAGTCCGCCGCCCAACGGGCAGTACCGTAAGATCGACGTCGAAACCGTGCGCAAGGGCTTGCTTGTCCGCACGCGCAAGGGCTACTACGCCGCAGCTCCGCCGACCGCTGTACTTCCGGTCAAGTAACAGGGAGTGGCCGCAGAAAATCAAGTGCGCGCCATCAATTGAATTCGCTTTGCGTTCGCAAAATCAGGAGAGTCTATTGGAACGGGGCATAATAGCCCTTGCGGGCGAGGATTTTGACGTCGGGCCGCGACGCTTCCACCTTGATCTTGCGGAATGTTCCGTCGCGTTTCACATTCGCAGGGTAATAGCCTAAAACGTACTGGGAGCGCAATTCTTCGGAAATGATATCGAACGCTTTTTCGAGATCCTTCTCGTTCCGAACGTTGATGACGCGACCGCCAGTCTCCTGCGCTATTTTCGCGGCGACTCCCGGACCGTATCCCTCGGTCGCCCGTGGGTCCGAGATGAGGACGATGTGCACAACGGCGTCGCCGCGCTGTGCCGCTTCGATGGCATCGGCCTCGCTCATTTTGCTGCCGGTGTCTTCTGCGTCCGTCATTATAATGATTGCCTTTCGCCCCGCTTCCGTCGCCAACTCGTCGTGGGCCGCGAGATAAATTGCATCGAATAGATTCGTCCCGCCTCCCGTTTGCCTTGTCGTTCCTCCGGTCCCGCCGATGCCCGATGCGTCCACGTTGATCTGAGCGCGGCGGATGGCTCGCCGCAGCACCTGCGGGTCTTCTGTAAAGTCGGCCAGAAGATTCACATCGGTGTCGAAACTTAGAACGATCGCTTCGTCTTTTTTGCGCATCACCTCGTGGACAAAAGTCGAGGCCGCGTCCTGTTCCGCGTCCAGGATGAAGTGCATGCTTCCGCTGGTGTCCATCAGGAGGCCGAACGAAAGCGGCATATCCACTTCTTTCGTGAAGTACGCAAGTTTTTGCTCCACGCCGTCTTCGTAAATCTTGAAGTCATCCTTGGTCAGATCGCCGACGATTCCATTGTGGCGATCGCGCACGGTGGCGAACACGTTCACGATGGTAGTTTGAACGGACAACGGCTGCTGCGACACGGGCGCGTCCTGCTGGATGCTTGGCGGAGCTTCGCTGGTTGGCGACGAGGACGGAGAAGACATCGGCCCTCGCGGCGTTCCCTGCAACCCGTTGCGGGGAGCAGCCGCCGCACGTGATTGGATGGTGGTAAGGGCTGGGTAGGCCCCGAGAGCTAGTGTGATAATACCCGCCGCGATGCTGGTCAGCCGCATTGTATAATTACCTCCGGGAGCGGATCAGACTGGTACGATGCGCCGCACACGCTACCGGATGTTCGGACGGAAGTCCAGGAACGCGAGACGACCGCAACATTCCGTAAGGTTCCCCGCGCTTCGGAAACGAGACACGTTGATGATGCAAAAGATTCCGCTCCTATGCATGGCTTTGATCCTGGTTGCTGCCGCCGGGGCCCAGACGCAGAACCCGGCGCAGGCCCCACCATCCGGCACCGCGACTACGCCTCAGGGCACTGCCGCGCAGCGCCAAAAGCCCCCGGCCATTATCCTAAACATTCAGACCGTCATCGTTCCCGTAACGGTCAAAGACAGTCACGGTCAGTTGGTCGGCGATCTTCAAAAAGACGACTTCCGCATTTTCTCGGACGGCGTCGAACAGAAAATCCGCCAATTTTCCTCTGATCCGGTTCCGCTCTCTGCTGTCGTGCTGATCGATAACGATCTGGGCGTGCAGGCTGCCAACCAGGTGCAGAAGAGCCTCACCGCAATATCAGCCGGTTTCGGTCCGTCCGACGAGACAGCTCTCGTCACATACGATCAGTTCCCTGAGACCGTTTCCGAATTTTCCGCCAACAACGACCTGCTATTCACCACGCTCAAGCGCATGGAGATCGGTTCCCACAATAGCCAGGTGATTGCCGATTNNTTCCGCCAGTCCCGCCTCTGTCGGCCCGGCAACTCCGACAGGTGGCCCGATGCCGCAGCACGGCTCGCAGCGCTATAAAATCACTACGGCCCTCAATGACGCCGTGTATGCCGCGGGAGACATGCTGAAAGGCCGCGGGCGCGACCGCCGCAAAATCATCTTCATCATTTCCGACGGCAGCAACAACTCCAAGCTCAACACGCACACCTTCGATGAAACGCTGCGTTCGCTTCTCTACGCCGATGTTTCCGTGTACGCGATTTTCGTCAGCCACACGCTGCCCATCGGCCGATCTCTTTTGCAGCATGGAGTGTCAGAGCTCGATAAATACGCGGTCAGCACCGGCGGCGACGAATTTTCCGCCACGAAGCAGCCGGAACTCGAGCGCATGTATTCCGACGTCACCGAGCAAGCGCGAAATCAGTATACGCTCACGTTCATTCCCGACGACGTCGGGAATGAACGGGACTTTCACCCGATCGAAGTGCGCGTGAAGCGGCCGGATCTCACCGTGGATACTCGCGCCGGGTATTACATGAGCGCCATCGGCGTCGGACACTAAATCATTCGAAAAGGTTTTCGGAACCGAGCTCGCGCGAAAACTTTTCCCCTTTGACTTGATTCGCAGCGGCCTCTATAGATGATCGCAGCGAGTAGAGCCGCTCGAGAAATTGTCGACGCGTTCTCTCGCGGGAGAGAGTTCCACTGTAGTCCATGCGCGGCACCACTCCAGGCCTCGCTTCCGGAAGCCTTCGAGAAAAATAAAGCGGGGCATGCCACAAGGACGTCCCGCTTCTATTTTTCCCGCACGCAGTCCGCGCGTGGTTAGTCAGGGGACTGCGTCAATGGCTGCGCGGAGGTGATCTTTTCGGGGCCTGCTTCAGCGGGCCTAATTGAAATCAACTGTTCGTGCGCGGGGCAGAGCGGTTTGAAATCGCAATAACCGCAGGTGAACCGGCTGGGCTTCGCGGGAAATGCGCCGGCACGAATCTGGTCTGCGACTTCCGCAATTTTCTCTTTCGTTGCGGCGAGCGCTTTTGCGTCGCGCGAAGTTTCGACCGCTTCGTTGTTCACCAGGTAGCGCAACACCAGCCGTGTCGGAACAAGGCCGAGCACCTCGCGCGCAGCAAGCGCGTAGATGCCGAGCTGAAGGTCCTCGGTCGCTTTCTTTGCGTCCCGAGGCCGTCCCGTTTTGTAGTCCACGATCTCGACTTCGCCGTCGCCTATGCGGTTCACCTGATCCATACGGCCCGTCACGATCACATCGTGCTCGAGCGGCAGCTCAAAAGTTTTTTCCTGGTACAGCACATCGGCGGGCGCCGCCACGCAACTCGCATGGAAGGCCTCCAATTGGTCGCGCCCCGCTTTGCGGTATTCCTCTTCCTGATATTCATCCGGAAATCCAGCCGAGGACCATTCACGGTCGTAGATGGCGAACACTTCGTCGAGTGAAACCCGGCCTCGTTTGCGCATCTCGCCGATGAATTCCCGAATCGTGTTGTGCATCACGTTGCCAAAAGTCATCTGCGGATGCGGCCCGCCGCGGATGTTCCACACATACTGAAACATGTACTTCATGGGGCAGCGGTCGTATGCCCCGATGGCCGATGCGCTCAATTGCAGAGGCTCGGGCCGGGGCGGATGGTACGACTTCGCCCAAAGCGCTACGCGTGAATACGCCCGCGTGTTTTCCGCGGCCGGTCCTGGAGGAAAAAGCATCGACGGGTTGGCCTCGGCGGGCGGAGGATCTGTGGTTTCTTCCGTCGGCGGCACTTCAACCTTCGGCGCGGTCTGCTCCGTATCGAATTTCTGAATCTTCGCATTCATCAGGAAGTCGTCGAGAAAAGGCGAAGTTTTCTTTCGCCGGTTTGCGATCGTCGAAAGTGTCAGCCGTTGCTTGGCGCGCGTCAGAGCGACGTAAAACAGCCGCCGCTCTTCCTGAATCTGAAAATCCCATTTTGGCTGTTCTTCCTTCATCAGCTCCGGAGGAAACTCGAAGACCGGCTTACGCGCGCCGGAAGGAAACTCCCCTTTCGATACGCGCAAGATGAATACGTGGGGATATTCCAGCCCTTTGGCCGCGTGCACCGTCATCAACTGCACGGCGTCGTCGGAGAGTTCCTGTTCCTCTTTGATGCAAACGTCCCCTTCGAGCTCGTCGAAAAAGCCGAGGTATTCGATAAAGTCGCGAAGCTGTTTCTTCTCGCTCTTGCGCTCCCATTCCTTCACGAATTCGACGAGCCGTTCGACGTATTGGCGGTCCGCGTCCGACGGCAGCGGCACGAGCGCGAGATTTCCGATCAATTCAGCGAGGATCTCGGTCGCCGTTTTGCTCCGCGCGCTTTGCCGCATCTGATTCATCAACTCCACAAGCTCCGGCAAGCGCACGCCCTCGCGGTCGAGTGGCGCCTCGCGTTGCGAGGCCTCCACTTGATCCCAAAGCGGGCGCCGATGATTCTTGTCGGCTCGTTCCGTCAGACGCACCAGGTCGCGCGCGCGAAGCCCCCAGTAGGGCGCGGCTAGAATGCGGGCACAGGCCACGTTGTCTTTCGGGACGACAATCAGCCGCAGCCACGCGAGCAGGTCGCGCACGATCGTGCTCGACAGGATCGAAAACTTGCGAATCACGAATGGAATCCCGCGGCGCCGCAGCGCGTCGATAAGCTGCGCGCGGTGCGTGTGCTTGCGGTAGAGCACCGCAAAACTTTGCCACACCGCCCCGGCCTCGTGCAGGCGTTCAATCTCGGAAGCGATCCAATGACCCTCTTCTTCGAAACTGGCGAATTCGACCACGCGGATTTTTTCGCCGTCGGAATTTTGGGTTACCAGCTTTTTGGGCGGCAAGTGCGGAGATTTCTCGTTGTGCGAAATCATCTCGCCGGCCACGCGGAGGATTCGTTGAGTGGACCGGTAATTCTGCGACAGCGACACGAGGAACGTGTTTGCGCCCACGCTCGCCTTCGCTGACTGCTGCGGAGTGCTTTGCTTCGGCGGGCCTTGGCTCGGTGCAAATGTTCCGCAGAATCGCTCGAGGAATATCGTGAAGGAACCGAATGACGCGCCTCGGAATCGATAAATCGCCTGGTCGTCGTCGCCCACCGCCAAAATATTGCGGCGATCGCCCGCAAGCAGCCACAGCAACTCGAGCTGCGCGATGTTCGTATCCTGGAATTCGTCCACCAGTATGTAGCGATATTGATCGCGCAAGCGGCCGAGCAACTCCGCATCCCCGCGCAGCAGCTCTACCGATTGCAGCAATTGCGCGCCGAACGTGCAGAGGTTCCGCTCCCGAAGCAGGCGTTCGCTCACCCGATAGACCCGTGCGAGTTCTTCCTCTCGCGCAAGTTTCTCCTCCGCGATCTGCAACGCGTCCGGTTCGAACGCCGCTTTCCGCGTTTCGTACGCGCGGCGGAGCCCGTCGACGTACCGCTGATAGTCATCCGGTGTGACCATCTCGTCTTGACATCGGGAAAAAAACTTCTGAAAATCTTTCAGGAATTCCGCCGGCTCCGCCAGCCGCCTGAAAAGGACCAGGCCGAGCTCGGCGATGTTCCTCCGCATCAGAATCTGGTGGTCGATATCCTCGAGCGGCTGAATGTCGGGATTCGCTGCTTTCAGGATCTTTTCCACGCAGAACGAATGGAATGTACTCAGCCAGACTCCTTCGGCGCGCTCGCCCGCCGCTTTCAACACGCGATGCTTCATCTCGCCCGCGGCTTTGTCCGTGAATGTGAGGGCGAGAATATTTTCGCCGGTGAGTGCGGGATTCGCGTCGAGGAGCCTGCGGATGCGCTCGGTGATCACGCGGGTTTTCCCAGTACCTGCGCCCGCCACCACGAGCAGCGGCCCCTCGCCGTGTTCCACTGCAGCGCGCTGCTCCGCGTTCAGCGGAAAGCCCGCACCAGCCGCACTTTTCAAATCTGTGATGGAGCTCATGTGTGGTTTCATGCCCATCTTAGCAGATCGCGCCAGGGGCGAACAGAAGGCGAATAAATTTTGTCTTAGCTCCATAATTCTGTCACCCTCTAACGGCAACGTGAAAATGTCACCCTATGAGACAGGAGA
>PKUY01000327.1 GCA_003131705.1 Acidobacteriota bacterium | reverse complement strand
AAAGAAGCTGTGAAGAAACCTGTTACGTTTTCATTGAGGGAGTCAGAGCGTGAGTTTTAATGGACTGGCTACTGTCGAACTTTCTGGGCGGAATCAGATTGTGGGTGCGGCCGAACGATTTGGAGGTGTCCGAGCGGCTGGACCAGGTCTGGATCGAGGCGTTCGATTTCGATGTGGAAGGGGTGGGAGAGTACAGGCAGCCGCGTTGTCCCACCTGCGAATCGTTAGACCTTTCTTTTCAGGAATTGAACAGGAAGGTTGCGTACGGAAGCATTTTCCTGTGCTGGCTTTTGTTCGGAGTTTTGGTTCCGCTCAAGCGCGCCGGCTGGAAGTGCCATACCTGCGGGCACGCTTAGGAGGGATCGAACGGCCCGCTAGAAGACGCACCGTAGCAGCGACGGTATGCCGAGGGAAAGACTACAGTTACTGCGGCGAAAGGTCGACCTGGCGGGCGCGGACGACGAAGCGGTTGGGGGCGGCGCCTACGTAGTAGAACGGGAAGCAGGTGATCAGGGTCAGCGTGCGCTCGCTGGATGGTTGCAGGACTTGCATATCGCTCGGAGGTACGATGGCCGTCGATTCCACTCGATACTGAAAATCGCCATGGAATGTTTTTAGCGTGATCGCGTCACCCTGCTGAATGTTGCGCAAAGGGCGAAAAAAAGTGTCGCGGTGGCCGGTGAGAACGACGTTGCCCGATTCGCCCGGCAGCGCGGTGTTAGAGATATGGCCGACCGCGCGGCGCAGGATTCTTGGCGAATCGCCTTGAACGAAGATGGCTTTCAGGCCGAGGCTGGGAACTTCCATCTCTCCGATAGGGCTGCCATCGATCACGGGATGCGGGGCGTAATTTTGGTTGGGGCTTGGGCTTTGACTCGCGCTTTGCATTTCACTTTCGAATTTCGATTGTTGGATCGACTGATAGGTATGGGCATCCGCGATGACGAAGGCGGCGTAGGCAAGAGCGAGTACACCGCCTACCAGGAGAATGTAGTGCGCCGCGCGGAGGATCAGCGCCCTCGTTTTCCGACGTGTTCTCGCGACAGGGACGGGAGTTTTCACGACGCATTCTTCCCGGGCTTTGCCGGAGCTTGCTTTTGTTCCGACGTGAAATAGCCGGGCCGAGTCCGGACGTGAAGGTTGCCGCGGCCGGGAGCAGTGACTTTTACCTTTATCTGCCGAAAAGAATCTGCCGTATCTGTTTTCTCCGGAATAAATCCGAGCGTGTACTGCTCGCGAAGATCGCGTGCGATTGTTTTGGAAATGTCCGCGACGCTTTGCAAAGACTTCGGAAAGAAGGCGATCCCGCCGGTATCTCTACTGAGACGTCGAAGGACATTCGGGCGTTCTTCTCCATCGTCTTCGGCATCCACCAAGGCGATGGAATAGATCATCACCTGCGACCGTTGAGCCAAAGCCAAAATCTGCGAGAATTTTTGCTGGCTGGCATTGTCGTCACCGTCGCTGACGATGATCAAAGCCCGCTTGTCCCAATTTCCCAACTGCACGTGGAGGAGCCCCTCGGCCACCGCGTCATAGAGCGCGGTGCGTCCGCGTGCGGTGACGGCGGAAACGGCTTTTTCGAGTTCGTGTGCGCTATTCGTGAAGGGCTTTCCGCTGAGCAGCTCGACGGAAACGTCGTCATTGAAATCCACGACGAACATCTCGTCTTGAGGATTGCTGGATTGCGCGAAGGCGGAAACCGCCGCCGCTACCTCCGGAAGATTTGGGCCCATGCTGCGGCTGTGGTCAACGATGAGACCGACGGTTACCGGAGTATCTTGCTGCTGGAACTTAGTAAGCTCTTGCAGCCGCCCATCCTGATACACGCGGAAATCAGGCAAGGTCAGCCCGGAAACGAAATCTCCTTTGGCGTCGGTCACTCCGACTGGCAGCACAACCAACTCCGTCTTGACGGCGATCCTGGCTTGGCCGGACGCAGCAGACGCGGAAGGCGAAGACTTTGGAGATTGCGAATATTCAGCGAAGCTGCAAAAGACCAAAGCGGCAGTAGCGGTAGTGAGGAGACAGCAACTCTGAAAGCGTTTGCTCTGAGGTTGAATCATGAGAGTTACGGGCAAATCTCCGCACGCCGCGGAGCCGGAATTCCTGATCCGGTCCGCAGCGCACTGGAGAGTTCGTTAGGTCTACGATTCTTGAATGACGAATCGCTTCACAACAAAAGCACATCCGAGCGATACCAAGCCAAGCAAGGCAATGAGTGGAACCGTGCTGGCCGTCTTCGGCAAGGTCTGGGCCACTTCCACGGGAGCTGCGGTTTCCGCGACGGCAGGCGTTTCCGGATTGATCGCAATCGCTTGCTCTACGGGTACTTCCTTGCGTTCCGGGGTTACTGCAACAAGCGGAACGGTCTTTAGGTTCTCTGGAGTCGTCTCGACAGCGATTGCAGGAATAGCTTCTTTCTCCGCGACGGCTAGCTCAATCGCACGCTGCTTGGGATAAACAAATTCCTGACCGAAGTTATCACCCGGATAAAACCAAGCCTTCACTGCTTCCGGGTTATCACCGGTTCTTTCCGCGAATTTCATTACGGTCTTGCCGGTCGGTTTAAGCCGCCAGTTGTTTATCGCGAGGACGGTGGCGATCACGTGAGTTCCACTTTCGTCCATGAATTGGACGACGTGGCGCTCGGACGCGATGTCCACGAGCTTGAGAGTGTAGGTGCCGGCGGGCAGAATCTGTCCTGGGATTTCAACCGGTTCGCTGAACGTTATCATCGTTTTCTTGTTCCAATTATCGGCTTGAACGCGCGAAGCGAATGTGGCGCCAAACAGTACGAGTGCTAATACAACTAGAGCTGTTTTCATGGTCTTCATGCTCGTTTTCTCCTGAGAAATGTCAAGGGTGCTAGTGGCCACCTTAACCTACTGACGTGAACTAGCCGGGCGCGTTACAGGAATGACTCCGTCTGTCCGAGAGCTGCTGGTTCCAGCTGGAGCGGCTGAATCTACGGTTACCAGGCATCCATCTCGCGGCAGCTACAAGTAAACCTGCACGAAGACTCGCTGCATTCGCCACGGACTCACAGGTTAGGCGGATCTGCATCAATACGTCTGTCACCTTCAACACACATTGGTGTTTTGACGCCCCGCGATTCTTCCAAGTGATCCTGTATCACGCTAAAGGAGATGGACTTAGGAGCGGAAGGATTCGACGTCATCGAACGAGTTAAATCTCGGGGGGAAACGATTTGCGCCCCGAGGCCAACTGCCTCGAGGCGCAAGAGCGCAATGACCGGTGTTAACTGGCTCTACTTCTGTATTACG
>PKUY01000233.1 GCA_003131705.1 Acidobacteriota bacterium | reverse complement strand
AGCCCACACCGCGCGAAGTCCTGGCGACAACGGCAAACGAGATTGGTAAGTATCTCGGCGTGACGCGATGCATGGTGGCCATAGGAGTGGCGGGCGAGGCGCTCCAGCTAACAGCCGAGTATTGTGCGCTGGGCATCGCTGCCGCAGGCGCGTCGCGGATTCCCTCGATTGTCGCGATGGTTTCGAAAGTTTCACCCGATACACTGGGAGCGATCGAGCTTCACGCCCCGAACGCACCAGGCCTGCGTGAATTGGGTTTGGAATCGGCCTTGGCCGTCGTACTAACGGACAAAGAAACTCAGGCGGCTTCGGGCGCCTTGCTCGTCGGTGACGCTGGTGCGAGAAAATGGAAGCCCAACGAAAGTTATTTCCTTCAGGCGGTGGGCGATCAGCTCGTGCTTTCCGTGAGTCACACACAGTTGCGTTCGCTCGTTCGTTCTCTGGCCGGCGCCGATGAAAAAACGGGATTGCTGAGTCGCGGCGCGTACATTGATTGCCTGCTCGTCGAATCGAATCGCGCGCGCGCGCAAGGCACTCCGCTTTCCCTTGTGGTTCTCCAGATCGATCATGGCGGCGAACTGCTGCGGCAGCATGGGGACGCCGCAGTGGACCAATATGTCGAACAACTCGCCCGCGCCCTTTCTTCGGCGGTTCGCCAGACCGATATCGCTGTAAAATACACGGCGTGGTCGCTCGTGTTTGTCTTACCCAACACATCGCTTGAAAACGCGCGTGCTCTCGCGGACAAGCTTCGGCAGATCGCCGCCACGGTGCGGCCTTCCTGGGGTGAACGAGATTTGACGGCAAGCGCAATCGTAGCCGAGGCGTCGTCGCGACCGGGCGATGACACTGAGGATCGCGTGACCGAATGGATTAACCGCGCCGAGGCAGGCCTCGACGAAGCGCGTCAGCGTGGCGGCAACATTCTGGTGCCGCTTGCGACTCCTTAAAAATTGCGGGTGCTAACTGATGGCGGCGCACGGAAAACCAAACCCTCGCCCAGGCGAGGGCGGCGAGCTGGATGCAGCCGGACTGCACTTCGGCATCGTTGTCGGCCAGTTCAATAGCTTCATCACGGACCGGCTGCTAGCCGGCGCGCTCAACGCATTGGATCGCGCGGGAGCAACCAAAGAACAATTGGAAATCGTGCGAGTTCCCGGTTCGTTCGAAATTCCGCTCGCGGCAAAGAAACTCGCCGCAACCGGACGGTTCGATTCGATCATCTGCATCGGCTGCGTTCTTCGGGGAGAAACGTCGCACTACGATTATGTTTGTTCCGAGACGGCGCGCGGCATTCAACTCGCACAGCTCGATATGGGCGTGCCGATGGGATTCTGCGTACTGACGTGCGATACGCTCGAGCAGGCCATCAACCGCGCGGGCGGCAAGGGCGGTAACAAAGGCTACGAAGCGGGGCTGGGCGCGATCGAAATGGCTCGGCTCTCTCGGAAGCTCTCAAAAAATTCGCCGGTCTCCGTACGTCGCGCACCGCGCGCACGCCATCGCTTGTGACGCTCCGCCGCAAATCACGCGAGTTTGCGCTGCAGATGCTGTTTGAATGGGATATGACTCGTCAGGAACCCGCGCGCGTCGAACAACTTTTCTGGAAATCGGCACGCGCGGCGGAATCGACTCGTGCATTCGCTGACGAGTTGTTCGAGGGATCCGTGGCCGAGGCCGGTGAGATCGACGAGCTTGTCGAGAAGCTTGCGGAAAATTGGCGATTGGAACGCCTCGCGGCCGTTGATCGAAGCATTCTTCGGCTGGCGATCTACGAACTCCGCACTGGCACCACCCCGCCGAAAGTTGTCATCGTCGAGGCTCTGGAGCTCGCCAAGAAATTCTCTTCCGCCGAAGCCCCTGCGTTCCTCAACGGAATTCTGGACGCCGCTTTCAAGTCGCTGAAAACCTGATTACCATTTCCGCCAATCGCAAGATTGCGGTGATACTGCTCGATACACCTGCGGTCAGAGTTTCTTGACGAGCGATGTGATGTCGTCGAGCAGCCGGCGCGTGATATCCGCTCGCGTTGTTTCCACATACACACGCAGCATCGGTTCAGTGCCCGAAGCACGGACCATCGCCCATCCGATTTCTCCGAGATAGACTTTTACGCCATCTAAATCCTCTCGACCGACGATTGGCCAGTCGAGAAGTTTTGTGAATTTTGCATCCTCAAAACGCTCCAGAGCCTTTTCTTTTTGACCGTCTTTCAAAGTGAGGTCCACACGGCCGTAGTGATGCTCGCCGAATTCGCGATGGAGCATCGCGACCAACTCGCCCAGACGCTTGCCATGCCAAGCCATTACCTCGGCGAGAAGCAACGCACTGACCGTGGCATCGCGTTCGGGGAGATAGAGTTTCGTAGCGATGCCGCCGCTTTCTTCGCCGCCCAGGACGATTTCGCTCTCCAGCATGCGTTCGCAGATATATTTGAAGCCAATGGGCGTCTCCCAGACTTTGCGTCCGAATTTCTCGGCAATCTTGTCGATCATTTTCGTTGTCGAGAATGATTTCGCGACGCCGCCCTTGAGTTCTCGCGCACCCGCAAGGTGCCAAAGGAGAATTGCAAATATCTGGTGGGGCGTGATGAACGTGCCATCGTAGTCGATGGCACCAATGCGGTCCGCGTCTCCATCGAGCGCGAAGCCCACATCGTAGCCGCCTGCGCGCACCGCTACTCGTAACGCTTCCACATGCGGCTCAATCTGTTCCGGATTTACGCCGCCGAACAGAGGATCGCGGTTGCCACGAATTTCGCCTGCTTCAATTCCGTGCCGATGAAATATCTCGCGAAGCAGGCCGCGGCCCGCGCCGTGCATCGGATCGATGAGAAAACGAAACTTCGACGCGCGCAGGCGGTCCCAATCCACCAGTCCCCCGAGCGTTTCAAGATAGGGGGCGCGTACATCAAGCGAATGGATCAAGTCGCCACGCGGGGGAAGTGAGGGAACGCCGCCGCGCAAGACCGTAGCGAGTTCCGTTTCAATCTGAGCAACGATTGCCGACGATGCCGAGCTTCCATAGCTCGCCTTGTACTTGATTCCATTCCAGCGATACGGATTGTGACTCGCGGTGATTTGAATTCCGCCGGCCGCGCAGCGCAGCCTCACGAGGAGCGAAACCGCGGGAGTAGGACACGCCTCGGCCGCAAGCCACACAGGAGTCCCCGTAGCAGCGACGGCTTCAGCGGCTACGCGGGCGAATCGCTCCGACCCGAATCGAGTGTCGTAGCCGACCACGATGCCGCTTCCGGGCTTCTCGGCGCGCACCGCATAGCGCGCAATTGCGTGCGCGACTATGCGGATGTTTTCGTCAGTGAAGTCCTCGGCGATGACGCCGCGCCAGCCGTCCGTTCCGAACTTAATTGCAACGCCTGCCGATTTTGCCGTAGCCGAGTTGTTGCGATTAGACAGGACTGACTCCCTTTGTTTTCAGTACATTAGACGACATTCTAATTCCTGGAGTTACGATTAGAATTGGGCGCGCCCGCTTCGCGATCCGGCTCGCACACACGCTTCAATTCTCATCACACATACCTCTACAAACGAAGTTGCCATGTTCAGCGGGAGATTTCAAACAGTTGTTGGTGTAAAGATTTGCGGTGAGGTCCAGAGTGCCCGCTTCGGGGGACCGGCGTCACACCTCGGACCAGGTTGGGAATTACAGGAGGCGGTTCAGTTTCTGATCTTCCAGCCATTTGACGATCTTGCCGACGTCTTGCGAGCGTTCGCGAGAGCAGAGCAAGAGGGCGTCGTCGGTCTCGACGACTACGAGGTCATGAACGCCGATGGCGGCGACAAACTTTTTGGGACTCCAGAAAAAATTCCCCTCCGCATCAAGCGTCAAGTATGGGCCGGCCGAGACATTGGCGCCGGGCATCGACGCAAGCAGTTCGTGGACCGCGGCCCAGGAGCCGATGTCGCTCCAACCCACTTCCGCGGGAATTAGGAAAACCCGCGGAACCCCCGCGATGCGAGTCGCCGGTTCCATGACCGCATAATCCACCGAGATGCTTTCGAGTTTCGGATAGATGCGCCTCAGCGCGGAGGCGTATCGCCGAGTGCCAATGGTTTTTTCCAGTTCGCGGAGCTGTTCGTGCGTCGCGGGCAGGAAGGTCCGCAAATTTTCCAGGAACGTAGACGCGCGCCAGAAAAACATTCCCGCATTCCAAAAATACTTTCCGGAGCGAACATATCTCTTGGCCAGAGCCAGCACAGGTTTTTCGGTGAAACGCCGTACAGCGTAAGCCGCCACGCCGCGGGGACGCGCGTTTGCGCCCGCACGCTCGACGTAACCGTATCCGGTTTCCGGACGCGTCGGCGGAATGCCGAGGAGGACTAGATTGCCCGGCGTGCGAGCCAGATCCAGTGCGGCGCGAACCAGGCTGCAATACCCCGCGCCGTCACGGATGTAGGCGTCGGAGGGCAGCACAGCCATCAATGCGTCGCCATATTCGTGCGCCAGATGGACGGCGGCGAGACCAATGGCTGCCGCAGTGTTACGCCCCACAGGTTCCGCGAGAATATGCGAGGCGGGAACTCCGGGCAATTCGCGCCGGACGGCAACGGCCTGCTCGCTATTCGTCACCACCCAAACATCACGCGAGGGAATGAGCGATTCCAGTCGCGCCATCGTTTCGCACAACATGGTTTGGTTCCCGGTAATGTTCAGGAGTTGCTTTGGCGTGCGCATGCGGCTGCGAGGCCAAAATCGTGTGCCGCGCCCGCCGGCCAGAAGCACGGCGCATGCGGAGAGCAATTCGAGCTTTGCCGATTTTTTCGTAAGATCCCTCATGGATGAATCACACGCGACGATTCCTTCTCGCTCACGCCTTGCTCGCGGAGCTGGTGGCTATACTCTGCCAAATCGCTCGGAACGTAGGTCCGTAGTAACGAAGTACCTGAAGCAGGGCCCGGAGACGCGTCGGCGTCGGGCGCGACATGATATTCTCCTAGTGCCGCAGGAATCATCCATACCTGCGCGGGACCGTACTCGGTACGCTCAGCGCCCCATTGCAGTGTGCCACGGCCTTCCAGAAAAATAAGCAGCTCAAAATGTTCCGGAGAAGTGGCCGTTTCGATTCGATTGCCGAATTCCCATTTTTCGGCCGCGAAATACGGGCACGCGGCGTAATACGTCTTTGTAATTGAATCTCTCCGGACCCGCACAGGATCGACTTTCCCGCCCTTCTGCGGGCCGAACCGTATTACATCGAGCGCTTTCTCAACGTGCAGCTCGCGCGCCTTTCCCTTCGCGTCCCTGCGATTGTAATCGTAGACACGATAGGTGATGTCGGAATGCTGCTGGATTTCGCAGAGCACCAGGCCGGCCCCAATCGTATGCGCGGTCCCTGCAGGCACAAATACCGCGTCTCCGGCCCGCAAAGGTACGTGCAGAAGACAGTCCTCGGCCGTGCCATCGGCAATCGCGCGCTTGAATTTTTCGAGGGTAATATCCGCGTGAAGCCCCACCAGCACTTCCGCTCCCGGACGCGATTGAACTGCATACCACATTTCAGTTTTGCCGCGCCCTCCGGCCGCCCGCTCGTGGCGCGTAGCGTATTCGTCGTCGGGGTGTACCTGCACGGAAAGTTTATCTTCGGAGAAAATGAATTTTACAAGCAGGGGAAAACTGTCCCCACGCTTCGCAAGAGTTCCCGTCCACTCAGGCGGCATCGCGGGCCACGCTTCGCCAAGTTTCCTGCCTGCGAACGGCCCGCCGGCGAAGCGGCAGTCACTGCCGGTCATCCATGCTTCGCCGATCTGCTCGGCGAGCTTCGACATTTCCGGGAAAAACGGCCCGAGTGAAAACGAGCCCCAGGGGCGCGGACTGAAGGTGGGCTCCAGCCGCGCCGGGCATAGCGTCATCGAACTGTGCGAGCGATCATCTCGATTGGCCAAAAAAACGTTCCATGCGACGCAGGCCCTCATCGATGCGATCCATCGAAGTGGCATAGGACAGCCGCAGAAAGCCCGGCGCGCCGAAAGCTTCGCCGGGGACGACTGCGACGTGTTCGCGCTCGAGGAGCAGCTTGGTGACCGCCGTGTCATTCGACGCTTGCGCGTTGTAGTGTGCTGCAATATTCGGGAACACGTAAAACGCGCCCTGCGGAGCCGTGCAGGTGACTCCAGGAATCGCGCGCAAACCGGCGACGATGCGTTCACGGCGGCGAGCATATTCGGCCAGCATGACCGGTACGGAATCCATCGGGCCGGTCATGGCTGCGAGCGCCGCGTATTGCGCGATCGATGTGGGGTTCGAGGTTGACTGGCTCTGCAGCTTCGTCATTGCCGCAATTAACGGCTGAGGAGCGAGGGCATATCCCACTCGCCAGCCGGTCATTGCAAATGTTTTCGAGAGCGATCCGACGGTAATCAATCGCGCTTTCGCGTTCGGCAGGCTCGCAACCGCAAAGGGCTTCGCGTCGCCGTAGGTGAAGTGCGAATAGCATTCGTCGGAGAGCAGCCACACGCCGTGGCTTTGGCACACGGCCAGAATTTTCTCGAACTCGTCGGGAGGAATCACGCCTCCCGTGGGATTGCTGGGCGAATTGACGATGACCATGCGCGTCCGCGGCGTCAGAGCCTTTTCAAGGTCCGCCGCTCGCAGGATGAAATTGTCCGCGGCTGTGGTGGCGACAAAAACAGGTTTGCCGCCGGCATATTTCACGATGTCGGGATAGCTGACCCAGTACGGGGCAGGGATCACGACCTCGTCACCCGGGTTGATCAGTGAACAGACAGCATTGAAGATCGTGTGCTTGCCGCCCACGTTGACGATGCATTCCGCCAGCTGGTAGGACGAGCCGAGCTCTCGCTTATGCCAGTCGCAGATCGCCTGGCGCAACGCGGGAATTCCGGGCACCGGCGTATATTTCGTGCGGTTCTCTTCGAGCGCCTTGATCGCGGCGCGCTTGATGTGTTCCGGCGTCGGAAAATCCGGTTCTCCGGCTCCGAAGTCGGCGACGTCCACGCCCTTGGACTTCAGTTGCTCGGCCGCCTGGAGCACCATCATGGTGGGCGACGGACTGATGCGATTCACGCGATCCGCGAGCTGAAAAGTCTCTTCTGCCTTTACTCTTATTGCCGTTTCCATTTGCATCCCCTGTGGCAAGGAATCGTGTTTCGAGCTCATTTTAGCTCATGAAGCGAGATACGCAAAAAACAAGGAGGCCCTATCCGCCGAGGCCAAATTGGCCGGGTAACCGGTTTGCCTGTTTTTTGATTAACTGACTTTTGCGCGAAGGCGTTCTTCAACCAGTGGCGGCACCAGGCTCTTGATAGGTCCGCCCAACCGGGCGAGTTCTTTGACCAGCCGGGAGCTCAAATAACTATAGGCCTCGCCGGGCAGCATGAAAACGGTTTCGATCGACGGCTCGATCTTACGGTTCATCATGGCCATTTGCAGCTCGTACTCGTAGTCGGATACGGCGCGAATGCCGCGCATAACGACGCTGGCATTTCGGGCGCGCGCGTAATCCATCAGCAAGCCTTCAAATACCTCGACCTCGACATTTTTCCAGTCAAAGGTGACCGCCTCCAGCATTTCGACGCGCTCTTTCACCTCGAACAGAGGATCTTTTTCGAGGTTGCGCGCTACGGCGACGATCAGCCTGTCGAATATCATGGCACCACGGGCGATCAGGTCCAAGTGACCGTTGGTCACTGGATCGAACGAGCCTGGATAAATCGCGGTAACAGCTCTATTCGCAGCGGAAGGCATCTGGAGCGAATTCTAACCCAGAAATGCGGGATCGGCGCACATTTGCGATGGCAAGAACACGATCACCTCGCGGGATGTTCAGTTCTTCGGAGCGGCCTGCTGCTTGTTGTAGGCGTCCCACGAGATTGAAATGAGGTACGCATGGATAGCGTCCACTTCCTCGGGACTCAAAACGCCTTGCCACGGCGGCATTCCTGCGGACTGCAACGCGCCACCGAGAACGATCTGATGAAACGCGTCGTGCGATTCAGGACTCATCCGGCGCAAGTCCGGCGCGCCCGTACGGGGCTGATTCACGTGACACCCGCTACAATGCGCCGCAAAAATCGCCGTGCCTTGCCTGACGGTCTCCGCTGACGCGGTGAGCGGAGGTGGCTGCGGAATGGGCTGAATGGGCGGCAAGAGATCCGGCTTGGGCGTCGCGCCACCGTCCAATTTGAACGCGATGATGCGGCCCTCATTCCCACGCTGATACGCGGCGCTTGCGGGGTGCGCGAAGCTCCAACCGCCGCCGCCCCACGCAGCCATGACCGCAACATATTGCACGCCATCGATTATGTAGCTCATGGGCGCGGCAATGATTGTGGTTCCCACGTCAATATCCTTCAATTTTTCGCCAGTTTCGGCGTCGTACACGCAGAAGTGACCCGTCCCGGTGCCTTGAAAAACGAGTCCGCCAGCGGTGGACAACACGCCGGGACGATCCCACCAGTCGGACATCGGGATATTCCAGACAATCTTGCTGTGAATCGGGTCCCACGCCCTGAGATACGATTTGCCGGCAAACAGCGCGTCATGCGCGTTCTCGATCGCGGGAATGTAAACGAGGCCGGTCTGCGGATCGTAGGACATCGGGTTCCAGTTATGGCCGCCCATCGGCGACGGAGAAATAAAATTCGATCCGTTCGACGAATTTCTGTAATTCCTGGCGCCCTCGGCTTCGACGGGCCGGCCTGTTTTCAAGTCCACGTGGTCCGCCCATGTCACGGGCACGTATTTCTCGGCGGAGAGCACTGCACCGGTCTTGCGGTCGAGAATATAAAAGAAACCGGTCTTCGAAGCTTGCATGAGGACTTTTCGATTTTTTCCGCCGATCTTCAGGTCGGTCAAAATGAACGGCTGCACGGCGTCGAAATCCCACTGGTCTCCCGGGACTTCCTGGTAGTGCCAAACAAGGCGGCCGGTGTCGGCGTTGACGGCGAGGATCGATGCGATGAAAAAGTTATCTCCGCCCGCAGGGCTGCGTCTCGATTGATCGAAAAATGTTCCGTTACCAGTACCGAAATAAAAAAGATTTAGCTCCGAGTCATACGCCATGGCGTCCCAGACCGTTCCGCCGCCTCCCATGTCCCAGCGGCTTTTCGGATCCCAGGTTCTTGCCGCTACTTCGAGTTCGGGATTTTCGTATGGCTTGGAGGGGTCGCCAGGCACGGTAAAAAAACGCCAAACCAGCTTGCCGGTTTCCAGATCGTAGGCGCTCACGTAGCCGCGCGCGTCGTATTCCGCGCCGGCATTTCCGATGACAACAACTTTCCCGGCAACTTCCGGCGCGCCTGTGGACGTGTAACCGACCTTCTTGTTGATGACGGTGTCCGCCTGCCACACGACGGCCCCCGTGGCCGCGTCGAGCGCGAAAAGGCGCCCGTCGAATGCAGCGACGTATACTTTACCCTTCCACACCGCGACACCGCGATTCACTTCGTCGCAGCAAGCCTGGCGATTCACACGGAGATCATTTTTCGGGTCGAAGCCCCAGAGCTCTTTTCCGGTCTTCGCATCCAGTGCATACGCTTTCCCCGCCGAGCCCGATGTGTACATCACGCCGTCCACAACGATCGGCGTAGCTTCAAGACCGCGGTCGGTGTGAGTGTCGTAGTCCCAGGCGAAACCGAGCCGGCCCACCGTGTCCTTGTTGATTTGCTTGAGGGGCGAATAGTGTCCTTTTCCTATATCGCGGCCCGTGGTCAGCCAATCTCCCGGATGTTTGTCAGCAGAGAGAAGACGCTTGAGGTCAATCTGGCCGCGGGCGGCAGTCTGCGCATGAGATGTTTCCTGATCCCCCCGGGCGAGCGCTCCTCTTCCGGGATAGGCAAATCCAAAGACGCTAAAAGCTGCAGCGGTTACGACAACTGCGGACACAACTGTGAGCCTTATTGACATTCGCTATATCTCCTACAACCGGCCGACTGTGATTCTGTTTGAATTTTCAGGCCGCTGACGGCTAATACTGGAACCAGGGGGATTGCATGTTGTACGGGATGCCAACGAAGACGGCCTCAATCTGCTGAATTTTGCCGTCGCGGATCTTGAACAATTCAAGCAAACAGAGTGTACTCGGCGTCTTCATCGGGGATTCGATGACCCTGCCATCGGTCAGCGTGAACGTTCCCAATCTGCCTGCGTGGTCGATGAAGGCGGCCGACATGACGAGGCCCCGCTCTTCGTCAATCAGCGGGAAACGCCGGTCGCGGACACGGTCGTCGTAGCGGTAATTTCCGAGCTTGAACTGCTCCGCGCATCCCAGGTTCGCGACGGGGATAACCTTCATGAGATCGGGATTATGGGTCGTCGAAAGGCCGTTCTCGATTCGATTGCAATTGTCATCGAACTGAGTGAAGAGCACACCGTCGTTAAGCTGCAGCGTGCTCCAATAGCCGTCCACCAGAGCGATCATCCGTTCGCGAGGGCGTCTTAGATCCGGTGGGACGATTTCATTCAAAACGGGCTTATCGACGAGCTTCGGCTGGCTTGGGAATGCGCCGCCGTCGCTACGACGTATCAACATTTCGGCCTCCGCGATTTTTCCGTCTGCTACTTTCAGACGCAGAGCGAATGTCGACGAAGATTTTGTCTCCTGCACGAGGCCGTAGAATCCAACCTCGCCGGTCATCGGATCGGCCATCCTGAGGTTGTAGTCGCCAAGGCCCGTGATGGTGCCCCACACTCCGTCGCCGACTTTCATCACCACATTGTTCTCTGAATACTTAATGTTTTTCGCAAACGGAACGCGTGATGGGTCTTTCGCCTTCAGGCCGTCGAGATACTTATCGAGAAAGCCATACAGGCACGCCCGGTCACAAGAGTTAGACAGAACCGCGCTCTGACCTTGATTCGATGTGCGGGCGCGGCTCGGCTGCGCAACCATCGCGCCGAGGACAACAATCAGCAGAACAATCCCCGCAGCCAAGAGCTTTTTTCGCATGGATTCTTTCCCCTCCGTTGACCCGCGCGAAGATACTACAACGATGAAAAACTACAAGCGGATTCAAAACCGTGGCGTGTCCGTCAAATCCGAACTGGAAACCAACAAACCTTGAAGCAAAGGAACAGACGTACCCTTCTGAGACCGGAAGGGAGGGGCGCCCTCACGCGGGGTCGTCGCGGCCTCTGGAATTTCGATTCGCGGCTTGAGGGCTACTACGCCTTCTGGGCGTTGATCCAGTCGACAGTCTTGTTGAAGCCGCCGAAGACGAAAAAGTGCAGACCCGTAATGTCGAGCGGTGCCCCCGCTGAATTTCCCGAAGCGACGGCATCGGCGAGTTCACGGATGAGCGGTTCGGGGCCTTTGTCGATGAGGAGCTTGGCAAAGGACGGCTTTTCCGTCAGAACTCGGATGGAGTTGCCGACGCCGCACTTCATTGCGTAGCGCGTAAGAGCGATGAGTCCTGCTGGGCCGGCCAAACCGACGCGGACCGGAAAGTCGATGCCCTGGCGGCGGGTGCCCTGAAGCCACTCGATGATCGGCTCTGTCTGGAAGCAGAACTGCGTGACGATGGAGAGCTGCAAGCCCGTTTCGCGCGCAAACTTCACTTTGGCGGTGAGCGCCTCGGCAAGCACCGGATCCGGAATATTTGGATTGCCTTCCGGAAACGCGCCCACGGCGATGCGGGTGACGCCGCTCTTCTGCAGCAAACCGCTTTCCATGACTTTCAAGCTGGAGTCATAAGGTCCAGCGGGTTTTTCGCGGTCACCCGCGATGCAGAGTACCCTGTCGACTCCCGCACCAGCCAGACGCGCAGCTAAATCCGCCAGCTGGGCCGCGCTCTCCGCGTGCCGGGCGCCGATGTGAGGAACCGGCAAAAGACCTGCTCGGCGCAACTGCGCGGCCGCAGGAACCATGTTCATCGGATCTTCTCCGGGTATCCAAGTGAGGAAGACCTCGGTGCCAGGATCCAGGCGATCCGGACATGCGTCGATAATTTTTGTTTCTTTTGGATTTACTTCGATCGAGAAGCCGCGGAGCATTTCCGCGAGGCTGGGCGCAGTAGAGTTTGTCATGGCGATTATTATGCCACGACTCGCGGCGAATGAAGGCCCACAACAACGTTGGGAACTTCCGCAGGGTCGGCCGTCACGACCAATTTGCTTGGGACGACAGCCTTGTTTTTCGTTGAATCGTCAGCGGCGGTCGAGAGCGGGGTGCCGCACGTCGCGGCCTGCGACGAAATAGATGACGTCCTCGGCAATATTGGTAGCGTGATCGCCGATGCGCTCGAGATTCTTGGCCACGAGGATCAATTCAAAAGCGGAAAACACCACGGACGAGTTTTCCATCATGTAGGTGAGTAACTCGCGGAAGAGCTGGTCGCGCAGCCGGTCGACTTGATCGTCACGACGCAGAACGGACTGGGCCAATTCCTGGTCGCCGCGCACAAGCGCGTTCAGGCTATCGCGAACCATCCCTTCGGCCAGCTCGCTCATCCGGGGCAAGTCCACATACGGCTTCACCTGCGGGTGGCGCATAACGCGCATCGCCGACTGCGCAATGTTTACTGCCTGGTCGCCGATGCGCTCGAGATNNGATCTCGATCTGCATCTCGTTGATGGCGTCTTCCTCGGAGAGCACGGTTTCGGCGAGCTGTTCCTCGGCGTCAAGCACCGCGTGGACAGCTTGATGAACAGCACGCTCCGCGAGGCTCCCCATCCACAGCAGCCGCTGCTTGAGCTCTTCAAGATCGCGTTCGAAATGTCGTTCCATGAATGCTCAGTCCCTTCCACATGATACAGCCATACTATCCATTCGAATTATCCGAAGCGGCCCGTGATGTACGCCTCGGTGCGAGGGTCGGCCGGCGTGGTAAAGAGCTTCGAAGTCTCGCTGTGCTCGATCAGCTTTCCATCGAGCATGAAAGCCGTGAAGTCGCTGGCACGGGCGGCCTGTTGCATGTTGTGCG
>PKUY01000093.1 GCA_003131705.1 Acidobacteriota bacterium | reverse complement strand
CAGGCGACAAAACTGGAGGTTAATCCCTTCACCTGCGGCCTCGGTCGCGACACAAACCTGGCGGGAGGTACGGAAGTCCTCCTGCATTCGCTTTCGTTCGTGAGGATTCATTCCACCGTGAATTTGGCAGGTCGAGTATCCCCAACGGTTCAGGTGGTCGAGTAAGTGATTCAAGGTGTCGCGGTGTTCAGTAAAAATGAGCAGTCTGCCTCTGCCGTCTTTGAGTTCATTGAACTCGGCTTTCGCCAGGCAATCGCGAAGCGCGGTCAGTTTGGAATCGGTGGCGTTATCGCGCACGCGGCGTGCCTGCGCCAGCAAATCCCGAAGCACAGCAATTTCGGCCCGGAGTTGGTCGAGTTCAATCGCCGTCGTGAATTCGTCGGTCAGGAGATCGCGCTGGGCATCGTCAAGATCGTCTTCATCTTGCTCAACGTCAGTTAGGCGGCCCTGAATTTGTGCAAGCCGCTTCGCTCGCTGTGCTGGTGATAAAGACTCCAACTCCTCCAGGAGTCCCTCCTGCTTCTCCAACCGGCGGCGGATCGACTCGGCAATGGCCTGCGTTGAACTAGCAAGGCGTCGCTGCAGAACAGTACGAGTCAGCGCTACGCTCTGCTTCTTGCGTCCGCTGGCCTGCGGCAAGAATTCGTTTATATAGGCCGTGACGGCTTTGTACAGGTCGAACTCGTCATGATTCAACCGGAACGTGACAGTGTGCGCGTGACGGTCGGGGAAAAGCCGTTGACCGTCGATGTCGCGAAGGTCTTCCTTCAGCCGACGAAGTGCCCACGGGCAGTTTTCTCCAAGACTCAGAATGTCGCGCCGTATTTCGCCTGCGCGCTCACCTACCCGAGTAGGCTCTGGAAATAAGTCGGGATCGATCAGCCGGACGAAATGGCTGAAGCGGTCGTCATCGCCGTGGTGCGGCGTCGCTGTCAGAAGCAGTAGGTGGTCGGCGTCGGCGGCCAAGCGCTCTGCCAATTGGTAGCGACGTGTCTTCTCAACCTCGTCACCGCGACCAGAAGACCTCTTCGTGTAAGCGCTGCATTTGTGGGCTTCGTCGATGATGACTAGATCCCAGCGTTGTTGCCAAACGCGCTCGCGGACATCGTCCTGCTTGGCATAATCTAGCGACGCANNGTTCGCCAAACCACCTCAACAATTCGTCTTGCCACTGAATCGTTAGTGGAGCGGGGCAGAGTATAAGGATACGTTCAATGGCTTCACGCAGCTTCATCTCTTTGAGGAGCAAACCTGCCATGATGGTTTTGCCCGCTCCCGGATCGTCCGCCAACAGAAACCGAAGCCGTGGCTGCGGCAGCATCTTCATGTAAACCGCTTCGATTTGGTGAGGCAGGGTACGGATACCGGAAAGACTGACTGCAAACTGTCGGTCATGTGCGTAAGCTAGTCGGATACGTGCTGATTCAACTAGCAGGCGCAGCTTCTCAGCATCAGTGGGCTGGATTGCAACCCGCGTGCTGACGACCTGGCCCACCAGCGCGGCGGCCTCGTCCAATGAGAGGATCGCTTCATCTGGCGTTCCGTCGCCCAGGCGGACGCGACACTCGTATCCAGAGCCGATGAATCGAATCGCTTCGAGCGTGACCGGCTCCAGAAAATGGCCGGGTAGAGTTATCCTCTGGCCCAACGGGAATTTGTTCTCTGGGGTCAAAGTGGAATCTATTGACATCTATGTCGAATTCTCCGAAAACAACTGATTTTATACCTACTTGCTCAACGTAAAGCTAGGGCACTGAGCGACTGTTCGCAGAGCTATCACCCGTTTCGTATCGCGAGATAATTTCAGTCAGTGATACCGGAACGAAGGCGGAGTGGTGGTCCAATGATGAGGCTCCGCCAAGGGGCGCAGTAACTCTAACAGAAGTCTTTATCCCGATTCGATTCTGATTGTGAATCAGGCCGCCTGAAGGGAACGCGCGTTCGTCAAATGCGACGCCCAAGATCCAGGCTCAGATGTCCGAGGACCTTCGGACATGGGCAAAACATGATGTTGACTTCAACTCAACATTATGGTATTTTACCTCTGGTGAAATGACATGACTTTTGGGCAACGTCTTCGACAAATTAGGAAAGAGCGGGGGCTTACACTTCGCCAGCTCGCCGATAAGGTTGGTGTCGATTTTACCTACTTGTCGAAGATCGAGAACGAACGGGNNTCGATCCCCTCGATCTTCTTAGTCTGGCGAATAAGCTACCGAAGGAACTCGAACCAATGAACGCAAACGTGCAAGCGCGGCGTTTTTTCGATAGGGCTAGCGAGGTTGCCTCACCAGACGACTGGGAAGCGCTGCTTAACTTGTTGGAGGACCGACAGACGAACAAGAAGAGAGGTAAGAAGGAGCGTTAGATGGCATTGGATTGGTCCTTTTCGACTGATCGTCGGATGCGGCGCTGCCCGCGACAATTGTTCTTTGCAGATCTCGCTGCTTGGCACAATGCGCGTGATCCACTCCGCCGGGAGAGCTTTCTTCTTGGCCAATTGAAGAGCCTGGAAGCGTGGCGGGGTCTGATTGTTCACCAAACGATTCAAACACTTGTGGTCCCCTATTGGCAGAATCGCCGACCAGTCCCCTGGGATGAGGTCATTTGCGGAGCACGCAGCCTGGCGGAGCGACAATTCCAATTCTCTTTGAAGCGCCGATATCGAGAAACT
>PKUY01000361.1 GCA_003131705.1 Acidobacteriota bacterium | reverse complement strand
GCCGCCTATGAGCCTGAAACAGGGCTGATCTTCGCCTCGACGCGCGAGGGTATGATCCATATATTCCACGAAGATTCCCCTGACAAATTCAGTGAAGTCGAGACCGTCAAGACCGAGGTCGGTGCCAAAACCATGGGACTCGATACGAAGACACACAACCTCTTTCTGGACACCGCAGATTTTGGTCCACTTGCGGCTCCTACCGCAGACCAGCCCCGTCCGCGACCGATGGCCGTTCCGGGAACGTTCCACGTCTTGGTTTATGGGCGATGATGTATCGTGCTCGGGAATCAGGCCAGGGTTCCAGTTCCACTTTGCGCAGGAGCACGTGCGAGATCTTTGCTGATAACGAGACAATGGCCGGCGGCCGCTCCCCTGTGGTAGCCTCAACCGAATGCGCCGCATTCAAGCCTCGGTCATCATCATTGCTCTGCTGGCGACGCCGCTCGCCTTGGTAGCTAGAGGCATGGCCTGCAAAGCATCTCCCGTGATGATGTGCTGCATGTCCCACAGCTCCCAAACCGGTCACGGACAATCCATGGCCTGCCACTGCGGGACGAAAAGAAACCAGCTTCCAGATTTTGGTTTGATTGCCCCAATCCCGCCCACAAAGGCCGCTTCGCTCGCGAGGCTCACCAATCCTGAACTCACTCGCCGGGCTTTTGCGATGTGCACTCGATCCACAGCATCGGGATTCTTCACCGCGCCGTTTGAACCTCCGCGAGCCTAGCTTCATTCCCTCGCACTGAAAATTCCAGTCTGGAATGGAGCAAGTGGATGCGGAAATTCGTGTATCTATTGCTCGCCGCCGCGATCTGGTTGTCTGGACCGCCCTCGCGAGCAACGATCTTTGGAAATATCCGGGGAATCGTCCACGATCCCCAGCACATGCCGATTGGCGGCGCGACCGTCAAGATCGAATCCGCTACGTCGACTTGGTCCCGCACCACGCAGACAGATTCGGACGGCGCGTTTGAATTCGATGCCGTGCCTCTCGGTGAATACAAAATTAACGTCACGCATCCCGGATTCGAAGAGTCCGTCCGTGACGTGATTCTCGACTCGGGCAGTTCCTCCGTGCTGCATTTCCCCATGAGTCTTGCGGCCCTAAATCAGACCGTCGTTGTTAAATCGGCGACAGATCCTATCGACGCGAACTCTTCTACCACGCAAACCTTCGTCGATCGCGTGCAAATCGCCGAAACTCCCGGCGCCGATCGCACAAATAGCCTGCAAATGATCACCGACTACGTGCCGGGCGCCTACATGGTTCACGACCAGCTTCACGTCCGCGGCGGCCATCAGGTGAGCTGGCTGATTGACGGCGTCCCGGTGCCCAATACGAGCATCGCGAGCAACGTGGGGCCGCAGTTCGATCCCAAGGATGTCGACTATCTCGAAGTACAACGCGGCGGATACTCTGCGGATTACGGCGACCGCACCTACAGCGTCTTCAACGTGGTGCCGCGCACCGGTTTCGACTTCAACAATGACGCCGAGATAGTGGCCACCTACGGCAACTTCAAACAAACGAACAGCCAGGTCAGCGCCGGCGGACACACCGAGCGCTTTGCCTACTACGCGAGCGTGAACGCGAATCGCTCCGACTACGGCCTGGAAACTCCGGAGGAACCCATCCTCCACGATCTCGGAGACGGCGTGGGAGGTTTCGGCTCGCTCATGTTCAACGTGACGCCGAACGACCAGCTTCGCCTCGTCGCTTCCACCCGCCGCGATTTCTACCAGGTCCCGAACACGCCCGGACAGCAGGCGGCCTGTCCGCCCGACCCCGATCCGGGCGCAGACAATTGCGCGATTCGCGACGTGGACCGCGAATCCGACTCCTTCGCGAACTTTTCGTGGGTCCACACGATCAACCCTGGTGCGGTCGTCACCGTCTCGCCTTTCTATCATTACAACGGCGCTGACTACATCGGTGGTCCCAACGACTTTCCGGTTTCGCCGCAGGATCGGCGCCAGTCCAACTATTTGGGTTTGCAATCAACGTATTCGTTGACCAGAGGAAGGAACAGCTTTCGCGCGGGACTCTACGTTTACGGCCAGCATGACGATTACGCGTTTGAAGTGATCTCCCCGGATCCGAGCCAGGCGGTCGCGTCTCAAACATCGGACGTTTGGGGCAACCTGGAATCGATCTTCTTGCAGGACCAACTCAAAGTGAATTCGTGGCTCACGCTCAACGGAGGCGTGCGCCTCACCCATTTCGCCAATACAGCCCGCCTAAACCCAGTCAGCGAGAACTCAGCCGATCCGCGCATCGGCGTCGCGATTCAAATTCCGAAACTGCACTGGGTTCTGCGCGGATCGTACGGTCGCTACTATCAGGCGCCCCCGCTCGACACCGTCACGTCAGGTCTTCTGAATACCGAGGCGGGATTTGGCTTCCTTCCCCTGCGCGGCGAGCGCGACGAGGAATGGGAAGCCGGAGTCGCAATTCCCTTGCGCGGCTGGGTGCTCGACACAGACTACTTCCACACCGCAGCGCGCAATTTCCTGGATCACGACGTCCTCGGCAACTCGAACATTTTTTTCCCCCTCACAATCGCGCACGCGCGAATTCGTGCCTGGGAAACCACGCTTCGCTCTCCCAATATCGCCGGAATAGCGCGCGTCCACCTATCATATTCGCACCAGTACGCCGAAGGGGCCGGAGGCGTGACCGGCGGGTTGACCGATTTCTCGCCCCCGCCCACCGGCGTCTTTTTCCTCGACCACGACCAGCGCGATACGCTCAGCGCTGGCTACAATCTTCAGCTTCCGCGCAAGATTTGGACATCCGGCAACCTGAATTTCGGTTCGGGATTCCTCCTCGGGGACGGCCCGGAACATTTGCCGCCGCACGCAACATTCGACTTGTCACTCGGAAAGGATTTCGGCGAAGGGATTTCTCTGTCATTCACTGCCGTGAACATTGCCAACGGCCGATACATGCTCGACACCAGCAATACCTTTGGCGGATCTCATTTCAACGAGCCGCGGCAACTCATCGCTCAGGTTCGTTGGCGATTCCATTACTGATGCATCGCGCTTCGGCGCAGGCGTACAATAGTTAAGATTCGAAGGGAGTGACAATGCTGCCAGTTCCACGCAAGAGTTTTCGTCAGCGTCACAAATCTGAAATCCTTTTTGTGCTGCTCCTCGCCGTATTCGTCGTGGTCCCGGTCGCTTGTAAAAAAGCTTCGGCACCCCAGGATCAGGCAAAACGCTACCACTTGGTTGGCAAAGTGATCTCAATTGACCAGCAACAGTCCTCCGTCATGATCGACGGCCAGGAAATCCCCGGATTCATGGCAGCCATGGCGATGCCCTATCCCGTGCACGACGCCAAAACCCTCTCGTCCCTGGGTCCTGGGGACGAAATCACCGCCGACGTCGTCGTGACCGGCGACGGCGCGTATCTTGAAAATATTGTTGTTACCAAGAAAGGCACTGGCAGCACAGCGCAGCCGCCCGGAATGTCGCATCAGCCCCAACCCGGCGAGAGAGTGCCCGACTTCGCTCTCGTCAATCAGGACGGAAGAAAAATCGCCTTGAATTCGTTCCAAGGAAAAGTCCTGCTCGTGACCTTCATCTACACGCGCTGTCCTTTCCCGGACTTCTGCCCGCTCGTCTCGAAAAATTTTTCACAAATTTACGCCACGCTCCGCGGCAATCCCGCGCTCGAATCAAAGGTCCGCTTGCTGAGCGCCAGCTTCGATCCCGAGCATGACACTCCCGCTGTGCTCAAGCACTATGCCGCGACGTTCAGCCAAACCACCGGCGGTGATCCCTTCGACCGCTGGGAGTTCGCCACCGTGCCCGCGAAGGAATTGCCGAAGGTCGCCGACTTTTTCGGCTTGTACTACAAATCGTCCGCCGACCAGATCGTCCACTCGATGAGCACCACGGTGATATCGCCCTCCGGCACTGTCTTCAAGTGGTATCCGGACAACGACTGGAAACCCGCCGATCTGATCGAAGACGCCACGCAAGCGCTGCAGCAGGAAAATCAACACAACGCCGGCCCGCACACCACGCCCAGCGTCCCCACCGCTTAAGATCCAAACCTTTCATTGCGGAAATTTCGTTTAGTTCTGTCGATCGAGGATGAAATCGGGGACAGCCAGCAGCGCCCGCCGGTATTCGGTGTCCGGCAATTCTTCCAGACAAGCCTTGGAGCGGCAAACATATTCGCGCGCGAGATTCGAAGCGCGCTTGAGCGCGCCCGTTTCCTCGACGAGCTTCGTAATCTGTTCCGGCCGGACGCTCACAAATCCGCGCTCCTCGAGCACGTTCGCGACCAACCGGCGTCCTTCGGCATTCGGCGGATTCCCGTTGGAAGATGTTCCGCTCTGCAGCGCAAATATCAGCGGCAGCGTGACCTTGCCTTCCTTCAAGTCGCTCAGCACGGGCTTACCCAGCTGCTCGGGTGACGCCGTAAAATCCAGCAAGTCATCGACGAGCTGAAACGCGAGACCCGCGTTTCGCCCGTACTCCGCCAGCGACTCTTCCACATGCTTTGGCTGGCTGCCGAGCACCGCCCCCAGACGCGCGCACCCGCTGAAGAGACATGCCGTCTTGCGGTACGCGAGTTCGGTGGCATCCGCTTCCGTCAAATCGATGCACCCCAGGCGCGTAAGTTGCAGCAATTCGCCTTCGACCATGTTCTGCGTGAGGCCGATCAGGATGTCGAGTACCGCGAAATTCCGCTCGCGCAGCGCCATCTCGAACGACTGCATGTAGAGCCAGTCGCCCGCCAGCACGCTCATGTGATTTCCCCAGCGCGCGTTCGTGCTCGGACGTCCGCGCCGCGTCTGCGCCCCATCGATCACATCGTCGTGGACCAGCGTCGCGCTGTGGATCATCTCCACGACCGCGCCCATCCGGATCGCTCGCGGCCCCCGATATCCCGCCGCCCCCGCAGCCAGCAACAGCAGCGCCGGACGCAGCCGCTTCCCTCCGCCTTCGCGCAAATAGCTCGAAATTTCGCAGACGGGCTCGATCGCCGCGGCATTTTGCGCGGCAATCTCCTGCTCGACGAGAGCCAGGTCGTCGCGCACCAGATCGAACATTCCCTTAGCGATTTGAACAGCGAAGGCCATCTGTTTTGTTTGCCGAGCCCTTATCCGGGTTGGCCGGAGTTCCCCGCGCCTAATTGAAAAAGCTGCCTAAAGTTCGCAGCCGCAACGGCCGCGACCTCATCTGCGCGTAAGTTTCTCACATTCGCCAAGGCTTGCGCTACCTCAACCACAAAAGCCGGCTCGTTCCTCTTGCCCCGGCGACCCTGCGGAGAAAGAAACGGTGAATCGGTTTCCGTGAGTATTTTTTCTAACGGAATTTCGCGCGCGACGTCGCGCAGATGCTGCATCTTGGGATAAGTCACGTTTCCCGCGAACGAAATCAGAAATCCCATGTCCAGCCCGCGCTGCGCTTCCGCGAGCGTCCCGGTGAAACAGTGAAAAATCCCGCCCAGTCCCGACGGCTTCCAATCCTGATCGAGGATCGCCAGGCAATCCTCCCACGCGTCGCGGCAATGAATCACGATCGGCAGTTTCGCCGCGCGCGACTGCCCCAGCTGTCGGCGAAAAACCTGCGCCTGCACGTCGCGCGGCGAATGATCGTAATGGTAATCGAGGCCCATCTCGCCCCACCCGATTACTCGCGGATGCCGCGCCAGTTCGTCCAGCCGCGCGAAATGCTCCTCCGTCGCCACGCTCGCGTCGTGCGGATGGATGCCCACTGTTGCGTAGATCCAGTCGTATTGCTCGGCAAACGGAATCGCGGCGTCGAGACGCTCCGCCGGTGATGTGCCCGCGCCGATCGCGAGAAGAGTTTTTACGCCCGCGTCGCGCGCGCGTGCGAGCATCGCCGCGCGGTCCTCGTCAAATTGCGAGCCTTCGAGGTGCGCGTGTGAGTCGATAATTTCCATCTAGATCGACTTGTCCTCGTAGGGGTCGGTCAACTCGGCGTCAGCGAGGCCTATTTCTTGGGATTCACCTTCTCAAATACTGGAAGATCGAGGTCCATGTCCCAACCGAATTTCTGATTCGGAATGCCCATGAACTTCATGTCGCAAACATTAGGATCCCTTGCTTTTCAGCTGTAACTTCTTCCCGTCAAACTGATAGGGCTGCAAAAAGGCTTTAATATCTGCTCAAAGGGTGCAATCGTGCACGTGTGTCCGGGGACAGACATGTCAACCTGCTAGACCTTAAACGCCACCGCGGCAATCGACACCTCGGCGCCTGCAACCCCCGTCACGTTCTCGAGGAGTTCTCCACCCAAATTAAATTCCGTGACGATTTCGAAGCCCGGCACGCCGTTCCAATACGCCAGCGCCTCGGAAAGCGAGCCCACGGTAAAACCCGTGTGATCCGCCTTTGTGATCGAAAACTTGCGTTCGGCTTCAGTCATCGACCTCGGTTCCCTGCTCAAACCCCATTCCTATGTCTGGCCAGTAGCGTTCCGACGTCATTTCACCTTCGAGCCCACGGGAATGTCCTCGGCAAACGTGCACAGCACCGGCTTGCCATCCGCCCCAGCCGACGCCGCCAGCAGCATGCCGTTCGATTCCAGCCCGCGCATTTTTCTCGGCGCAAGATTTATAACCACGACGACCTTGCGTCCCACCAATTCCTCCGGCGTGTATCCCAGCGCAATTCCCGCCAGAACCTGCCTCACTTCATCTCCAATATCGACCATCAACTTCAGCAGCTTGTCCGCGCCNNGCTCAGCCGATTGGACGACTCCCACGCGCAGTTCGACCTTGGCAAAATCTTCAATCGTGATTTTGGCGCTTGCGGGCGTAGCGGCCGGCGCCGCAGCGGACGCTGCCGGTGCTGCACCACTCGCACTTGTTGCAGGTGTCGCTGAAGCGTCAGCTGGCTGAGCGCTTCCTGGATTCCGAATTTCCTGTTCCATGGTTTCGATCCTCTCCGATGCTTCTTTTTTATCCGCGCGCGGAAAAACCGCCGTTATCTTCCCAATGGAAGGCGACAGCGGTCCTTCTTGGACAAACAGGTCATAAATCAAGAGCTTGCCCAGGTCTCCAGTTTGACCCATTTGCGTCCAGATTTGTTGCGTGGCCAAGGGGATCGTAGGGTGAGCAAGAATGGTAGCCATTCGAAGAGCGTCATAAGCAATGAATAGAATTGAATTGAGTTGCTCCCGGCTGTCAACATCCTTCGCAATCACCCAAGGCTGGCTCTCGACAAGATATCTGTCGACCTCGGCCACTAGGCTCCAAATCGTTTCCAGAGCTCTCGAAAACTCGCAACTGTCGTATTGTCCACAAGCCGTCGAACCGACTCTGCTGGTTAGATCAATGATTCCCTGCTCGCGCGGATTTACATAGTTGGCTCTTGCGGGAACCCTACCCTGGCAATATTGCTGAATCATCGTCAGGACGCGGCTCGCGAGGTTGCCCAGCCCATTAGCCAAATCCGCGTTGTACCGCGTGATCAGCGCCTCGCGTGAAAAATTCCCGTCCTGACCAAACACCGTCTCGCGCAACAGGTAATAGCGTAGCGCGTCGTTGCCGAGGACTTTTACGATTGGCTCGGGGTACGCGACGTTTCCCTTCGACTTGCTCATCTTTTCCTGCTCGAAGAGCAGCCACCCATGCGCGAAAATCTTTTTCGGCATGTATTCTTCGAGCGGTCTGTCGGCATAAGCCGCCATCAGAAACGCCGGCCAATAGACCGCATGAAACCGGATGATCTCTTTTCCGATCATGTGCAGATCGGCGGGCCAGAATTTCGTGAATTTCTCGCTGTCCTTCTTGCTTCCCGGCTCGCCATCGACAAATCCGATCCCGCTCATATAGCTGGTCAGCGCGTCGTACCAAACATAAAAGACGTGCTCCGGATCGCCCGGCCATGGAATGCCCCACTTGATCGACTTCCGGCTGATCGAAAGATCCTTCAGCCCGCTTTCGACGAAGCTTTTCACCTCGTTTAGCCGAAAACCCGGCTGCACGAAATCCCGCCGGTCCTTGTAGAGCTGCAAGAGCTTGTCCTGATACGCCGAAAGCCGGAAAAAATAATTTTCCTCGGAAATCAACTCTGCGGGACGCCCGCAGATCTGGCAATCCGCCGGCTCCGGCGTGTCGCTCACATAAAGATTGTCGTAAATGCAGTAGCGCCCCTCGTACTTACGCTTGAAAATCGCATCCGGCGTGACGCGCTGCGTGCGACGGACCAAATTCTGCACGGCGACAGCATGCTGCGGCGAAGTCGTACGCACAAAATCCGTGTAGCTGATGCCGAGCAGCTTCCACAGATCGCGGAAAATCTGCTGATTGCGGTCAACCAGCTCAGCCGGCGTGATTCCCAATTTCTCGGCGGCGCGCTCGATGTTGACGCCATGCTCGTCCGTCCCGGTCAGGTACTCGACGTCGTAGCCGCACATGCGCTTGTACCGCGCGATCACGTCGCACACGATCGTCGTGTACGCCGACCCCACATGCGGACGCGAATTCGCGTAGTAAATCGGCGTGGTCAGGTAGTACTTGGGCTTGTCTTTTGAAGGAATCGAAGGATCCATGAAACGATTTGTACCACTGCGGAAAGACAACAACGATACTATTCTGGCCGCTACGCGCTGTCAAATGACCAATCGGCCCGGCATTGAGCCTGCAAAAAAAGTCCACACCATACTGGTCCTCGCAACAACCCCGCATCCTGCTAACCTGACCGCGTCATGACGAATTACTGCGCAACCTCGAAGGAAGGGACGGCGGACGAAATCCTCAGCCGCCGCGGCCGCCGATCCCTGCNNTCCCGTTATTAGAATCCCGCCTATCTTATTGGAAACAAACAACCGAGCCCGAGTCTAATCGCAAGAAAACGCGATCTGCCGTTTTGACGGCCCCCGCAGCCTTCTCTATAATTGCTTGGATTCATTCGACAGAAGGAGCCACGTGTACAAAGCGGTCGATGACCGGATTCGCAAGGCGCTGCGCCACCACATCCACCAGCGCTACAAGACGGATGTGCCCATTTCGACCGAGCGTCCGCCGAAGCTCGCCATGGGCGAGTCCGCATCGCCTCTCTGTTTCGAACTCGCCAAGCGGATGAAACAGTCGCCGCGCGCGCTCGCGCAGGAGATTGCGAACTCGCTGAAGCAGATTCCCGGAGTCGATCGCGTCGAAGTCGCCGGTGGCGGCTATTTGAATATGTTTTTCAACCGCGCCGCATTTTTTCGCGGCGCGTGCGAAGAGGCCGGCAAAGGAGCTGCCGCACAGCACAAGCCGGACGCCGCGAAAACCGTCGTCGAACACACCAGCATAAATCCCAACAAGGCCGCGCACATCGGTCACCTGCGCAACGCGGTACTCGGCGACACGTTCGCGCGCGTCCTGCGTTACGCCGGCCGCCGCGTCGAGGTGCAGAACTACATCGACAACACGGGCGTGCAGGTGGCCGACGTTATCCTCGGATTCCTTCACATCGAGCCAAAGTCGCTCGACGAAGTGAAAAAGCTCGCCGCCGCTCCCAAATTCGACTACCTCTGCTGGGATCTCTACGCGCGCGTGACGCAATTTCTGGCCGAGGATAAATCGCGCCTCGAGCTTCGTTCGCAAATGCTGAAGGACATCGAAGAGGGCCACGGCGAGGCCGCAAAGATGGCCGAAATTGTCGCCACCGCGATCGTCCACTGCCATCTTCGGACACTCGACCGCCTGGGCATCGACTACGATCTGCTAACCCGCGAAAGCGAGATCCTCAACTTGAATTTCTGGGACGCCGCGTTCGATCTGCTTAAAAAGACTGGCGCGATCCAGCTTGCAACCTCGGGAAAGAATGCTGGCTGCTGGATCATGGAGCTTCCTTCGGACAAGAAGGCCACCGACATCGAGGCCAAGCCCGCTGAAGAATCCGAAGAACCGCCCGAGGAAGCCGAAGCAAAAATTATTGTGCGCTCCACCGGCACGGTCACCTACGTCGGGAAAGATATCGCGAATCACCTTTGGAAATTCGGGCTGCTCGAACGCGACTTTTATTACCGGCGATTCCACAAGCATCCCGACGGCCACGAAGTCTGGACCACGAACTCGGAATCGAATGAACCCGGCGCGCCGAAATTCGGCCACGCGCACGACGTTTTCAACGTGATCGATTCCAGGCAAGCGTATCCCCAACAGGTTGTCGTCGCCGGGTTGCGCGCTCTGGGCCATCCCGAAGAAGCCGATCACTTGAAGCACTTCGCGTACAACGTGGTCGCGCTCACGCCGCGCTGCGCTCTTGAAATGGGCTATGAAATCCCGCCGGAGGACGCGAAAAAATCTTACATCGAAGTGAGCGGACGAAAAGGCCAGGGCGTGAAGGCCGACGATCTGCTCGACCGCCTCGAAGCGGCTGCGCGAACCGAAATCGACGCGCGCCATCCCGAATTATCCGGCACGGAGGAAGCGAATCGGATGGTGGATGCCATCGCTATCGGCGCGCTGCGGTATTTTCTGCTTCGCTTCACTCGCTCGACGGTGATCGCATTCGATTTCAAGGATGCGCTCAGCTTCGAGGGAGAGACCGGCCCGTATGTGCAATACGCGGTGGTGCGCGTCAACGGAATCTTGCGCAAGGGCGCGGAGCTGCACCCGGAATTCGAAAGTGTGGACGCTACAAACCTGCTGAAAATTGGAAGCGGCGAAATCGACGTGGCGAACTTTCTCGCGGCGCCCGCGGGTGACGATCTATGGGAGCTTGCGGTGCTCGCCGGATCGCTCGATGCGCGTGTGGAAGTTGCCGTCGCGTCGCAGGAGCCGGCGTTCCTCGCGCGCTATGCCTTCGAGCTCGCGCAGGCTTTCAACGTCTTCTACCACAAGCATCACATTCTCTCGGAAGAAGACCCCGAAAAGCGCGCGTTTCTGCTGAGTCTCACGTCGCTCGTGCGCCAGCAGCTCGTGACCACGCTCGGCCTGCTCGGCATTACCGCGCCAGAAAAAATGTGACGCGCGCCATGGCGTTTTGAAAATCTTCAGACGCGCGTGGCAATTGCGAGAGTGTTCGATTACATCTTCAGCGCAAAATCCACGATCGAGCGGATCGCGACGCCGGTCGGACCTTTCGCAAGCCACGGACGCCCTTCGTCGACCCAGCACGTCGAAGCAATGTCGAGATGGATCCACGGCGTGTCTCCGGCAAATTCCTTGATGAACCACGCGCCGGTGCTCGCGCCGCCGCCCTTGCCGCTGCCGGTGTTGCGAATATCCGCGATGTCGCTCTTGATCATCTGCTGGTATTCGTCGTCGATCGGCATGGGCCACATTTTTTCGCCAACCGCTTTCGCGCTTTCAAGAAAGGTATCCAAATATTCCCGCGGCGTGCCGAACGCGCCGACGTGCACGTTCGCCAGCGCAACTTCAATCGCTCCGGTGAGCGTCGCTGCGTCAATCAAATGAGTGCAGCCAAGCTGGCGCGCGTAGAAAACTCCGTCGGCCAAAACCATCCGGCCTTCGGCGTCGGTGTTGATCACCTCAATCGTTTTTCCCGACATCGCCACCTGCACGTCGCCCGGCTTTTGCGCGCGCCCGCCGGGCATGTTCTCTGTCGCGGGAATCACCGCGATCACCGACACCGATGGCTTCAGCGCCGCGATCGCACGCATCGCGCCCAGCATCGTCGCTCCGCCGCCCATGTCGTACTTCATTTTTTCCATGTTGTTCGCGGGCTTGATCGAAATTCCGCCGGTGTCGAACGTGACGGCCTTGCCGACCAGACCCAGCACCGGAGCGCCCGGCCGCGGATTCGCCGGTGTGTAGCGCACCACGATTACTCGCGGCGGCTCGACGCTTCCTTGCGCCACACCGATCAGCGCGCCCATTTTCAGCTCCGCGATTTTTCGTTCGTCGAGAATTTCGATTCCGAGGCCGGCTTCTTTGGCCATCGCCTCGGCGCGCGCGGCGAGCATTCGGGGCGTCAGCTTATTCGCGGGCTCGTTGATCAAATCGCGAGCGAAGTTTTGCGATTCGGCGATCACGCGGCCCTGCTCGATCGCCGCGTTGAGGTTCGCGCCGAGGCCCGCGTCGAATCCTGCGAGTGTTACGGAATCAATCTCGCGGTTTTTCTTTTCGGTGCGGTATTTATCCGATTCGAAATCAGCAGCGATCAGCCCTTCGACCACGGCCTGCGCCGCGGCTGGCCCGCGCTCTCCCTCGCGCGTCAGAAAAACAATTTTCTTCGCGCCGCGCGTTTTCAACTGCCGCAACGCCGTGCCTGCAATCTTGTGGAGATCCGCAACCGCGAATTTATCCGGCTTCCCCGCTCCAACCAGCAACAACTTTTGAGCAGCGAGCCCTTCCGGAAAATGTATGAGGACGATCTCAAGCGCCTTGCCGCTGATCTCTCCGCTCGCGACAAGCGATGCAAGGCGTCCGTTCATGGCACGGTCAATGTCACCGAGAACTCCATCGAATTTATCTTCCTTATCGAATACGTAGGTAACAAGCGCGTCGGCCTGTATCGAAGGATACGGCTGGTTCTCGAGTTGGATCTGCATGGCTCCCTTTCACTTTTGCTTTGATCTATGTTTATCGGCGACGAGACTGATACATCGCTTCCTTGGCTTCGCGTTTCGCTTCTTTTTGACGTTCGGCTGCGCGGCGGTCGTGAAATTTCTTACCCTTTCCTATCGCCAGTTCGCATTTTGCTCGGCCGTCCCGGAAATAGATCTTTAGCGGGACGATGGTCATGCCTTTTTGTTCTGTGTTGACGAGCAAACGGTTGATCTCGCGCCGGTTCAGCAGCAGTTTGCGCTTCCGGAGCGGATCGTGATTCCTGGGCCCGCCGGGTTGGTACTCCGGAATGTGACAGTTTACCAGCCAAGCCTCTCCAGCGCGAATCTCGGCATAGGCTTCGCGCAGGGATGCTTTGCCTTCACGCAGGGTCTTGACCTCGGTTCCTACCAGGACCAACCCCGCCTCGAATTTATCGAGCAGCTCGTAGTTGTAAGACGCGGCGCGGTTCTGGGCGACGATCTTGTTGCGTTCCTGATCCTTCTTTTTCGCGTCGGATGTCACGGAACAACCATCATAGCCGTCGCGCGTCGGGAGCCGCAAGTAACGGAATATTTCAGGTTTCTCGCCTCCGGCTTCATCAACGTTCATCGGTCTGTAACCCAATGCCCGAAGGGGCATGGTAAGCAGAGATCGTCGGCAACGCGGGCCGTTCCTTGCTGCATCTTAGCTCGGGTGTTAGACTCCCAGAGAAGAACTGAGACATCCCCGCGGAGGACTTGGTTGCGCCGTACAGTGTGTCTGCCGCTTTTGGCGTTTGCCGCTGTTTTCCTTGTCGGCTGCCCCAAGGCAAATCAGGATTACAACGCCGGTCGCAAGGCCGAAGCCTTGCAGGACTACGATACTGCGCTGGTTAGCTACGACCGCGCCCTGCGCGCTGAGCCCACCAACGCCGAATATAAACTCCGCGCGATGCATCTCCGATTTGAGGCGGCACAATTTCACGTCGAGCAAGGCGAGAAAGCCCTGCAAAAGGGCGATCTGCAACTTGCCCTTGGGGAATTCCAAAAGGCCCAGGCCATCGATCCCTCCAACTCCGCCGCCGAACAGGAAGCGAAGCGTGTGATGGATCTGCTGACGGCCAAGACGGCTGCCGAAACTCCTAAGATCAATCCTAACCCTTCAGACGATGACAACCTGCTGCCCGGCCCACCTCAACTCAAACCCGTTTCGCACGACGTGATCAATCTCAAGATGACGAATGATGCTCGGGTCGTTTACGAGACGATTGCGAAGCTAGCGGGATTGAGCGTCATTTTTGACCCGGACTTCACGTCGCGGCGCATATCCGTCGACTTGCCCAACGTCACGCTCGAACAAGGACTCGACGCCGTCGCGCTGGAGAGTAAATCGTTCTGGAAGGCGCAGACGAGCGGCGTGATCATCGTGGCGCCGGACAACCCGCAAAAACGTAAGGACCTGGAAGACGAAATCGTACGAACCTTCTATCTTTCCAACACGCTTACGCCGCAGGATCTTACCGAAGTTGTCACCGGGTTGCGGCAGCTCCTCGATTTGCGCCGCGTTCAGCCAGTGAACGCGCAGAATGCAATCGTGATTCGCGATACTCCGGACAAGCTTCTTCTCGCCGCCAAGATCATTCGCGACATCGATAAAGCCAAACCGGAAGTCTTAATTCACGTGCAGGTTCTGACGGCCAGCGTGGACCGTCTGCGCGACCTGGGCATACTTCCCGGGCAGAGCGTTGCGGTGACGTTCAATCCGCGCCCTACTCTGCAGCCGGGCGGCGGAACGACTAGTACGGGCGGCTCTCCCACAGCCACGACCCCGACGCAGATCACCCTCGATAGTCTGAGGAACCTTTCTGGCGCGGACTACAGCGCAACGCTGCCGGGTGCTACGGCGAACGCGATCTTGACCGACAACAAAACAAGAATCATTCAAGATCCCGAAGTCCGCGTGAGCGATGGACAAAAGGCGACGCTGAAAATTGGCGATCGCGTTCCCGTTGCGACGGGTAGCTTTCAAGCTGGCGTGGGCGTGGGAACCAGTTCGATCAACCCACTGGTGAACACTCAGTTCCAATACATTGACGTCGGCGTGAATATCGATGTGCAACCGCGCGTGCATCCGAATGGCGATGTCAGCATGAAACTTTCGGTTGAGGTTTCGCAGATCACGGGCACGAGCAACATCGGAGGAATCAACCAGCCCGTCATCAGTCAGCGCAAAATCGAGCACGATGTTCGCCTCAAGAACGGTGAAGTAAGCGTTCTGGGCGGCTTGATCGAGCGCACCTCTACGAAGAATATCAACGGTATCCCTGGCCTTGCTCAGCTTCCTTTATTCAGATATCTCTTCTCAGATAACAGCAGTGAGGTGAAAGAAGACGAGGTACTGATCGTCCTGACCCCGCACGTCATCCGTTTCCCGTCGATTTCGGCGGAAGACCTGCGCACCTTGGCCTCGGGTACCGATTCGAATACACGCGTTTATCGACAGGATCAGGAAGGGTTGGCTGCACCAGCGGCGCCCCCACCGCAACCCGCGACCTCACCCACTTCGCAGATGAATTCGCAACCCAACGCCGCCGCACAACTTCATTTTGACCCGCCAACGGCGACTTTGAAGCCTGGCGACACGACTACTCTAGGCCTCGCCGTAACGAACGTGAACGATCTCTACTCGATTCCATTGCTGATTCATTACAATCCGGCGGTAGTGCAGATCGAAGAAGTGCGCAATGGCGGGTTTCTCTCCGGCGGAACGCAGGAGATTGCCATCGTGCAGCGCATCGATCAGCAGCGCGGCGAACTCGTCATCTCGGCAACGCGGCGGCCAAATACGCCCGGGGTGAGTGGCTCGGGAACACTGCTCGGAATCGTGATCCGCGGGATCGCGCCGGGTACTTCCGCTCTGCAGGTCCTTCAGGTCAACGCACGCGATTCACAGCAACGGAATGTTCCGCTAGTATCGGGCGAAGCCACCATCCAGGTGCAATGAGACTGGCATGAGCGGGACTCGTAGCGGCGAAAACAACATCTGCGAAACACGGCCGCTTTCGTTCTTTGGCTCAAGCCCGTGCGCCGCGAGAGTTCATTGCAAGGCCGCGGCGGGAATGACGCTGCTGGAACTAATCGTCGCCTGTTCGATCCTTCTGATTCTTGCAACCGTCGCAATGCCGTTGGCACGCGTCGCCGTGATTCGTCACCGGGAAGAATTGCTTCGTTACGATCTTCGCGAGATGCGCGACGCAATCGACCACTACAAGGATGATGCGGATAAAAATCTGATCCAGGTGCAGGCTGGAACAGAAGGATATCCGCCCGACCTGCAAACTCTTTTCAACGGAGTGCAACTCGCGGGCGCGCAGGATAAACGCGTTCGATACTTGCGCGAAATTCCGGTCGACCCCATGACAAAGAATCAGGACTGGGGATTGCGCTCCGTGCAGGACGACCCCGATTCCACTTCGTGGGGCGGTCAGGACGTTTTCGACGTTTACAGCCAAGCGACGGGCACGGCGCTCGGTGGCGCGAAATACTCGGATTGGTAGCCTGCTTTTTACTTTGATTCGGCAGATTGATGGCAAAGCCTAAGAACATTCCACTAAGAATCAGCCGACGGACCGCAGACGGCGGATTCACCTTGCTCGAACTGATGATAGTCATCACTATCATCCTGATTCTCGCGGCGATCGGCGCGGGTCGGTACGACCTTGCCGTGATTCGAGCACACGAGGCTGCGCTTACCCAGGATCTTGCCGAAATGAACAAAGCGATCCAGAACTATACAGTCGACAAGGAAGCCGCGCCGACATCGCTGGACGATCTTGTCCAAGCTCAATACCTCGGCAGGATCCCAGAAGATCCGATGACCGGGGCACGCGACTGGACGGCGGACGCTTGCGACACACTCCTGAGCGTGGACCAGACCGGCACGGGAATCTGCAGCGTGCACTCCTCGTCCGCCAAAGTCTCGCCGTTTACAAATACCCCCTACAGCTCCTGGTGAGCTGAGCGCGGATTTGTCCGCAATTAGACTACGTAGTCGTTTTCAAAACCGTCGATATGCATGCGTATAGGCGCGACCGCACCAAGCGCCAGAGTCCCTCCAGCGGCGCCAAGAAGGCCTAGCAAAGAACGACGAGACAGAGCAGAAGGTCTGACCGAGAGACGATTGGCCATAGAGGGCCCTCCGCCGTGAGGTTGCTAGATCGAGGGGTTATACACAAACGCAGCATGTCCGCGCGGGATGGCGAGAAAGTTTCCGCTAGGCGGGTCGCTGCTCGTGACTCAGCTACGCGACCCCGAACCGGCCGATAGCCACTTCGCTAACGTTGTCGTTAGCAAGTTAAAATGT
>PKUY01000024.1 GCA_003131705.1 Acidobacteriota bacterium | reverse complement strand
TCTCAACCTCAAACCGGACATATCGTGTACTCAAAAAAGCGGACATTTTAACTTGCTAACGACAGCGCGAGAAACATCGTGCACAAACGGGCCCCAGTACCCGCGCACCAGCATCGCATTATGGTAGGATAGCGGCAAAATTGGAAGGCGATGGGGTTCGCCTGAACCGTCCGTCAACGGACTGATGACTCCTGGCTGCCGTGCGGCGCCCAGGGGTCTTTTTTTTGCTGACGCGGCGGGTGGAGACGGAGACACTGTGCGCATTGCTTTGCTGATCCTATTCGGCTCTCTCGGCACGCTCGCCCGCTATGCGCTGCAGGGCATCGTGCAGGAGCGGACCGGCGGAACTTTCCCGTCAGGCACGCTCGTTGTGAACTTGCTCGGCTGCTTTCTGCTCGGCGGCATCGCCGAATACGCCCTCGGCCACTTGACCATCTCTCCCGACTGGCGCATCGGCATCACCGTGGGTTTCTTCGGCGCGTTCACCACATTTTCAAGCTTCAGTTGGGAGACGGCACGGCTGCTCCAGGGCGGCGAGTGGCGGCGCGCATCAATTTACGCGCTCAGCAGCCTGATTGGCGGACTAGTGGCCGTATTCCTGGGCATGCGCATCGCTGATCGCATATAAGCGCTACGAAAGAAGATGGAGGCAATATGGACGACGTTGTGAAACACGAACGTTTTGAGGGTGAGCGCACGCTCATGCGCATTCATATCGGCGAATCCGATCGCCTGCACGGCAAGCCGCTCTACGAAGCTATCGTCGAGCTGCTGCGTCGCGAAAAATTCAGTGGCGCTACTGTACTGCGCGGCGTCGCCGGCTACGGTGGCTCGAGCGTCTATCACACGGACAAAGTCCTGCGATTGTCGCAGGATCTGCCCATCGTGATTGAAGTTGTCGAATTCACCGAACGCATCGAGCAGATTCTGCCGCAACTCGACGGGATGATCGGCGGCGGCCTCGTGACGCTCGAAAAGGTCCGCGTAATCCTCTACCGTTCTCACAAATAAACGCTCATTTTGACTGTTGCGCGCCCCTGCGCGCCATGCTAGTCTCAGCGAACAAAAGGCGAAACACTCTTCCAGGCGGAAGCCTGGACGGTCGAATAGCGAGGGCGCATGGCGGCATTTAGGCGGGGCTTGGCGGTACAGCCAAAATCGACACTCGACATCGTGCAGGAAGCGCTCGGAGCGCTCGCGGCCCGCTATCGTGCGGACGAAATCCTAACCGCGGTCAAGCACATTCCCGCCCGCGATGCCCAGTTCCGCCCGATGCCCTCGTGGGTGCGCCCGGAGCTGGCGGCGGCCTATCGCGCCAAGGGAATTGACCAGCTCTATTCGCATCAGGCGGCCGCGGCGGAACTCGCCCGCGCTGGCAAGGATTTCGTCGTCGTGACTCCCACAGCGTCCGGAAAAACGCTCTGTTACAACCTGCCCGTGCTAAACGCGATTCTTGAAAACGCAGACACGCGCGCGCTCTACCTCTTCCCTACCAAGGCGCTCGCGCAAGACCAGCTCTCCGAGCTGCACGACCTCGCGACCCGGCTCGACGACTCCTTCGGCGTACACACCTACGATGGCGACACGCCCAGCGACGCGCGCAAGGCAATCCGCGAGCGCGGCCACATCATCCTCACCAATCCCGACATGCTCCACACCGGGATACTGCCGCACCACACGAAGTGGACTCGTGTACTCGAAAATCTGCGTTACATCGTTATCGACGAGCTGCACACCTATCGCGGCGTATTTGGCAGCCACTTGGCCAACGTCTTGCGGCGGCTGGCGCGCATCACAAAATTTTATGGGTCGTCGCCGCAATTCGTCTGCTGTTCGGCGACGATTGCGAATCCCGGCGAACTTGCCGCGCGATTGATTGAGCGCCGGGTGGAGACAATCGAGGAAAATGGCGCGCCCGCCGCTGAAAAGTTATTCGTCTTCTACAACCCGCCGATGGTCAACCGCAACCTCGGCATCCGCCGCAGCTATTTGAACGAAACCTCGCGCGTGGCAAAGGAGCTGCTATCCCGAAAGCTGCAGACGATCGTTTTCGCAAATAGCCGCCTGCACACCGAAGTCCTGCTCACCTATCTCAAGCAGGCGAACCCTCCCGCGCCAGGTGCGGCCGAACCCATTCGCGGCTATCGCGGCGGTTATTTGCCCGGCGAGCGCCGCGAGATCGAGCGTGGCCTCCGCGAAGGCCGCGTCCGCGGAGTAGTCGCCACCAGTGCTCTCGAATTGGTAATCGATATCGGATCGCTCGACGCATGCGTGATGGCAGGCTATGCCGGGTCGATCGCTTCCACGTGGCAGCGCGCGGGCCGTGCGGGGCGGCGCAGCGGAACCTCGTGCGCGGTATTGGTGGCGTCTTCGGCTCCACTCGATCAGTTCATCGTCCAGCACCCGGATTATTTTTTCGGACATTCGCCCGAGCATGCGTACATTCAGCCGGATAATCTCGAAATTCTCGTGAATCATTTGAAGTGCGCCGCGTTCGAACTCCCGATCGCTCCGGAGGACCATTTCGGCGACGCGGATGTGCAGGAACTTTGCGAGCGCCTGGCCGAAGCGGGGTTCCTCCATCGCAGCGGCGGCAACTGGCACTGGACGCAGGAGGCATACCCGGCGGACACCGTAAGCCTGCGCGCAGTCACCTCGGACAACTTCGTGATCATTCAAACGTCCGCCGAAGACGACGGTAATACCAGCGGCGCAAAGAAAGGCGGAGCGGAAGTCATCGGCGAAGTGGATTTTTCTTCGGCGCTCACCACCGTGCACCCTAAGGCGATCTATCTGCACCAGGGCCAGCAGTATCATGTCGAGCGCCTCGATTTCGACCAGCGTAAAGCCTACGTGAGGTCCGTGAACGTCGACTACTACACGGACGCGATTTGCTACACCCAGGTACGCGTCCTCGAAATCGCGGAAGAAGAGCGAATCGCGCCGCAAGCCGCGCGCGTGCACGGCGATGTTCTGGTCCGTTCGCAGGTGATCGGCTTCAAGAAGATCAAATTTTTCACGAATGAAAACGTCGGTGACGGGAAACTCGAGCTCCCGGAAAACGAAATGCACACCACTTCGTTATGGATCACGCTCGAACGCGGCCTCCTCGCGTCCCTGCCGTTATCGCTTTCAGACCGCCAGACCGGAATCTTTGGCCTGCTCTACGCTCTCGAGTCCATGGCTACGTTGCTGCTCATGTGCGACCGCCGCGACCTCGGCACCGCCGTCGGCGAGCGCCCTCCCAGGCCTGGCATCGAGACTGAATGGCAGGAGCCGGCGGCCNNTCTATGACGCGTATCCCGGCGGTATCGGCTTCAGCGAACCCCTCTACCGCGTGTACGATTTGCTCCTGAAAAAAACGCGCGAGCTAATCGTTGGATGCCCTTGCGAGCAGGGCTGTCCTTCGTGTGTCGGACCAGCGGGCGAAAAAAGCGAGCATACCAAGGAAGCCGCCCTCGCGATTCTGGAGCGCCTGTGCTCCTAATCCCGGCCGTTGATAAAGCAGAGGGTCCCGATTCTATTCGCCGGCGGCGAAAACAGTGCTTTTGCCGTCATCCTGAGCGCGGCGAAGGATCTCTCTTTGCTCGTCCGGCGACGCAGCAGTGCCTGGCGACGCACTTTAGGGGGTCGGAGCTTCCGCTCCGACATCAAACCTTGAATATAGATTTGGCTTTAGCCCCTGAGGACAACGGTTGCGCGCAACCCAGCTCAAGGCCCACCAGAAAGGTGCGTCGGTGAGCGCTCGCGGAAATCTCGGCAGGATCAAGGCGCTACAGCCCGCTGCTCGACGGAATCCAGCGCCCGCAGCCGCCGAGACGAATGTCCCCCGAGGCATCACGCCCGATATTCCCGATGGTGCCGAGCGACTTGCCGAACTTTTGGGCGCGTCCGCCAACAGCAATGGCTTCGGCGAGCACCTCGCGCTGCGGCGTTGGTTTTCAGAATCGGTTGCCGGCGAGCCGCCCGCTCGTCTCGACCGTGCCGCGCTACAACTGATGTCGCCCGGCGCCCCCGAAGAGGCCGAAGACCCGCGGCAATGGCTCTTTCTAGACACGGAAACCACGGGCCTTGCGGGAGGCACCGGGACGTACCCGTTTCTGGTAGGAATCGCTTGGTGGGACGCCGGTGGGCTCGAAATCGAGCAATTTTTCATGCGCGAGCAGAGCGAGGAACACTCCGTCCTCGTGGCTCTCGCCGAAAGAATGGCCGAGCGAAGCGTGCTCGTCACCTTCAACGGCAAATCGTTTGACTGGCCGCTGCTCGAAACCCGCTACCGCATGACGCGAACAATTCGTGCTCCCGCACCTCGCGCGCATCTGGATTTTCTGCATCCCTCTCGGAATTTGTGGCGACTGAAGCTCGGCTCCGTGCGTTTGACGGAACTCGAGCGCTACGTCCTCGGATGGAATCGCGGCCCGGATATGGTGTCCGACCTGATTCCGCAGATCTATTTTGACTATTTGCGCGGTGGGCCGCCCGAGCCGCTCGTCCCAATTTTCCACCACAATCAAATGGATCTGCGCGGCCTCGCCGGGCTTGCGTGCCGCGTTCTATCGATGTTGGGCAATCCCGAGTTGCATGGACACGATGCGCTCGAGCTTTTCGGCATTTCGCGCATCTGCGAACGGCGAGGGCAAACCGCTCGCGCGCGAAAGCTTTACGAAAAATCGATCGCCCGCGAGCTCCCAGCAGAAACGGACCGCGCAGCGCGGCGCTCGCTCGCGCGTCTTGCAAAACGGGAGGG
>PKUY01000156.1 GCA_003131705.1 Acidobacteriota bacterium | reverse complement strand
AGATGGTGTTGCATCGACCGGTTGAGCTGGCAGTCGCTTTCGTGGAACGCTCGACCACGGTAACGCGATAGAGCGGGCTCGACTGGTTTCCCGCTTGGCCACTCTGGCGTTTGGGACTCGGGATGCACGGCCTGCTGCGCACCAGCGATGGTTGGCAAGCCGCAGGCAATCGCGCCAATCGAGGCCGCCCACGTCAAAATGTGACACGTCTGCTTCCAAGGATTCTTCATAACAGCTCCCATTTCACTGCTGGCCATTCGCTATTTTTTGAGCGTAGCAGGAGCTGCGACCCTGGCCGCGCACACGTCCGCAGCGTGTGCCCAATAAATCAGAGGCCGTCGCGGCAAACTGTCTGATCGAAGTGTATGATCGAACTGCCTAATCAATGTGTCGAAACATTTGACAACGGAGGAATGCGGGAATATGTTCGGCCAAAATCCCCGTCACAATCGGGGATTCACATTGCGTCTAAAAGGAGCCCAATGACTCTTGCCCCAGACCCAAGACGTCATTCACACTGCCTCGGATACTTGTATGCGGGATTGGCTTTCCTGACTGCCGTTACGCTGCTGGCGCTTCCCACCACTCGGCTTTTCGCGCAAACCTCACCGAGCGTCGCGGCTGTCGATCCCTCCTCCGGCAAAGTGGGCGACACCGTCACCGTCACGGGAACGAACCTCGCGAAAAGCTCTGTCGCTGCCGTATTTCTCTCGGACGACAAATCCGATTACAAGGCGGTAGTCACGGAACAAAGCGACGCCAAGATCGTCATCAAAATTCCGCAAGTAAAACATGGCAATTACAACCTCTCCTTTCAGGAGGGCACCGTCATCTACATCCTGCCCTTTCGCTTTACCGTGGAGGAATAGACCTCCCCTCACCAAAATTGTCATCCCGAGCGGAGTCCCGCGCGCTTTTGCCTTCCCCTCGATCTTGAGGGGCGCGGGACGCAGTTCGAGGGATCTGCCTTTTCTGTCGGCGCTGCTCGTGCCTACCTGCTACTCAACCCGCTTCCCGTGCTGGTCCCGGCCGCCCTGATGCAGAATGAGTTCGCCTAGGATTGACGCTGATTTCCTTGTGTTCCGTTGGCAGCGCAAGCCCCTCGACTCTCTTCGCGTGATAATCGGCCCCTCCCTGGCGCAGGATCAGCTCAGTCGCGCGGCCCTGCCCATCGGTTACGAAAATGATCTGCGCGTCCACCACCTTCGCAAAATAATCGTGACCGCCCTCTGGAAATATCTCGACTTTCCCCTGCCCCGTCGCTTGCGTCATTACGTGATCGCCGTCGCGTGTAACCGCGAGTATGAAATTCGGAGCAAGCTCGCAACTTCCCACATATCCATCGAACAGCTTGGGATCAACAGGGGCCTCTTTGTGCTCTTTTATCAGAGGAACGCTTGCGTCGGGCAAGTGTCTCCCGATGACATCCATGCCGGCGTTCCTTGACGCGTTAGATAGCGCTACCCCGCCGATCCGCGTCTTCGGATCGAAGCCCATCGTAACCACCTGTGCCTCCGTTGTGCCAGACGATTTCTTTGCCGCCGGTAGTGTACACGTGCCAGACGAGGGCAATCTCGAGCCCGGCCTGCCGGGTGGGTCGGCGTACTTTCAGCATCGCGGCCAAGGCTGGGGCGAGCGGCGACTTGGTGTAGCCCAGATTCGCAGCCAAGAAAGTCAGCAGGTCGTTCGCGGTGGATCGAAGCGCGCCCACCCGGGCGAGTGTCGGCGAGTCCCAATTGGCAACGCCTTCCATTGACTGATTGTGCCCCACCGCAAGCCGCGCCTTCATTTCCGGACCCAGCGTGATTCGCGCGTCATTCATGCCCAGTGGATCGCAAATCCGGGAGCGAGCCAACGTCTCATAATCCATACCTCCCGGCGCGCCAGTACATATCCGAGTAATCCGCCGCCGAGATTCGAGTACTCGTATTGAGAGCCGATGTCGCGTGTCAGTTGGTAGGTCGAAAGAAACTGGTAGAGCTGCTCGACCGAATAATCCGCATAAGGATTGGCCGGATCTTTGAAGGCGGCATTCGCGGCAGACCGGAGGTGTGCGTAGAGAGATCGACGAGCGTAATGGAGCGCTTATTTCGCTCCGGTATCTTCACGCCGGCCGGCAAATACTTCGCCACCGGATCGTCCAGCGCGACTTCGCCGCGTTGCATAATGTCGGCCAGCAACAGCGACGTGAACACTTTCGTCGCCGAGCCGATTTCGAAGATCGTATCGCCATTGAGCGGGCGCGGATCACTCTTCTCGAGATGCCCGTATGCAATCACCCGCCGCGTCTCCGGCCCGATGACGCCCACGACGATGCCGATGCTCTGATGTTGGACATCGATTCGATCGACGAGCATTTGCCGAATCTCGGAATCTGACGGTACCGAGGACTCCGGAATGGATTGGGCCACGGCGAGAGAAATCAGCGTAACTACGGCAAACATCGGCATAAGAATCGTTCTCTTCATGATAGACCTCGTTACTTGTAGATCTATATATCACCGCCCTCCTGAAATCACATGGCTGACACTCAACACCGTTTCGGTTGTGGGTCCAGAATGATGCGCCAAATTCTTTACACCAACTCCGCTTGAAACTTCGTTTGCATTGTGTGTTAGCGTTGAAGCGAACATATGCAACACGAAAACAAATTCGGTTTCGGACGCACAATCGGGCACGCAGCCGGGGGTCGATCCTCTATGCCCCGATCTGCCATGTCGCTTCGATCCAGCACTTCCCTCAATGAGGTCTATTTCGATCTCTCCCTCAGCCTCGTTCGCAATGACGTTACTCGACAATGGGTGTCGAGTAGAATTCCTCCTAACTTACTGACAACAATCATAGTCGGACACACTTACTCGACAATGACATGTGCGCGATGACTGAAGCCGCCGAAAATCGCCTCAAAAATTCCGCCAGTCCCTACCTGCGCTCGGCTTCCCACCAGCCTATCGACTGGCACGAGTGGGGCGAAGAAGCGTTTCGGAAAGCGCGCGTGGAGTCCAAGCCGATCCTCCTCGATATCGGCGCGGTCTGGTGCCACTGGTGCCACGTGATCGATCGCGAGAGCTACGAAAATCCCGAGATCGCCGCGATGATCAACCGCATGTATATTCCCGTGAAGGTCGATCGCGACGAACGCCCCGACGTCGATTCGCGCTACCAGTCCGCCGTCAGCGCAATCTCCGGCCAGGGCGGCTGGCCCCTAACCGCCTTCCTCACGCCGGACGGCAAACCATTTTTCGGCGGCACCTACTTCCCGCCCGACGATGCCGGCGGCCGCCCGGGATTTAAACGCATCCTCGCCGCAATTTCCGACGCGTTTCAAACACGCCGCAACGAAGTGGACAATTCCGCGAACGCTCTCGCGGAGGCCGTCGCCAAGACCGAAGTTTTTCACGACGCGCGCGGCGTATTCGATGCAAACGCAATCGACGGCATAATCAAATCGGCTCTCACTCAATTCGACGAGCGGCACGGCGGCTTCGGCCACGCGCCGAAGTTCCCGCACTCCTCCACAGTCGATCTCCTGCTCGAACGCTCGAAATGGCCCGGCGGCGCGAAGCTGCAGGAAGTTGCCGAGAAAACTCTCAACGGCATGGCTGCTGGCGGATTTCACGACCAGATCGGCGGCGGCTTTCATCGCTATTCGGTGGACGAGCGCTGGTGCGTACCCCACTTCGAAAAAATGTCCTACGACAATTCCGAGCTGCTCAGAAATTATCTGCACGGTTATCTGGTGCTGCGCCATCCGCACTACCGGCGCGTGGCGGAGGGACTCATCGCGTGGGTAAATGAAGTTCTCTCCGATCAGCAGCGAGGCGGTTTCTACGGCAGCCAGGACGCTGACCAGACGCTCGACGACGACGGCGACTATTTTACATGGGCGCAAAGCGAAGTTCGTGAGGTGCTCACGCCTCAAGAATCGCGCGTCGCCGAGCTTTACTATGACATCGGCCCGCGCGGCGAAATGCACCACAATCCCGACAAGAATGTCCTCTGTATTGCCGAGCCGATCGAAGCCATTTGCCAGAAATTGAAATTGAGCGAGGACGATGTGACATCGCTGCTCGCGCGAGCTGGAGAAAAACTTCTGGCTGCCCGGCGCGAACGCCGCCCTATTCCAACCGTGGACACGACTCTTTACGTTGGCTGGAATGCGATGTTTGTCTCCGCATACCTTGAGGCCGCTCACGTGCTCGACCGCCCCGATTGCCGCGACTTCGCGCTAAAAACACTCGACCGCATCCTCGCGGAAGCGTGGGATGGGTCGAAGGGCTTTCTGCACCGCGTGGGCGGGCCGCGACTCGAAGGCTCGCTTGACGATCAGGTTTTCGCCGCGGTGGCGCTGCTCGATGCCTGGGAAACCACATTCGACCGCCGCTATTTCGATCTCGCGGAAAGCGTGATGCGTCTCGCCGTGGCGCGTTTCGGCGATCCCGAAGGCGGCGGATTCTTTGACCGCGCGAAAGATGCCGCCCCGATGGGCGGCCTCGACGTCCGCCGCAAACCGATGCAGGATTCGCCCACGCCGGGAGCCAATTCCGTCGCCGCAATCGTCCTCGATCGCCTCTACGGTCTTACCGGCGAGCGCCTCTATCACGATTGGGCCGAGAAGACGCTCGAGGCTTTCGCGGGGCTGGTCCCGCAGTACGGCCTTTTCGCCGCGACCTATGGACTCGCGGCGCTCCTCCATGTCCGCCATCCGCTGCAAGTGGTCGTGACCGGCGCTGCCGACGATCCGATGGCGGCAGAACTGGAAAAAGCCGCGCATGAAATTTATCGCTTCGGCAAAGCAGTTTTGCGCGTCACGCCGGAGCGTCTCGCTTCAGGCACGCTTCCCGCCGCCCTTCGCGAGACTTTGCCGCACCTCGACGCGGCCGCGCCGCAAGTTTTCGTCTGCGTCGAAACCACCTGTTATCCGCCCGTTGCGGATCCCAATGCGCTCACGGCGTTTCTCGCCGAAATTGCCTGCGGCCCTCGATGAAAATCTCCCGTGACCAAGCACCAAAACAATTGACGCACGGCAACGCCCGGTGCGATAATCACACGCTTTAATTTTCCCTAATCATCTGTGCCGGTGGCGGCAGACTGCACACCGGGAAGTGCCTTTTATAGCCAGGAGCGCGGCCGCAGCATCTTTCCTACACGATGGAAATCCTTCACCAGCTCGGCGAACTCTTTCTTGAAGCTCTGCCTACAGTCTTCATCGTCCTGATATTTTTTGTTTTTCTGCGGTGGGCTTTTTTCCAGCCGATTCAAAAGGCGATGGCGGAGCGCGATGCCCGCATCGAGGGCGCTCGCGCGGAAGCAGCCACGGTGGAAGCTGCGGCACGGCAAGAACTCGATGCGTACCGCGACGCTTTGCGCAAGGCGCGCTCCGAAATCTACGGGGAGCAGGAAACGTCGCGCCAAGCGGCTCTCGGCAGTCGCGCGCAGCTGCTGAAAGCCATGCGCAGCCGTGCGCAGGAAGACGTCGCCTCCGCAAAGAAAAGAATTGCCGCAGAAGTTGCCGCCGCTCGCGCGCAAGTCGAGATCGAAACCCCCGCCCTGGCCAGCAACATCGCTCGCATCATTCTCGAAAGGCCCTCCTCGTCGCCCGGAGGAGCTTCCCGATGAACCGATTTATAACGCGCGCTTCCCGATTCGCCGGCCGCGCCTCTGCGCGGCTTGTTGCCGGAGTCGCGTGGCGAAGACTCGGGCTCTGCGGACTGTTCTTCTTTTTGGCGGCTGCGCCCGCGATGGCGCAGGAATCTGGGGCCTCTGCAACCGATTCGCCGACGGGCGTTATTTTCCGCTGGATTAACTTTGCGATCGTGCTGGGCTTAATTATTTACGCGTTGCGGAAAGCGGCGCCAGGTTTCCGCAGCCGCACCGAAGAAATTTCTCAGAAGATTGCGGAAGGCGCGCGCGCGCGCGAAGCGGCAGAAAAGCAGCGCCGCGAAGCGCAGGCAAAGCTCGCCGGAATCGAGACGGACGTTGCCGAACTCCGCGCCGAAGCGAAACGCGGCGCCGCTGCGGAATCCGAACGCCTCCGCGAGCTAGCCAAAATCGAAGCGGCCGCGATCGAGCGCGCCGCGCAAGCCGAAATTGCCGCGGCCGAACGGACCGCACGCCTTCAGCTCAAGACCATCGCCGCGCGTATGGTTGTAGATCGCGCCGAAGCGATACTGCAGAAGGAACTGACACCGCAATCCGAAGCGGCACTCATCCGCACGTTCGTAGCGCAACTGCAGGAGAGTTCAAATTGACCGGCGCTGTCGCATCGCGGTACGCAGCGGCGCTGGCGGATGTGGCGCTGAAAGAGAAAATCGCCGACCGCGTGAAAAGCGACCTCGGCGCATTCGTCGAGGCGTGGCTTCCTTCCGCCGATCTTCGGAATTTCCTGGAAACGCCTGCGGTAGGTCACGAAATCAAGCAAAGGGTGATTCAAGAAATCGCGGAGCGAATGGATCTGACGCCGGCAGTACGTAATTTCGTCCATCTGCTCGTAAAGCATCACCGCACGGAATTACTTCACGAAATCCGGCAAGCATTTGGGTCGGAACTGAACGCCCGGCTGGGAATCGCCGAAGCGGATGTGAGTTCGGCTCGAGAATTGAGTGCCGGCGAAAGACAGCAGTTGACCGCGGCGCTGGAAAAGCGCACGGGCAAGGCAATCGACGCGCGTTTTCGCGAAGATAAGTCACTCGTGGGCGGCGCCGTCGTGCGCGTCGGTTCCACTGTGTACGACGGTTCGGTGCGCGAACAGTTGAGCCGGCTGCGCGAGCAGCTGGAAGCGGAATAGGAGCAGGAATGGCGAAAATCAAGGCAGACGAAATCACAAAAATTCTGCGCGAGCAGATTGAAAATTATCAGCAAACGGTCGCGGTCGAGGAAGTCGGCTCGGTCATTTCCGTCGGCGACGGCATCGCGCGCATTCACGGCCTCGATCGCTGCATGGCGGGCGAGATGCTTGAGTTCCCGCACGGCGTGTTCGGCATCGCGCTGAACCTCGAAGAGGATCAAGTTGGCACCGTGCTGCTCGGCGACTACACGCAAATCCGCGAAGGCGACACGGTCAAGCGCACGAATAAGATTATGTCCGTGCCGGTCGGCAATGCGCTGGTTGGGCGCGTTGTCAATCCGCTCGGCCAGCCGCTCGACGGCCAAGGCCCCGTGGTAACCGATCAGCGCAACCCGCTCGAGCGCATCGCTCCCGGCGTCGTTGACCGCCAGCCGGTGCGCGAGCCTGTGCAAACGGGGATCAAAGCGATTGACTCCATGATTCCCATCGGCCGCGGGCAGCGCGAATTGATCATCGGAGACCGCCAGACCGGCAAGACCGCGATCATCATCGACACAATTTTGAATCAGCGCGGTGGCGACATGATTTGCATCTATTGCGCCATCGGGCAAAAGCGCTCGACGGTCGCGCAGGTGGTGAAGACGCTTACCGACAACGGCGCAATGGAGTACAGCATCGTTGTTGCCGCGACGGCGAGCGAGCCGGCCACGATGCAATATATCGCACCGTTCGCGGCGGCCGCGATCGGCGAATATTTCCGAGACACCAAGCGCCACGCCATCTGTTTCTACGACGATCTTTCCAAGCACGCACAGTCTTACCGGGAAATTTCGCTTCTGTTGCGCCGGCCTCCCGGCCGCGAAGCTTTTCCCGGAGATGTTTTCTTCTTGCATTCGCGCCTTCTGGAACGCGCCGCGAAATTGAACGATAAGCTGGGCGCGGGCTCGCTGACCGCTCTGCCCGTGATCGAAACGCAGGCGGGCGACGTTTCGGCATACATTCCGACCAATGTCATTTCCATTACGGATGGCCAGATTTACTTGGAAGCGGATCTTTTCAACTCCGGAATGCGCCCGGCCATCAACGCTGGAATTTCCGTGAGCCGCGTCGGCGGTAACGCTCAGATCAGGGCCATGCGCCAGGTAGCCGGTACGCTTCGCCTGGACATGGCGCAGTATCGCGAGCTCGCCGCGTTCGCCCAGTTCGGATCGGACCAACTCGACAAGACCACGCAGGCGCAGCTGTTTCGCGGCCAGCGGCTGATGGAAGTCCTCAAGCAGGATCAGTATCAGCCTCTTCCCGTGGAAAAACAGATCGTGCTCATTTTTGCCGCCACGAACCGCTATCTGGACAGTGTTGAAGTGGCGGATTGCGGGAGATATGAGCGCGAGCTGTACGCCTTCGTGGAGACGAACTATGACGGCCTGCTGAAAATGATCCGCGAGAAAAAGGCTATTGATGACGCGGTGCGCGCCGAGATGACGAAGGCGCTGGACGCGTTCAAGGAGCGCTTCCAGGCGACCGCGGAAGCGGCCACAGCCGCCGTCCACTAAAGGCAGCTGAAATTTCTCAATGCCCACGCTAATCGATTATCGGCGCCGCATCCGCTCGGTAAAAAGCACGCAGCAAATCACGCGTGCGATGAAGTTCGTCGCCGCGGCGAAGCTTCGCCGTGCTCAGGAGGGCGTATTCGCCGCGCGGCCCTACGCCCGTGAAATTCTGCGAGTGCTGCGCTCGGCCGCGGCGCGCATGGAATCGACGGCGCATCCGCTGCTCGACCGGCGCACCGAAGAACGGATTCTAGTGGTGCTTCTCACCGGCGACCGCAGCCTCGCCGGCGCGTTTAACTCCAATGCGATTCGCCGAGCGATCGTGTTCGTTCGCGAAAATTCCTCGAAAAAACTGCAATTGATCGCGGTCGGAAAAAAAGGGCGGGACACGATCAAGAAGCGCGGGTGGACCATCGCAGGCGAGTATCTGAACGTCTCGAGCAAAGTGGATTTTGCAAAGGCCAAGGAAATCGCGTCGCAGATCGCCGAATTGTACGCGTCCCGGGAAGTGGACGCCGTCTATGCCGTTTACAACGAGTTCAAGAATGTGATGGTGCAGAATCTGAAGACGGAGAAATTGCTTCCCATCGATCCGGGGATAGTCGCCGCCGACGGATCGCAGGCCGCGGAAAAATCACCCGCGAGCGGACCGGGGCCCGAGGATTCTTTGCCGCATGAAATGTCTCCCGGCGGAAAATTGCAGCTCGTGGATTACATCTACGAAGAACCGGTGGAAGAGATTTTCAACGGCCTTGTGCCGCGCTATCTGGAGTCGGAAATATTTCGCATTTTGCTGGAATCCGCCGCAGCCGAGCACGCCGCCCGCATGACGGCGATGGAATCGGCCACCAGCAACGCCTCCGACGTTATC
>PKUY01000271.1 GCA_003131705.1 Acidobacteriota bacterium | reverse complement strand
GGCTTGGTCTGCACTACAACGGGTTTTCGATTAGCAAGAGTTGAAAATGAACCACTTCACAAAGAAAATTAGATCCAAATTCCCAAACCGCAGTTTCAGTGACGAACTTGGGCTAAGGCGGCGCGCTATGAAGTTCAGTGGCACAAGAATGTCCGCATCGAGGAACAGGAGTACATCGCCCCGAGCCCGGGCCAAGCCCTCATTCCGGGCTGCCGCTACACCGGCCTTGTACATGGTCGCCACGCGTGTCCCAGGCCGAGCGGCGGCGAGATCGCGAGCGATCCGTGCCGTAAGGGCATCGGCACCGCTGAGTAGAATAAGAACTTCTATCCCTTGGCGACGGATCGTCAGCTCGGGCAATCGACAATGTGGGTGCACTGCTGTATGGAATTGGTGAATCCACCTATGGAGACGTGACGTTTAAAGCGAAGGCACAAAAATTCGGGCTGGAACTTCCTCTTGTTCATTCCGTGCTTTTGAATCGTTCCACCCTTTACAGCAAGAAGGCCAGCAAAGCATTTGGAGCCATGTTTGGCGAGATAAAGAAGCGGGTGAAAACTCTCAAGAAATCTGATCCTGATCGCTTCGTTGCCGGAGAAATTAATTTCAAAGTTATTCCCGATAACCATTCCGTTGCAATTGTTTGTTCTCATCTCGGTAAACCCTTGTACAGCATCAAGCCTGGGAAGTACACGGTTCACGAAACACACCCGCAGGTAAACAATGAACCTCTTGACCGCTACAAAGAAGCCGTAGAAGCCCTAGTCCAAGATATTCCGTGATCTAGCATTGGTGGAGTGCTTTTCTCTCCGCCCACTAATCGCCGACCGATTCAAAAGAGAACCTGAAACTGTACTTCTTTAATCGCAGATTGGGAACGGCACGCGATGCCGCAATCGTCCCTGCTGGAAATTCCCCAGCGACCAAAATTCCTCGAACCGATTTCTTCGTCATCATCATGTCGCCCATGTACCCGAGGATTTGCCCGACAGTTTCGCGGTCTGCTAGTCCAGGTTTAAACTCAATCACTACGGTTGTTCCGCTGGAATCTTCCGCTGTGATGTCTATCCGGCCAGATTCAACAGATTGCTCCTTGCCTTCGTCTGCAATCTTTAGGCCTGGTTCAAGCTGATCTATGTGCTTACGGAGTGCGAGTTGAAGATCACGTTCTAGTCCAAAAGTTGCGTCGATAGCCTCTGCGATCTGCTCTATTTCTGGCACCTCCCCATAGGTTCCCATAGTCATGTGAGCTTTCACGGAAGCGACTGTGCCAGGTGAAACTCCGATTTGTTTGGCTATTTGCTTGAAGTCCAACTTTCCTTCTTTAACGAGAGACACAATTTCTGCTTTTTGCTGGTCGGTAGCTGCCATTTTCTCTAATCCTCCCTTTATGTCCCCACTTTTCCAACATGCGGACCGGCTATTATCGGCTCACAGTAGAAAGCCTTTCTTCGATACTCCAGACATGGTCTGCGATTCCAGCTTCCATCGCGGGGGTCACGCGCAAAGATTGGTGGACTCGGCAGAAGTTGTAGTGCATGTAGAAAAGCGCTACGGCGTGAATGTGATTTTCAATCTTCTTTGAGAATCCGTTTGTCAGCCGCGTGAATCTTCGCATACCCATTCTCATGCTGAGGTTCTGGCGCTCTACGTAACTTGTGGAAATATGCTTAGGATCGGGACGGCCAGCAATACCTACGGTCTGGCAACCCAAGCACACTGGCGGACTATAGCGCGTATCAACTTTTGCCAGGTGCGACGAACGCAATTCTCCACGCTCTCCCATCTGCCGACTGTACTCCCGCGCGCGACTGAGGTCCGAGAACCTGGGGTCACCCTTCGTTGCCTGCAGCCGCCACATTTTTCTCGGGTCTGCCTTGAATTCCCGGACCAATTTCTGAAGCCAAGTGTGGCTGACACCAAGTGCCCGGGCCCAAGCGCGACCAGACGGTCTGCTGCCGCGGCAGGTGAGCCACTGGAAAACGAATCGCCGGATCATCTGAGCGTCCTGACCGGAGGGCTGCGCCAGGGCCGTGGCGGTCGCCCCACTGCACGGGCTTTTGCGAGGTTTTGCATCGAGGATTCATACGAAGCACCCACACGCCTCAAAACGACATCCAGTTCGGCATGAAATAGGTCGGTAATGTTTTCTTCGTCGCGATCCGGGAATTTTTCCTTGACCGTCACCCGTAAGGCTTCCTCCGCGACCGCCCAGCACTTGACGATAAGCGCTGCCGTGTCTGGAATCGGCATCCCTCTCATGCCGTTCCCCTGCGAGCACATAACGCATCCTCTGACGAGGTCGTCGGCGCAGTTTGGCGGTTTGATCGTTCGGTCCCAAGCATCACCAAGTTTATGACACATCGCTCGGAGTGGTCGTAGGCATCGCCACTCTCCCGTTCACCTCGTCTTGGATAGAGGCCGTGCATTTTAACAAGCTCGATGGTGGCTCGGAGTTGTGTGGCATGGTCGGGGACCGTCCTAGAACACTTCACAATTCCTCGATGACTAAAGTAAATCTTCTTCGTCGCATGGAACTGTTTCGCCAAGGCTTTTATCACTGTTGTGATTTCGCCTATGTGCAAACTCTCGATGTCTTTTCTTACTGCTCTCTCGCGCTTTCGCGTCATGCCAAACGACTCCTTCTGTCACCTCACTGTAAACTTTATAGTAGCTCCCGATGAATGTTCTGGACGAGGCCCCACTCAAGCGCCTGATCGGGTGACGTGAACACAAGAGGCTCCCACGGTTCAGGCTGAGCCCAGATACGCAGGCCAGACAGCGTCCGAGCGGGANNGAGTGCGATAGATCAGCGCGCCGCCCTCCGATGCGTAGCTCAGATTCGCGCATTCTCGGCAGGGCCAGTCTGCGGCTTGCAGGAATCGGGCATGTCTGATTGCTTCGCGGCCGTAAAGCAGTCGCCGGGGTTTCTGGCAGCGATCGCAAACTAAGAGCACACTGTTGCCGCCACGACGGGGAAGTGGGCGTTCTGCGACAGCAAGGTCAATCCTGGTTCCATCCCAGCGTTTCACTTCGACCCAGCCCGGCGAGGACCATCGTCCTTGCCGAGAACGGATTGGCTTGAGCCGAACGGCTTCCGTCGGCTCATCCAGCAAGACCGCAGCTATCGGACCTCCTTCAATCGGTAACGGACGACGAGTCCAGATGAGCAGATACGAAGCTTGGCGCGGATCGGCAATGCAGGCCGCGACTATCCGTGCGGGGAGGCACGGGACACACTCGCAATTTACGCGGTAGCCCGAAAAACACCCAGTGCGACCGCGATCGCTCACCGTCTAATCCCCGTGATTACTCTTTCCAGCGAAATCCCAGCTACGGGGCGCATTTTCATAGAAGGCGTCAAGGTCCGCACGCCTAAATCTCCACCGTCCACCGATGATTCGCCCCTCGATCTCGCCGCGCTGGACATAGTCCCGCACAGTTCGCGGACTGAGACGCAGCACTTCCGCCGCTTCACGCAACGTCAGGAGCCGATCCCCAATCGCGGCAGCTGCGTTTTTCGTTTTCCTCGTCGCGGTCATTTGATTCTCTTCTGCTCTCGCATGTTCCCAAGCCCGAGCACTTGGGCGCAAAATGGAGAGAGAAGCGTTTCTAACAGTTCTAACAATTGGGATGGCGGGCGGTCGGTAGCGCCTTCCACTGACGAGACTTAGAAGTGAGGGGTGCAATTTCGACCCCCACCGCCCCTACCAACCATCCTTTTTCCCAACAACAACTTAGGGATTTCTCGCGGCGGCAAAAGGCGGCAATTAGAGCCTCACAGGTGGCACCGACGGCTCCGGCTACAGGCCGCCTGCCCCGCGGCCTGTAGCCCTCGGAGAGCAAATCCATCTTCACAGCCCATGGCTGTGGTTTAAAAACTCTCTCACTTCTCCTGGACTAGAACCTCGGCCCGGTCACTTGTCTTCGGTTCCAATCAACCTCTACTTGGAAAATGCCCCGTACACTATTACAGAGATAAACGGCGTCTGCATGCTTCAAATCATCAAGGCTAAGTATCGCCTCGCACGAATTCGCTCGTTCTTTCAAGATTCGTGCGCGAAATACTCCCGGCAGGAGGCCACATGCAAGCGCCGGTGTCCGCCAAACATTCCCCTTAACGAGAAATATATTGTGGATCGTTCCTTCCGTTAGTTGGCCCCCTTCATTGAAGAATAGCACGTCATCAAGTCTCTGTTTGCGAGCCACAGTAAGTTCCTGCTCATAGGTACTTCGATTCGTCGTCTTATGGAACAGAAAGCGATCTTGGCTCGAAACTCGCCTATCGGAAATTCCGACTCGGCCAAACCGCTCTGCGGTGCAATCGGCATAAGTGATCTCCATGTCGCCTTCTTTGGATAACGTGAGGCGGACTCGTTGCGGCACGCGCGGAAACCGGGTCGCCAGCTTCTGAAGCTCGACCCGGGCATTGCGCTCTTCAAATCGAAAGCCGAAATACGCCGCGGAATCCCTCATCCGCTTAAGATGTGCATCGAGGAGGCGGTATTTGTGCATCCAGTACATCGTCTCCAGTACCTTGAAGTCTGGTTGGCTTTGGACGAGGAAGGCGGCTTTCCACTGGCATTCTTCCCACTCGGTTGACGCAACTGAATCGTAAGTGATGCCGCCGCCCACTCCCATTGTTCCGCTTTTCTTATGCAGTGCTATCGTCCGGATGGCTACGCTAAAACCGGCACGCCTGGGAGCAAAGAAGCCGATTGCGCCAGTGTACACTCCGCGGGGTGAGTCTTCGAGCGAGGCAATGTGTTCCATCGCACGCATCTTGGGAGCACCCGTGACAGAGCCCGACGGGAAGAGAGCTCGCACGACGGATTCCACAGTGCATCCTTCGATCAACTCTCCCTCGACTGTCGAAGTCATTTGCCACAGAGTAGGGTACCGCTCCACCTCGAACAGTTTCGGCGTCTTGACGGATCCCGTGCGACAAATGCGCCCAAGGTCATTTCGCATGAGATCCACAATCATGACATTTTCAGCACGATTCTTTGGACTTGTGCGCAACTCTTCAGCGGAGATGATGTCGTCTTCGAGCAGCCGCCCGCGAGGTGCCGTTCCTTTCATCGGCCTGACCGTAATGTGCCCTCGATCGATTTGGAAGAACAGCTCCGGCGAGAGAGACACAATTTGCTCGGCACCAGTGTTCAGGAATGCGGCATAGGGCACAGGATGCCGGCCGAATAACGCACCGAAGAGTTTCCAGGCGTCATACTTCGCCTTGAGCCGTACCCGTGTTGTGAGATTGATCTGGTACACCTCTCCCGCTTGAATAAGCCGCCGAATGGCTTCGAGCTTGGCGTGGTACTTGCCGCGACCTATCGATAGCTTGGACTCGTGAAGAAGGGTATCTGAGGTGTCTTCCAGGAACGAGAGGCCTTTGCAAATTGTGCAGGTCTTATAGAGACCAAACCATGAGAGAGGGCCGGACGCTCGTGCGAGCAATGGCTGTAGGCGCGGTTCCAGGGCATATCCTGCCTCGTACCGCAGGACTCCTGCTGCTTCTCCACCTCGTTTCACGTGCTCCTCAATTCGAGAGAGTGATTGCTTGAGTGACTCGACGTCCGTGGCGACGAGAATTTCTTTCGGGTCTCGATAGAGTCGCCAGGATGACCCATCACGCAAAAGTACGAAGCCTAGCTGCCTGGCATATTGCGAGACAAGGGCGCGGTTCGACTCATCCAGTTGGGGAGAGGTGTACATTAACTCGCTGCGAGGACGCCGAGCGCTGTGGCAGTTCCGGACGGCCTACTCGCGCTAAAAGGCGGAGACCCAGTTGCGGCGCTCGACGATGGTTGGCGGCTCGTAGGTGCCTCCCGACGCTAGCCACTTCTCTTCCCGACGTGTGGTCCACAACAGTACCGGACCGAGCAAAGTCGCAGTGAGACGCGCCACTATGGGGAACTCCTTCCCGATTTCCCTTCGCAGGGAGTGAATCTGGTCACTCACGCGTCGGTCCACCTTTCTGAACTCTCTCTGCATGGCCCAGAGCGCCGCGCTGTAGGTGCTGCTCACTTTCTTCATCTCCCGCGTGAACCGCTCGCGCACCCGCGGGTCCGGGTAGTCCTTGTAGCGTTGCCAACCCTGGAACAAGGTCTGGCACATGCGATATAGGCTCGGGCCATTGGCCTCAAAGTCCCGCCAGAAGGCCCAGTCAAGGAACTTCTTTGAATCGTCGCGGGAAATTACTGCGTGCCGGAAATTGAATTGAANNAGCATGAACTGGTGGAAGTCGGTCTGATGGCCCACGGCGTACTCGATTTCATCGGCCATGTTCTCTGGTGTGTGATGTTCCAGCCCAATAATGGTAGAGCCCTGCACGCGAATGCCGTTTTCACGCAGCTCTCGTGTGAGCTGCCTTGTATCCGCGTCCTGGAGCTTGCTGTAGGTGGAATGGGGTGATTCCAAGCCCAGCCAAACCCAAGAGATGCCCAGCTCCACGAGTTCCTGCATGGTGTACTTCCGGATGGCATTGGCGGAGGAAAAGACCGAAAGCTCCCAGCTCTTACCAGCTTCCTTCATGCGCTCCAGCAGGCGCCTCGCACGCGAGCGATAGAGCAGAAAGTTTTCGTCCATCACAAAAAACGAATGGACTTTGAGCTCCGACTCAATCTGGCACATCACCTCGAACAGTTCATCTCCGGTCTCGTAAAAGTTCACGAACTTTCCCTTACCTCCGAAAAAAGCCGAAGTCGTGCAGAAGTTGCATCCCATCGGACAGCCCACCGATGGGATAATTGTGGCTGCCGTCTCGCCCTTCCGCTGAGGGAGGCGCACTCCCATGATTCGTGTCTGCAAGCCTGACACGATCGCCGGGTGGCGGATCGGGGCGCGTTCGTCTTCTCCCAAATATCGGCGCATCCAGGAAATGCCTTCACCGCGCACGATATGGTCGGCGTCGACCATGGCTTCCAAATCCGGTATCGCAGCAACGTGCCCGCCAACGACGATCACCGAACCGGGCGAGAGTTCTCTGACCATGCGGCACATTTCTTTGACTTTGCGAACGTTCACGATGATGGAAGAGATGCCAACGATGTCGTAGTGGTTCGTGGTCAGCTCGCGTGCAAAATCTTCGCGCTTGGGAAAATCTAACACGGTGCAGGGTGCGGAAATATTCGCCTGAATCATCATGATGCCCCACGAGCGATGGAACATGCGCAGCGAGAAGCTGCCTTGCGCGCGCGTGACCTGGTTGTGATAGAGCTCCATGGGATTGATGGATCGGCTTCCGAACTCATCGTCTTGCGCATAAGGCCCGAAGACCGAGGTCAACAGCACTCGCGCGTGGTTTCTCTTAGGATGAACTTCCATACGAATCTCGAGGGGGATCGTAGCACTGTGCGGGGTCAGGTGTTGCGCGCGCTAAGGAAAAAAACAAAAGTATTACATTCGACCGACACGTGTGTCGCGCGAAAACCCAGCTCCAGATTCCGTGGACGGCCTGGCAGAAGGCCGATTTCGAAAGAGATACGAGCTTTGATCTTCCGGATGGTCGCCGAGAATCCAACTTGGGGCGCCCCTCGCATCCACGGGGAACTTCTCATGCTCGGGCTTAAGGTTTCCGAACGAACCATTTCCCGCTGGATGAAACGGGCGCCGAGAGA
>PKUY01000178.1 GCA_003131705.1 Acidobacteriota bacterium | reverse complement strand
GCAAGGGGCTTCCATCGTCCCGGAATCTGATCGCGTACTAACGTTTGGGAGAAGAACATCCGTTAGCATTCCGCCCGGCGCGCCGATGATGAGCGATCCCGTCAATCTGAAAGTGCCGGCTTTCACCGAACTCACCATAAGCGTTTACTTGCCAGAGAAGACTCCTGGCTCCAGCGTTCATTTCTGGGCACAGCATGACACGTACGTTTCCGGGCCGGGAGACTTCACAAAAAGCACCGACCTCATNNTAAAGAAATCATGGTACTGGCTGGCGGATATCGAAGTTTGGTCGCCCGAGCAAACCGCCACAATCGTGACGCTTGGAGACTCGATCACCGACGGTGTTGGAGCGAAACAGGGCGATTACGCCGACTGGCCCGACATGTTGGCTAAACGACTTCCAGCCGGGCAGAANNAAGGGATCGGCGGCAACCGCGTCTTGCATGACGGCGCGGGTGTGAGTGCCCTTGCCCGTCTCGACCGCGACGTCCTGGCACAGCCGGGCGTCGCAGACGTGATCGTGTTAGAGAGTATTAACGACATCGGTTGGCCCCACATGAAGCCGCCTCCATCCAAAGACGGCACCGTCCCTGCCGGAAACCCATTTGCCGAGCAACATGTGAGCGCCCAAGACCTCATCGTAGGTCTGCAGCAAATAATCGACCGGGCGCACGAGCACGGAATCCGAGTATTTGGTGGCACTTTGACGCCCTTCGAAGGGGCCGATTATTACAGCGATGAAGGAGAAGCTAGCCGCCAGGCGGTCAATCAGTGGGTTCGTACAAGCGGTGCCTTCGACGGTGTTTTCGATTTCGATACCGCGGTGCGCGATCCGAACCATCCGGCGCAGTTTCGTGAGGATTTTCACTCAGGGGACCATCTTCACCCCAACGCAGCTGGATACAAGGCCATGGCCGATGCCATCAATCTTTCACTCTTACGGGGCCGAGCGGAAGGCGCCAAACCGAAAAGTGAACAGATTCATTAGCGCAAGTGGACCGCTCATGCCTTAGACAGTGCCTTCCGATATGGAGACACTCAACAGCATCGAGGAGTAGATCAGATGGGAATCAAGCGACTTGTACTTCTGGTCATTGTAAGTTGTGGGTTGTGCTGGGCGCAGGCAGACGATTCACATCCGGCACCCACCAATATTCCCGGCGCGGAGTATCCACAAATCCATCCTGATTTGAGCGCGACCTTTCGCGTGCGAGCCGATCAAGCGCAAAAAGTGCAGTTGCTCATGGAGCTGGGCCAGTCCACTTATGACATGGTGAAGGGCGAAGATGGACTCTGGGAAGTGAGAACCAAGCCTTTGCTGCCGGGATTCCACTACTATGAGGTTTCCGTGGATGGATTCGCTTCGAATGACCCGGGCAGCAGAGTGTTTTTCGCCGCGATGAAAGAAGTCAGTGGGCTGGAAGTGCCCTCCCCGGAATCGGATTTCTTTGCCGTCAAAGATGTCTCGCACGGCACGGTACGCTCCCAATGGTACCTTTCGAAGACAACGGGTCAACTGAGAAGATTTTTTGTGTATACGCCACCCGGATACGATGAGAGCACGACGCGATACCCGGTTTTATATCTTCAGCATGGGGCGGGAGAAGACGAGGCTGGGTGGAGTGACCAAGGACATGAGAACTTTATCCTCGACAACCTGATCGCCTCCCGCAAAGCAAAACCCATGATTATCGTGAATGAGAACGGAATGACCGGAGTCCATTTACAGCCCGCGCCTCCGCAGCCGGCTTCCTCTCGAATTTCGGCTCCTATCCGACAGATGATGCAGGACGGGTTCACGCTGTTCGACAGTGTAGTTTCGAATGACCTGATTCCGTTCATTGACGCCACTTTTCGCACGCTACCGGATCGCGAGCATCGCGCCTTGGCAGGTCTTTCCTTGGGCGGTGCCCAGGCAGTTAGTATCGGACTAAATCACCTAGATCAATTTGCTTACATTGGGGCATTCAGTCCTGCTATCGAAATTTCTGATACAGCGAATGACTATCATGGGAGATTGGCGAACGCTGCCCGGGTCAATCAACAACTCCGGTTGCTTTGGATTGGAATCGGCAGCGATGATTTCTTGCTTGAGCCAGTAAAGAAGTCTCACGAGAATCTGGAAAAAGCCGGCATCAAACACGTTTGGGTTGAGAGTTCCGGCGCCCATGTGTGGACGGTGTGGCGCAAGTATCTGGCTGATTTTGCGCCAAGGCTCTTTCGATGATTAGATCTCCGCCTGCTCCAGAATGCCGGAAACATTTACAAAGCGCGTCGAACGAGGGTGCCTTTGAATGGGGGAGTACTACCTTGACGGAAGATCGATGACTCGACCAGCAATCATGATCGGATTAGGCGAGGTCTTGTGGGATCTCTTGCCTTCGGGAAAGGCGTTGGGCGGCGCACCTGCGAACTTCGCCTACATGGCCAACCTGCTCGGAGATGAAGGTGTCGTCGCGAGTCGTGTCGGGAACGACGAAGCTGGGCGGGAGGTTCGAGCCGCCATGCAGAAGCTTGGCCTCAGCACTTCGCATTTGCAAGAAGACACCCAGTATCCGACCGGCATGGTGAGCGTACAAATCGACGCCGCAGGCCAGCCGGAGTTCAAAATCAAAGACTCCGTTTCCTGGGATTGCCTGGAATGGACGCCTGCATGGGCTGACTTGGCCGCGCGGGCCGATGTGATCTGCTTCGGGTCTTTGGCCCAACGCTCTCCAATCTCTCGCGCCACAGTTCAACGGTTTCTCGACGCTGCACCGGAACGCACCCTGCGCATTTATGACGTCAACCTGCGTGAGTCGTTTTACAGCAGGGAATTGCTCCAGGAATCCCTCAAGCACTCCCATATTGCAAAGCTGAATGACGAAGAACTCTTCCGCGTGTCCGATCTCCTCGGGGTTGCTCCCCGAAGCGAAGAGGTGCGGGCTCGAGGATTGCTGGTGGAATACGGTCTGCGATTGATCTGTGTGACGCGCGGCGCGCGCGGCAGCCTGCTAGTTTCGAAGGACAAGACCGTGGAACACAGAGGTTTCAATGTGAAAGTCGCAGATGCCGTGGGTGCTGGAGACGCTTTCACAGCGTGTTTGGCGCACCACTATATTCGTGGAGAATCGCTCGACAGAATCAGTGAGTCCGCGAATCGCTTTGCGGCCTGGGTCGCGACCCAAATCGGCGCAACCCCGCCGATCCATGGAACGCGGTTGCAGGACGCCTTGGATCAAGCGGTTCCGGACTGAGCCTTGTGCGCCAGTGAAAACGAAAGGCGTTCGTACGCGTGAGAAAAGCGAGCCATGGAAATGAAGTTGATTGACACAAGTTCCCACCCCCTGGGAAGGGCGGTCGGCCGGCGCTCAGTGCTGCGAGGCATTGTGACGCGGGCCGGCCGTTCCATTCTTCCGGCCCTTGCGCCCGAACACGGCGGAATCGCTTTGCGGCCTGGGTCGCGACTCAAGTAGGGGCAATGCCTCCCATCCATGGAACGCGGTTGCACACCCATTGGATCGAGTGGCGCCGGACTGAGCCTTATGCCGGAAAGAGACTTTTTATTCCCGAAATGTCTGCGAAGGCGAGCCAGGGAAGAGGAAAAATGACGAAACATTGTTGGGCCGCTCTTATATACATATTGCTGACTATACCATGTGGTGCGCAGATCAAGGACCCTATCCAAATTGATACCGGCCTGATCAGCGGGATATCTGGAAGAGATGCCAGCGTCCGTGTGTTCAAAGAAATCCCTTATGCCAAGGCGACTGCAGAGCGGTGAGAACTTATCTGTACCGTCAGGCGAACGAAACTAGGCTCTTGCCTGAGCGCTTAGGAGCCGTAACACGATTCTGGCGCATCGTACCTCATCCCGTTCCGCGAGGCGTCAACTGTCGCTGCTTTTTGCGTCTAAGTAGACACTCCGCTCAGACGCATCTTCCTCCCAATCCCACAAACTAACCAGTAACTCTGATCCGGGTCCGTCTCGCAATCCAACCTCCGCTTGCATCCGCCAGCCCCCTGACTACAATGGCGTAGGTTTGCCGTGTCAGGGGGACGCGCAACCTGATTCTCGGCGGGAGGCCACGATCACATGAAGCACATCCGCAATGCTGCAGTCCTTGCAGTCTTTTCGGTTCTGCTCCTGGCAATCACATCTTCCTCGTACGGCCGGACGCCGGGCTCCATCGCTCCCGTGCAAAAGTGCGCGGACTTGGTGAATCTCAAGATCGCCGGTATGAACGTGCAGATCACGAAGGCGGAGGCTGTCCCGACTACGCCGCCAGGGACCTTGCGCACGCCGTCGCTCTCCCCGGAATTGATCCCGGTCGCGATCCCGGCGTATTGCCGCGTCGATGGCGTGATCGATCCGCGCACCGGCGTTGACGCCAGGCCGTACGCCATCGGATTCGAGCTCAGGCTACCCGACAATTGGAACGGGCGGTTCTTGTTTCAGGGCGGCGGCGGACTCAACGGAAACATCATCCCGCCCCTTGGCATGCCGGGTGCGAGTAACAATCCGGGGCTCGCGCGCGGCTTCGCGGTTGTCTCGACCGACACGGGGCACAAAGGCGCTGTGTTCGACGCCTCGTTCATGAAGGATCAAATCGCCAGCCTGGATTTTGCCTACGTCGCTGTGGGCCGCGTGGCCGTCGTTTCCAAAGAGATCATCGCGCAGTATTACGGCCAACCCGCGAAACATTCCTACTTCGGTGGCTGTTCGACCGGCGGGCGCGAGGGCATGATGATGTCGCAGCGCTACCCCACCTACTTCGACGGGATCATTGTGGGCGATCCAGCGATGCTTACCGGCTACTCGAATATCGGACTCGCCTACGCGCGCGGAGCGTTCGCAAAGATCGCACCCAAAGACGCTTCCGGAAAACCTGATCCCACCAAGGATTTTTCCGACGGCGACAAAAAACTTCTCGCCGAATCGATCATGAAGACCTGCGATGAGAAAGACGGCTTGAAGGACGGCATGATCTTCAATCCGCAGGCCTGCCGCTACGATCCCGCCGTGCTTCAGTGCAAGGGCGCGAAGACGGAGTCCTGCCTCACCTCGCAGCAGGTGGGCGCCTTGCAGGAAGCGTTCGCGGGTCCGAAGGATTCACGCGGGAATCATGTCTACGCGCCGTTCCCCTGGGACACGGGTTATGTGCAAGGCTTCGGCGGCCCGTTCATGAGCTTTCTTCCCAGTCCCGGCCCGAATATCCTGGCCAGCGTCGAGCAGCCCATCGACGTGGATGTCGATACCCTGGTCGCCCGCGTTCGCGAAAACGAAAACCAAACTCTCACCGACACGACCTGGACGAATCTCAGCTCCTTTTTCGGCCACGGCGGCAAGCTCGTCTTCTACCACGGCACCAGCGATCCGGTCTTCAGCCCGTTCGACACGCTCGCTTACTACGAAAGAATGGCCGACGCCAACGGCGGCCTCGACCAGGTGATGAATTCGAGCCGGTTCTATTTCGTTCCGGGGATGCTTCACTGCGAAGGCGGCCCCGCAGCCCTCGACAAATTCGACTTGCTCGCTGGCGTCGTCGATTGGGTGGAAAACGGCAAAGCGCCCGACTTGGTGATCGCTACGGGTAAGGCGTTCCCGGGCCGCAGCCGTCCGCTCTGTGCCTACCCCAAGCATGCGCAATACAAAGGGCAGGGAAATCCAGAGGACGCCGGCAGCTTCGAATGCGTGAAGTAGCCTTTGCGCGGATGCTTGGCACAAAGTGCTGCTAATTTCGCGTTGGCACGATGTGGTGCCAATTTCGGGAACTTCCTCCCCGTTCCAGCTCTGGCCGCCGGCCAAACTCGCCGCCGGTAATGTTTCCCGTGCCGTCCGCGGCCTTGACACAACGAATTTGCAACCAGGGCAAACGTCAGCGCGGTTCCGACGGGTAACTCCTTCCATGAGAAG
>PKUY01000238.1 GCA_003131705.1 Acidobacteriota bacterium | reverse complement strand
TTATGCGCACGGGCTTGCCGGAGGCGGAGCCGTTACGATTTATATGGATCCGACCGTTGCCCGGATGCTTCATGACTCCTATGGGTTCGAAACAAAAGAAAAGCTATCGCAGTATTTCTGCGATAACTTTCAAATGACCGTTGATCAGTATTGGTCGAACGGCGTTCACTATTCAACCGTCTGGGGGCTGGGCAAACAAGGCCTGGAGCCGTATGCAAGCTGGGTCAAAGCATTTCAGGACGGAAACAAGACAATGCTGATCAAACCATATACGAACCCAAGGGACATACGCATCGTGGTAGTCGGCGGTGAGACTCAGAGCACTTTTTATGTCACCAACTTCAGCATCGGTCGGGGAATCAAGATATCTGATTGGAAATGAGCGCAGCACAGCATTCGAAGACGAAGACAAGATTGGCCGTGTGGAGACTCTCCTAGGCTTGCTGCAGTCGGCGGACGAGTAATACACCGTGTCGTAGTCCCCGCGGGCCTTGTAGTGCGGAGCTTATGACCCGGTTGTCATTCGCCAAAATACTTGCGGGCCGAAGAATCAGCGACTTACAGCCCTGGTTTCGAAGGCAGTCTGCTATAACCTTGGCTCATGTACAACCTCTTCTTGCTCTGGTTTGGTGTACTCATTCGCCTTTTTCGTAGCCGTGGGAAGCTTGTGTTGGAGAACGGCTACGTCCCCGCCATTCATTGCTGAGCAATTAGTCGCTAGACTATGCGCCGCACTAAGCTTACGGGCTGCTTCCCTCAACCTGGCTCGCAGCCAGATATGTCCAGGATCCTGGTCTTGATATCGATGCCATTGCAGACAATGCATCACTGGTGGGATGGCGAAAGGAGGACGGATTAATCTAATCGGCAGGTGCTCTGCACAAAGCCGTGCCATGCGGCTCATGACTGTGGCGATTCTATTTGTTCCCACGACAAGCCGGCATGCGGTCTCGAAATCCTGCGTAACCACCTCGACTTTCAATAATTCCCCATAATGCCTCGCAAACCAATCCTCCAATATCGCAGAGTACCCGAAATGAGCAGCGACATGGCCCATTTTGAAGAACTTCTTCGGGGAGATTGTGTTACCGACAAGAGAGTTTTTGTTCCACACTGCACACGTGAGAGTATCCTCGAAGAGCGGCTCCTTCGGGTGCATAGCGAGGGTATGAGCGGTAGGGCGGATGAGAAAGTCGATCTCGCCTTTTTCAAGTTTCTGCTCATTGGTTTCATCCAAACGCACGAGTTCGAATGTAATCCCGGGAGCCATTTGAGCAATTTCCTGCAGGGCCTGGGACATCAGAACGGCCGAAGTATATTCGGAAACCGCCAGGCAAAACTTCCGGATGGATGTGGCGGGATTGAACTCCGTCTTGGAAGCCACGGTGCGCTGAATCTGGAGCAAACAATCGCGCACTGGCTGCACGAGGCTTTCCGCTAAGGGGGTCAGCACCATCCTGCGTCCCGTAAGCACCAGCAAATCATTGCCAAAGCATCGCCGCAAACGAGCAAGAATACTGCTGGTCGCGGGCTGGCTAAGGTGGAGCCGTTCACCCGCGCGAGTAACACTTTTCTCTGAGAGCAATGCATCCAGCGCTACCAGCAGGCCGGCATCGAAATTCTGAAATTCCATAATTCCTCACATATCTGATATTTGGATCAATATAGATAGAAAAGATCCATTTTACAAATACTATGGTCATCAGTATCCTCCAGATGCAGATACAGATGGAGCAGCTTTCAGCTCCGTGCACCCCGATCCGGCACGTAAATAAATTCAGAGGGTAGAGGTTTTGTATCAAGCCCCGAGGAGTAATTTGTGAGAAAAAGGACACCGCCTACCGGCTCAGCATTATTCGCTGTCATTGTTGCGCTTTCTACCTGCATGTTTTCGCCAACGATCGCAGCGCCTCAGAATTCTCGCAGCTCGAAGGATACATCCAGCAATCTTGTAACCGTGTTGAATCCGGAGATTCCCAACAAGGTTGCAGAACGTGCGCCGCTCATACCACGCCTTGATACAGTTGATGGAAAGACAATCTGGTATGTATCAGAGAATTGGGGAGATGCAAAGTCCAATGCCATATTCTTTGAAGAGCTGCAAAAATGGTTCGCAAAAAATCATCCTACAACCAAACTGGTGTACAAGGTTAAGAACGGTTCTTTTATGGTTGACGATCCCGGGTTGTTGAAAGAATTGGCTGAGAACGCCGATGCAGCCATTCTGGGCGTAGCCGGTTGAGACGGATGTGTCATGGCCGGGTCTCGGCATGCGCGTACAATCGAGAATGAGCTGAAACCGGGGAAACCCTGCGTCAACATCGTCGGGACGGGGCCTTACCGCTTCATCGCCTACGATAAAAGATATCTTAGCGGCAAATCGGCCCGCTGGGTGGTCGTTCGGCAGCCGTTTGCCGGTCAGCCACAGGAGGTTCTTTCTGCCTATGTCAATGGGAACGACCCTGTCAACGGAAAGCCTTTTGCTCAGGAAATCGTGGATGGACTTACGGTCCCCCCCAGCGCGGAAGAATCCCTGACCGGCTTGCCTGCAACGAAAGCTGTTCCCCCCACATTGACTGATACGGAAGAGAATCTTCAGGAGCTATTTAAACGGAATGACTGGACAGACTATGCACCGATATTTCTTCCCACTGAGGCACGAGTCGAGGCCATGCTTGCGGAAACGAAGCGGAAGCCCACCGACATGGTCTCCAGAAATGACATGCTGCCGGGCGCCAGGCAATGCACCGTGAAAAATGTGGCGATCGCCGCAGTGATGGCGGGAGCCAAGCCTCCAATGTTCCCGACCATCCTGTCTGCTGCCGCTTCCGGAACGCTGGCCTTGTCTTCCGTTTCGTTTACAAATGCGATATTCGTCGGCGGCCCAATACGCAACGAGCTTAAGATGAACTACAAGGTAGGGGCATTGGGTCCATGGAATGAGACAAATGCTATTCTCGGCCGAGCCTTTTTACTGCTGGGAAAAACCGCCACAGGAGTGCATGTATATCCGACTGAATATTTCGAATCCGGCACCAGCCCGGAGTCTCAGGGCAACAACCTGCAATACAACAGCGTCGTGACCGTAGAGAACGAAGAAGCCTTGCCGCCGGGCTGGACCCCACTGGTTCAGCAACTCGGGTTCAAGCCGGGAGAAAGTGTCGTGGCGGTCGGGACCGGAGATACGATGATTCACAGTTCGGGAGAGATGACTTCGTACAATCCGGCACAAATGATGGTCGA
>PKUY01000003.1 GCA_003131705.1 Acidobacteriota bacterium | reverse complement strand
TAAATCTCAAGACGGGAGCCATCACGAGCGTCGAGGCGCTCCTGCGCTGGCAACACCCGGAGCGTGGGCTGCTGCTTCCAGGGCAATTCCTCAGCATCGCCGAAGACACGGGCATGATCGTGGGAATCGGCCACTGGGTGCTGCTCGAAGCCTGCCGGCAAACGCGCGAATGGCTTGATGCGGGCTTGCGAGCCGTCCCCGTGGCAGTCAATATCTCGTCGCTGGAATTTCGAAGCGACCAGTTTCTCGCAGGAGTTCAAGCGGCCCTGAAGATGACTTCTCTGGATCCCAGGTATCTCGAGCTGGAATTGACCGAAACTGTTCTCATGCGGCGTGCCGAGTCCACCGCCTACGCGCTTCAACAGCTCAAGGCCATCGGTGTGCGGCTGGCCGTGGATGATTTTGGCACGGGCTATTCCAGCTTGAGTTATTTGACTCGATTTCCCATCGACGCGCTGAAGCTCGATCAGTCGTTCGTGCACGAGATCATTTCCAGCTCGAACGACGCCATCGTCGTCAGCGCGGTGATCAGCATGGGCAAAAGTCTCAAGCACCGGATCATTGCCGAGGGTGTGGAAACAGCCGAGCAACTGGCATTTCTTCAAGCCCACGGATGCGATGAGGGTCAGGGACACTATTTCGGGCGGCCGGTAGCGGCACAACAGTTCGCGAAGGTGCTTGCAAGGGGCGTCCGCTCCGAGGCTCTAGCTAGCTGAAGAGATGGCTTGTTTTATAGCAGCCATCGTCCGTGAGATTGGGATTTGACCGCATCAAGGGGCTACGAGGCGCCGCTACCGGCCCGCCCGCCGTTTCGCTGAGAAGCCTTCCTATGGCTCACGGCCTGGAGGTCCCCGATACAACATCCCCCCTAGCATTCAATGACTTCTTGGCGTAGGCGTGAGCGCTCGGTTACAGGCGCCACTATAGTTGCCGCGGTCTTGCGGGCGCGATCTGCGGCTGGTACTCTCGCGTCCACTCAGTGACGGGGGGGAACCGATGACACAGATGATGAGTCGCCCGAGTGCGCGCGTGGCCGCAAATGCAGCGGTGATGCTCGCGATACTTTTCGCCGCAGTAGCGTCGCCGGGCCAGATGCAGACGTCGTCGCCCGCTCGCGGAACGCTTTCGGGAACGGTGACTGCCGATCAGGGCGCGGTCGTCGGATTCCGCGTGACGGTGCACAACCTCACGTACAAGCTTTGGTACACGGTTTTCACGGTGAAGGGACATTACACCGTTCCGCAAGCGCTGCCGGGATCGTACGACGTGATCGTCCTCGAAAGAGGTTACACGTCCCCGACATTGCGGATCGATTTGGCGCCTGGCGAGACTAAGACCGCGGACATCGCGACGAAGAACATTAGCGTGCGGCCGGCCACGGCGCAGGGCGCGTCCACCGAAGGAATGAACGCGGCTGCCGGCGGACCTGGCGCCGGCGCGAATACCGTGTGGGTCAACAGCATGGACGAGCTTTATCCTCCCGGGCCGGGGCGCGATCTGCTGAAAGCGAATTGCACCGGATGCCACGGCCCTGAATTTGGGACGATGCACCGAACGAAGGAGGGCTATCGCATCGGAATCGCGCGCATGACCGAAACCGGACCGACGGACAATCCCTTNNCCGGCGCGCAGAAAGATCAGCTCGCCGATTATCTCGCGACGAATTTTCCTCCCGGCGCGCCAGACAAGAGGCTCAAAGTCGATCCGCCGATCCTCGACGAGGACGCGCTCGCGAAGGCCATCTACGTTTCCTACGACATTCCGGACAATTTTCCGCGGCCACCGTTCAAAGGCGCTGTGATCGGTGCGAACGAAATCGACGGAGCGGCGGCGCAGGATCCGTGGGTTGCTTCGCCGGAAGGCCGTCCGGTGCCGCAACTGCTGCACGATCCGTTCATCGTGCCGGACGGCGTCTGGTACGCGAATCCCACCGCGAACGCGATGATCCATCTTGACCCGACGCAAGTCGATCCGAACAAGCGGTTCAAGGTGTATCCGCTCAAGGGACCCGACACGTACGTTTTCATGCACGGCATCACGGTGGATAGCAAAGGGCACGTGTACTGGGCGGAAATTACCGGCGGGCAATTGGGCGAGCTCGATCCCGCCACGGGAAAGCAGATCAGGCACTACACGCCGCGGCGTGGAGGCATGCTGCAGGTGGTTACGGATAAGGACGACAACGTGTGGTTCGGCATGGTGAAGGGGCCGGGCGGCATGGGCGAGTTGGTGGCAAAAACTCGCGTGGTGCATCAGTGGCAGACGCCGACGCCCGATAACTTGATCTACGGTCTCGCAGCGAGTCCGGTGGACGGGACAATCTGGGGCGCGGGCTATGACAAGGGATTGGTGACGGTGTTCAATCCTCGGAACGAAGAGTACACGGAATATTATGCGCCATCGTCGTGGGGACAGATTCGCCGCATCGGAGTGGACTCGAAAGGCATCGTCTGGTTCTCGGAGTACACTACCGGAATCGTCGGACGGTTGGATCCCGCAACCGGAAAAATGACCGAATACAAAATGCCGACGCAGGGCGCGAATCCCTACGATGTCTGGCCCGACAAGAACGACAAGATTTGGATTTCCGACCAGCCGCAGAGTTCACTCGTGCTCTTCGATCCGGACACGAAGAAGTTCACCTACTATCCGGAGCCGCAACTAAATTGGAGTTTGCCGAAGGTAGAGGTCGAGAAGAACAACACGATCTGGTTCGGCGCCCGGTTCCTTCCCTACATTACGGCGAATCACTTCTATCCGGATGGCTACTCGGCCGACGCGCCACCGGAGCCTTGAGCGCACGGGAAAGGAGCCTCGCTCGCTAGAGGCCTTCTCGGATCGTCAGATTTTCGGCAGGACGATGCCTTGCTGCGACTGGTACTTTCCTTTTTTGTCTTTGTAGGAGACTTCGCACTGCTCGTCGGATTCGAAAAAGACGACCTGCGCGAGTCCTTCGTTGGCGTAGATTTTGGCGGGGAGCGGCGTGGTGTTGCTGATCTCGAGCGTGACGAATCCTTCCCATTCGGGCTCGAACGGTGTGACGTTGACGATGATCCCGCAGCGCGCGTAGGTCGATTTGCCCACGCAGAGCGTCAGCACGTTGCGAGGGATTCGGAAAAATTCCACCGAGCGCGCCAGCGCGAAAGAATTCGGAGGCACGATGCAAACAGCGCCCTGAAATTCGACGAATGATTTCGCGTCGAAATGTTTCGGGTCGACGATCGTGGAATTCACGTTGGTGAAGATTCGGAATTCGTCGGCGACGCGCATGTCGTAGCCGTAGGACGACACTCCGTAGCTGATCACGCCGTCGCGCACCTGGCGGTCCTCGAACGGCTCAATCATTTTGTGCTCTTGGGCCATCCTGCGAATCCACTTGTCCGACTTCACCGACATTTGTTCCTCCTGGGGAGTTGCGCAGTGTATTACACGGCGTCGTGCTTGACAACCTGCAACCCCCTGTCTAGCATGGAGTTCCGGCCTAGAAGTAGATTCCCGGAGGCAGTCGTGATCAAGCTCGACATCGTCAACGCTATCGTAACCAAAACCAATATTACCCGGACAAAGGCGGAGCAGGCTGTCGAGACCGTTTTCGAAGCGATGAAAAATGCGCTCGGTCATGGACGGCGCATCGAACTGCGCCGCTTCGGCGTGTTCAATGTGAAGCCGCGCAAGACCGGCATCGGACGCAACCCGCGGACCGGACAGCAGGTTAACATTCCGCCCGGCAAAGCCGTGCGCTTCAAGCCCGGCAAAGAACTCCAGTCGCTTCCGGCTCCAACCGCCAAGCCCTGAACGTTCGTGTGGGCTTTCTTCAACGGCTGCCGCCCGACCTACGTCAGGCAAGGGACAAAAGGCAGCGACTTTACGTCCGCAGTTGCGCGTCCACGGTTTTGAATCACGCGGCGATTTCTCGTTCCGGTGCATCCAATAACTTCACGAAGATGCACCCGAACATCTGCATGAGTCCCGGCGATATTCGCCTCCAGGGCGGACACCGGCGCGCGCGGATTCACGAGGGTAAATGAGCGAAGGTAATGGACACGGCCGGATACCGGTCGAAATTCTCGATATGCGATTCCCGCTGCAGGTGGGTTATATGCCACCTCCGCCGAAGCGCCGCCCGATCTGGCCTGCGCTGATCCTGTTTTTGCTCACGGTGATATCGACGCTCGCGGTCGGCGCGGAATTCGCGGTTTCCTACGCGCAAAATCGGGAACCGTTCTCCGGAGATCAGAATCCGCTGACGTTGATGCTGCTGCCGTTCAAGCATCCGGCGCTGCTCGCGCTGGGAATTCCGTTCTCGTTTACGCTGCTGGCCATTTTGTTTGCGCACGAAATGGGACACTACGTCGCCTGCAAAATTTATGGCATCGATGTGAGCTATCCATATTTTATTCCCGCGCCCACGCTTTTCGGCACGTTCGGTGCGTTCATTCGCATTCGCTCGCCGATTACCACGCGGCGCGCGCTGTTCGATATAGGCCTTGCAGGGCCCGTCGCCGGTTTTGTCCTCGCGCTGCCCGCGCTGGCGTACGGAGTGGCGACGTCGAAAATTGTTCCGGGCGCGGAAGATACCGCGGCGATCGTGTTCGGCCATCCGCTCCTGCAGCGAATATTCGCCGGGCTGTTTCATTCGCACATCGATGTGACATGGATATTGCTGAGTCCGACTGGCCGTGCCGCCTGGGTCGGGCTATTTGTAACGGCGTTAAATTTGTTGCCGGTGTGGCAGCTCGACGGCGGGCACATCATGTTCAGCCTCGCGAGCAAATGGCACACGAAAATCTCGATCGCCGTTTCGTTCATACTGTTGGCAATCGGTAAGCTGGACCCGCTCTGGTATGGCTGGGGCGGCCTCTTGCTCGTGCTAACGCTGCGATTTCGGCATCCTCCGGTGTACGATAACTGGCAGCCACTCGATAATTTGCGGCGCGTGTGGGCGCTCGTCGCGCTGGCGATGTTTCTGCTGTGTTTTACTCCGTGGCCGGCCATTTAGCTCGCGCCCGAAATAAAAACCGCCCGCCTACAAATNNCTACAAAACCTCACTTGAAGCGATGTTCGTGCTTGTGTGACTCCCTGGCTCACTAGTTAGTGCGCTGCTCTGTACCCACTGCTCAAAATAAGCTAGTGGGATCGACGTCGACGATTACGGCGGTTTCGGGGATTGTTTTCCCCGCGCAAAAATCGAGGCAGCCGGCGAGGGCTTTTCCGAGCGCGGAGCGGTGCGGAGATTTCAGCACGAATTGAAAACGGTATTCGCGGCGGAGCCGCGCGAGCGGCGCGGCGGCGGGACCAAGAATTTTCACGCCGTGCTTTTCGAATGGCGCGAAATACCCGGCGAGCGCGCGCGACCAGCGAATCGCGTTTTCGATCTTCCGATCGCGCACTAGGATATTTGCGAGCGCGGTGAATGGCGGATAGTGCAGGATTCGCCGGAAGTGCGCCTCCTTTTCGTAAAAGGAAATGTAATCCTGCCGCGCCGCAAATTGAATCGCGTAGTGCTCGGGATAGTAGGTTTCGACGAGCACTTCGCCGGAAAGTTCGCCGCGACCGGCGCGGCCCGCGACCTGCGTGAGCAATTGAAAAGTGCGCTCGGCTGCGCGAAAGTCGGGGCGGCCGAGAGCGAGATCCGCAGCGACGACACCCACGAGAGTCACGCGCTGGAAATCGTGGCCTTTCGCGACCATCTGCGTCCCAACGAGAACGTCAATTTCGCCTTTAGCGAAAGCGCCGAGGACTTGCTGGTATTCGCGCTTCGTGCGCACGGTGTCGCGATCCAGGCGGGCGATGCGGGCGCTTGGAAATTGTTCGCGGAGATATTCGTCCACGCGCTCGGCCCCGTCGCCAACGAAATACATATATTCGCCGCGGCATTTCGGGCATTCCTTTGGCGGGCGAATGGAATATCCGCAGTAGTGGCACTCGAGGCGTTCGCGGTTTTTGTGATAGGTGAGCGCGATGCTGCAATTCTGGCATTGGACGAGCGCGCCGCACGTCCGGCAGAGAAGGGACCACGAGTAGCCGCGCCGATTGATCAGCACCATCGCTTGCGTTTTCTCTTCGAGACGCAACGCGATGGCGGCGCGAAGAGTTTCCGAAACGGGTGCGGCGCGATGCTGGCGGCGAAATTCCTCGCGCAGATCCACGATGCGAACCTCGGCGAGCGGGCGGTTCTCGACGCGCGAGGTCAATTTCAGCAGGCGATATTTTCCGGCGCGGGCATTGTGGTAGGTTTCCAGCGAAGGCGTCGCCGAGCCGAGTAGCGCGACGGCGCCTTCGAGGCGCGCGCGATAGACGGCGGTGTCGCGACCGTTGTAGCGCGGCGTTTCCTCCTGCTTGTAGCTCGACTCCTGCTCTTCGTCCACGATGATCAAGCCAAGATTCTCCAGCGGCGCGAACACAGCCGAGCGAGTGCCGACAACGACGCTGGCTTCTCCGCGACGAACGCGCCACCATTCGCGCGCGCGTTCGATATCGGGCAAACCACTGTGCAGAACGGCCACGCGCTCGCCGAAGCGCGCGCGCACCAGGCGGCCGACCCAGAGAGTAAGCGCGATTTCGGGGACGAGGACGATGGCCGTCTTACCGCGCGAGAGCGCTGCTTCGATAGCGCCGAGATACACTTCGGTTTTGCCGCTGCCGGTGACGCCGTGGATCAGAGCCGCCGCGAATTCGCCAGCCACAAGCCAGCGCCAGATTTCGGCGAGCGCGTCCTTCTGCTCGAGGTTCAGCACGTTGGCAGGAGGAATGAAGTCGGTATCCCAGGCGTCTTCGCCGGGCGTGATGGGCTCTTCCCAAGTCTGCAGCATGCCCGCTTTTTCTAGCCGCTGGACCACCGCGCGCGATGCGTCCGCTTTTTCCAAGAGCAATGCTAATGGCAGTGGACCGCGCGTGGCGGTAAGCACCTCCCGGATTCTTTTTTCAGCGGCGCCGGTGAGAAGCTCAGTGGTGCCGGGGCGCCAGGCGACGATCTTTTGGGTGCGCGTTTTTACGGGACGCAGAATATCGCGCGCGGCAAGGTAGCCACGGCGGACGAGCGCTTCAGCCGCAGCTTCGTTGACTCGCCGGCGGCGGGCACGCGCAGACGCGGGCGATGAAGTGTCGGGGTCGAGGTGTTGCAGCAGGTTCAGCTCGGAGCTTTCGACGTCCGTGGTTTCTTCAGTTGCCGCAAGTTCGCTGAGATAGGCTCGGCCGGCGTCGGTGAGTGAGTATTCGCGGTCGTGACGCAGCTCGATTTCCGGTGGCAGCATTGCGCGAAAAGCTTCGCCAATGGGCGCGAGGTAATAGCGGCTGATCCAGTGGCCCAGTTCGATGAGCTTTGGCGGGAGCGCCGGCAGGGGATCCATCAGCTCGGCGATTTCTTTGATCTCGGATTTTCCGGGTGATTTAAATCGCGCGCCTTCGGGCGCTCGGTCCGATTCAGTGAGACCTACGCCAATCATTGCACGCCGGCCGAAGGGGACGACGATACGCCGGCCGACGAGGATTTCGCCGTCGAGCGCAGCGGGCACGGCGTAGGTGAACGTCGAGCGCAGGGGGATGGGGAGTGCGACGTCGCAATAGCGTGCGGCCATGGGAGCGGATAGTGTAGCAGCCATCGCGATCCGTTCTTCTTCCCTTGATGGCCGATGCGGAAACTGACGGGACGTCGGGATACAAGCAGCTCGAACACGTCCGGCGATAAGGCAGCGCTTCGGAACTTGGTTCGCGCGGCTTTGGCGTGAGTCCGCCCGCGAAGTAGCCCATCGCTTTCGTCCGTGAAATGCCTCACGGTATTGTCGAGTAGGTTGTACCGACTTTGTTTGTTTTCTGTGAGTTGCGTCAAATTCTACTCGGCACTCATTGTCGAGTAGAGGGCGATGGCTAGCGCGACCGGCACTGCAAGGGCAAGAACTGCCGCGCTGACGGCCGGCGAATTTCTGCATTTGTGGCACCTGTTCTTGAGGCATCCCGAAAGAACGAAATTTGCGGACATCGCAGAATGTTGGGATTAGAACCGGGGCCGATCGTTTGTTTGTAATGGGTTGGACCTGATTCTAATAACGGGATGTTGCGATTAGAAGATAGTGGAAGGCAGTACGAGGGGCTGGTGGCTAGCGAAGAAGGACGGGGCCGGGCGAGGGGGTTAGCGTATGGCGTGGCGGAGGTTGGCGGTGCAGCAGATTCAGCGGCGTCAGACCGGCGCCGAGCCTGGGAAGGCCATTCTTCTGCATGGCGCTCCGCCGGCCGCCAATCGGGAGATTGGCGTTCCCGGATTTCAGGTTGTGCGTGCTCGGCGATGCTTTCGCTCGCTGGCGTGCTCATGCCGCGTCCTTTCTGGGGGCAAATGCACCCCAATTTATGCTAGCAGAAGAAAGTTCGATTTTGTCAAGCGAGTTCTGTGGACTTTTTGGGGAGGCGAAAATCGGGTGGGGCACGGTTCAACTGGAGCGACTCGCGGGAGATCTGAGGTGGCAGCGGCGCGCAGGCAACCCAGGTACTTGCTGCGATAATAGCAGCGCATAGGCGCGCGCTTCGCGCGGCCGTTTACGGCTGGGACGAATCCCCGCCTTCCAATTCGTGGCGGGGCACGGGCGGACGAGTTTATGTCGGAACTAAAGGGTCCTGTGTCGGAACAGCAAAATCGGAGCTCCCCTCGCTGAGCGTTAGAATTGGGTGAGGGCAGGTTTCCGATAATCCGACTCAGAGGCGAGCTTCCATTTTCCTCCTCATGTGCACTACGCTATCCCTGTGAAACGTCCCGTTGCCTGATCGTTGTGGCTGGGCCGTCTGGCTTGTATGGGCGATTCTGCGGGAAAGGCAACTCTACACACGTGTCGATGAAATTAAAGCTGGTTCCACTGAGAAGGAAGTTTTGCACGAACTTGGCCGACCGAAACGAGTCGAGAAGTGCGGAGAGTTTTGGGACCGTTCCCGAAGGATGAGTTGGAGGGCCGTACCAAAGAATGTTTTTACGCTTCACCGTTTGCGCCGCTGCTGCCCTAGTACTACGTTGTGCGGTTTGACGCGAATGACCGAGTGAAAAGCATACACGGCTATTCGTCTCCGTAGCTGGGCGTCGCTGCGCTCGGGTGAGGTCGAAAAACACGTCGGTCGCAAGATGTTAGAGGCTGACGAGGACGATGCCAGCGAAGATCAGGAAAATTCCGAGCCACTGGCTGCGCTCGATTCGCTCGCGCAAGAAAATCCATGAGAGCAACACAGTGACAGCGCCGTAGAGCGACGCTATCACGCTGACGACGGCTACGTGCCCCATCCTGAGGCCGACGTTATTGGCCACGAATGCCGTCGTGTCCGTGAGGCCGATGACGGCCAGCAGCAACCACACCGGTCCGCGCGGAAGCCTAAAAGTTTTCCCAGTAGGAATGCCAATCAGCGCCAGCACGAGAAATGAAGTGAGACGAATGACCCAGACGGAGACACCGCTGCCAATCAGAGGAATCACGTGGAAACCAAGCCACCAGAACATCACTCCAAAGCCGATAGCTGCAATGATCGCCAATCCAGCACCCTTCGACAGATGCGCACTGGAAGTATTTTCAACCTGTGCGGCCACTGGCGGATCGGAAGACGAGCGATCTGAATCGCGCGCGAACGACAGGGCGGCGAGAATCATACCGACGAAAGTGAGGGCAAGTCCGACGGCGCGCAGTGCATGAATTTGCTCACCGCTTAGCAGCGCAAGGCCGACGGTCAGGGCGGGATAAGCGGAGGAGACGGGCGCGGCAATGCTCATCATGCCGACCTCAAACGCGCGGTAAAGCGATAGCGACGAAACAATGTTCAGCAAGCCGGCCACGATGGCAAAGGTCCAGGCTCGCCAGCCCCAAGAAAAACCGTGCGAAAACGTCCCTGTCTGTTCCAGGTAGAGTGTGAGGCCGACGAAACCGAAAAGCTGCATCAGCATGAGAGTGCGGTAGGCACCGATGCGACGCGTGGCAAAACGCGCGGAGAAATCCGCCACACCCCAACCGAAAGCCGCCGTCAGTCCGAGGATGATTTCCAAGAAAGTTTCCTCAAGGGATGAGCGTTAGCGAGGCTTGGGCTGGAGGCCGAGGACGGCCATTACTTTTTGCAGATCCTTCCAGACTTCGCCCTTCGCGGCCGGATTGCGCAGCAGATACGCCGGATGATAGGTGGCGATCAGTTTCGAACCTCGGAAATCGAACCACTCTCCGCGAAAGCGCGAAATGCCTTGCGTGGTTTGCAGCATTGTCTGCGCGGAGCAGCTGCCGAGGCAGCAAATTACTTTTGGCTGGATCACGCTGAGCTGGCGCAGAAGATACGGCGAGCAGGTTTCGATCTCGTCTTTTTCCGGCAGTCGATTTTCGGGCGGGCGGCACTTGACGACGTTGCAGATGTAAACGTCCTGGCGGCGAAGGCCCATCGCCTCGATCATCTGCGTGAGCAATTTTCCGGCGCGGCCGACGAACGGTTCGCCCTGCATATCTTCGTCACGCCCCGGACCTTCGCCGACGAAGACCAGGTTCGCTTTCGGATTTCCGACACCGAAGACGATTTTCGTGCGGGCCTTGTGCAGCTTGCAGCGAGTGCAATTGGGGGTGATGTTTTCGCGAATCTTGTCGAGCGTGTCGCCTTCGATGCGCTCGATGGATTCGAAAAGCGATTTGCCTGCTACCGGTGGCACGAAGGCGCCAGGTTTTGGTTTGTGTGCGGTAGAAAGTTCGGGTGTACGGTTCGTCGGCGCTGCTGCCGAAACACCGGCTGCAGCGTGCAGCGTTTGAACCACGGGAGCCGCGATTTCAGGTTCGGACTGCGGTTGAGATGACGCTTGCGTAGACTGCGGCGCGGAGCGGTCGAGATAGTAGGGGCCGAGGCCGAGATCGTCGGCGTAACGCAGCCATGCTTCCGCGCGGGAGCGATTCGATTGGTCCACGAAGGTACAGATTATCGTGGAGAGCGCGTGAATTCACAAGGAGGAGTTGGGCAAGAAAGAGCAGATCCCTCGCTACGCTCGGGATGACAACGAAACGGACGTCGCGAATTATCTGGAGTGAATTTGGAGGACGTGGTCGAGGATGCGATTGGCGACTTCGAACTTGGTCATCTTCGGGAGAGGAACTTCGCGGCCGTCGCGGAAGAAGAGCGTCACAATATTGGTGTCCGTGTCGAAACCCGCACCCTCTTGCGTGATGTCGTTTGCGACGATCATGTCCACGTTTTTGCGTGCGAGTTTCGCGCGGGCGTTCTCGGCGATGTCATTGGTTTCGGCGGCGAAGCCTACGAGGATGCGGCCTTTTTGCGACGGCGCACGGCCAAGCTCGGCGAGAATGTCGGGCGTGGGCTCGAGTTTGAGGGTGAGGCGTTCGTCACCGCGCTTCAGTTTTTGCGAATGAGCGGCAGCGGGACGATAGTCCGAAACAGCGGCGGCCATGATGACGACGTTCGCTTCGGCGGCGTGTTCGCGGACTGCGTTGCGCATTTCCTCGGTGGCGCGAACAGGAACCCAGTCGGCGCCTTCGGGGATCGCGAGATCGGTGGGGCCGCTGACGAGCATGACGCGCGCGCCGCGTCGAATGGCCNNTTCCGCAAGCGCGTAACCCATTTTCCCGGACGAGCGATTGGTGAGAAAGCGCACGGGATCGAGATCTTCGCAGGTGGGGCCGGCCGTGACGAGCACCGTCTGGCCTTCGAGATCGTGGCGGAGACGCAACACGCCGCGAACTTTTTGGACGATGGCTTCGGTGGCGGCGAGGCGGCCAGCGCCCGTCATACCGCAGGCGAGATAACCTTCGTCGGGATCGACGACATGAACGCCGCGAGCGCGAAGCATTGCGAGATTCTCCTGAGTGGCGGGATGCTCCCACATGTTGAGGTTCATCGCGGGCGCAACGACCACGGGCGCTTTGGTTGCGAGATAGAGAGTCCCGAGAAAGTCTCGGGCGATTCCGTGAGCGAAGTGGCCGAGAATGTCGGCAGTCGCGGGCGCGACAAGGAGAAGATCGATGCGCTGAGCCACGGCGATGTGCTCGATCGCGCTTTCGACGTTCGCTGGCGAAGCATCGTCCACGCCAAACATTTCGGTGATGACTTTCTTGCCGGTGAGAGCTGCGAAGGTGAGCGGGGTGATGAATTCCTGCGCGGAACGCGTCATCACGACCTGCACGTCGAGCTTTTCCTGCTGGAGACGGCGGACGACCTCCGCTGCCTTGTAGGCTGCGACTCCGCCGGTTACGCCTAGAGCGATTTTCATGACAGAAAAACCAAGGGCGCCCGCCTGAAGGCGGCCGCTNNCGAGCCGGCATTGTCCACCATAGGACGGCCGCCGATCATTAATTGCCGGGCGCGGCGCGAAACGACAACGACGTAAGCAAACTGACTCTCGGGCACAGTTCTAAGAACGGGCATAAAAACTCAACCTCCAAAGGACTTCAAAATTTCCCGAATCCGCTCTTCTTTTCGCGCCACGCGGCAGCGCGATCCGAGGGCGATGGCCTGCACTTCTTTTCCAGCGCGATCGAGATCGTCATTGATAATGGCAAAATCGTAGCTGCTGTAATTCAACATTTCCTGCCGCGCGCGTTCGAGGCGGCGCTGAATCTCATCCTCGGAATCCTGGCCGCGCTCCCGGATGCGGCGCTCAAGATCGGCGCACGACGGAGGCATGACGAAGATCGCGACCGAACCCGACAATTTCTGCTTTGCCTGCAGCGCGCCCTGCACGTCAATTTCAAGGACGAGATCTTTTTTCGCCGCGACGGCTATGTCGAGCGCTTTTCGCGGCGTCCCGTACCAATTCTTTCCGAAGACCTGAGCGTATTCCAGGAATTCGCCCCGTTTGACCATCCCCTGGAAATCAGCCTCAGAGATGAAATTGTACCACTTGCGGTCGCTTTCCGTCTTGCGCGGAGGACGCGTGGTGCACGAAACAGACAGCATGGTGTCCGGAAGCTCCAGAATCTTTTGCACGAGCGTTGATTTTCCCGAACCGGACGGGCCGGAAACGATCAAGACCAATGGATCCGAATTGCTCATTCGATGTTTTGCACCTGTTCGCGGATTTTTTCGATCTCGGATTTGATTTCAAGCGCGAGCGCCGTGATTTCGAGGCCCTCGGCTTCGTTGCCCGGAGTTTTCGAGACCAGCGTGTTAGCCTCGCGCTGCATTTCCTGAAGCAAAAAATCGAGCTTCTTGCCGACGTCGGACGCGGCGGTGAGAAGGGACTCGAATTGGCTCACGTGGCTCGCAAGGCGCGTCAATTCCTCGGATACGTCGCTGCGCTCGGCGGCAATTGCGGCTTCCTGGGCCAGGCGCGCGGGATCGAGCTGCGTTTCGCCGAGCAGTTCCTTCAAGCGCAACCCAAGGCGATTGGCGAAAGCGGGGCGCGCGCGCTCGGCCAATGTTGCGACTCGAGCAGCAAGATCCGCGATGCTTGAAAGGCGCGCGGACATTTCCTGGCGGAGTGCGGCGCCTTCTTGTTCGCGCATGCGGTCGAGCTTGTCGAGGGCTTCGGTGAGGCACCGCGCGGCAACCGCTTCGAGCTGTGCGATCTCTTCGTCGGAAGATGCGGTCGCGAATGCGGACCCAATCACGCCGGGCAAGCGCAGGATCGTCGCGAGGTCGGGCTCGGTCTGTATGCCGAATTGCTTTCTTAGCGCGTCGACCGCTTGCAAATAGGACGCGGCGACATCTTGATTCACGCCTACGGCGGCCGACGCCGCGCGTTCATAGCGGACGGTCACATCGAGATGGCCGCGGCGGACGCGCTCGCGGACGATCTGCCTGATGCGAGGTTCCAGCGGCTCGAAGCCCTCAGGCACGCGCAGATGCAAATCGAGGAACCGATGATTTACGGCGCGCACGGAAATTCGTAGACCGAAACCATCCTCCGCGCTGTGAGCCTGGGCGTAACCGGTCATGGACCGCAGCGTTCTCGCAGTCGCAGCGGTGGCTTTCGCCGCGTTCGGGGCAGCGGGTTGGGATTTTGCGCCGGACATTTTCGTGATCGAGCTCACTCGGGACCTGCCGCGCGCGTGACCGGCTCGGCGTCGCGGAACTGCATTTCGTACAGGCGGGCGTAAAGTCCGCCACGCGCCAGAAGCTCGTCGTGCGTGCCGCGCTCGCGAATCGAGCCGTCTTCGAGGACGGCGATTACGTCCGCGCGGCGAATCGTCGAGAGGCGGTGCGCGATCACGATCACCGTGCGTCCCGCGAGCAGGCGGTCGATCGCCTCCTGCACGAGGCGCTCGGACTCGGTGTCGAGCGCAGAGGTCGCCTCGTCGAGAATCAAAATCGGCGGGTCAACCAACAGCGCGCGCGCGATCGCGATGCGCTGCCGTTGGCCGCCGCTGAGGCGCGCGCCGCGTTCGCCGAGNNGCGCGTTGGCGGCGCGCGCGGCAGCCTCGATCTGTGCGTCGGAGTACTTCGCGCCGCGGCCGTACGCAATGTTCGCGCGCACGGTGTCGTTGAAGAGCACCGTCTCCTGGCTCACGATCCCCGTGAGCGAGCGCAGCGACGGCAGCACGATGTCGCGCGTGTCGACACCGTCGAGGAAAATGCGTCCGGACGTTGGCTCGTAGAAGCGAGGGATCAGATCCGCGAGCGTGCTCTTCCCCGCCCCGCTCGCGCCCACCAGCGCGATCACATCGCCCTTCCGCGCCGTAAACGAGATGTCCGCGAGCACGTCGGTGCCGGCGTCGTACGCGAACGAGACGTCATCGAACTCGAGCGAATCGTCGAAGCTCTTCGCGACCTTCGTTCCTTTGTCGAGCGACGTCTCCGTCGGCATGTCGAGCACCTCGAAGAGCCGCTCCGCGCTGGCGAACGAGTTCTGCGCGATCGCCGGAATCTGCGAGAGCTGCTTGAGCGGCTGCAGCATGCGCATCACGAACGTGAGAAAGACGAGGAACTGCGACGCCTGCAGCGTGTGGTCGACGAGCACCCACTTCGCCCCCGTCCACAGCAACAGCACGACGATCAGCGTGCCCAACGTCTCGGTGATCGGCTGACCAATCAACGCGAACTTCGCCATCTTCACGAGGCCGCGCGAATACGTATGGCTCGCGCCGATGAAGCGCGACTCCTCGTAGCCCTCGGCGGCGAACGACTTCACGAGGCGAATGCCGCTCACGCTCTCCTGCAGCACGCTCATCATCTCGCCGTGATCGTTGCGCAACCTCCGGTATCCGCGGCGCAGCTTCCGAAGAAGCGGCTGCAGCGCGAACGTCAGCGCGGGCGCGACGACGAGCGCGAGCAGCGTGAGGCGCCACGAGATGCCGAAGAGATACGCGACGTAGATCGTCACCATCGCGGCCGCGGAGATCGCCTGCGTGACGAGCTGCGTCACGAGCGTCTTCGTCTGCTCGGTGTCGGAGAGCACGCGCGAGATGATCTGTCCGACCTTCGTGCGCGTGAACCAGCCGATCGGCAGCGACTGCAGATGGCGATATACGGCATCGCGCAGATCGCGTGTGATGTACTCCTGCAGCTGTGCTCCGAGCGTGCCGGCGGCCCACACGCACATGTTCTTCACCGCAACGGTGCCGAGCAGGATCAGGATGACGTTGCGCAGCGATCCCATCGGATTCGCGGGATCGAGCAGCCAACCGATCGTCCACTGCAGGAACGCGGTGACCCAGCCGCTCTTGATCGGCAGCGCTGGGAGCCCGAAGAGCGCGTTGAGGAACGGGATCAGCAGCGCGAATGAATATCCGTCGAGCGCGGCGCCGATGAGGTTGAAGAAGATGTTCCCCGCCATGCGCCACGCGTGCGGCTTCAGGAACGGGGTGATCCTCCGATACGAGCGGAGATCCACTATCGCCTGGGCGTGAGAAGCACCACCGGCAGGATGCACTCCTCGGGCGTCACGCCACCGTGCAGAAACGATCCGCGATAGCGCGTCTGATATTCGCGCAGCTTCGTGGGATAGACAAAGAAGGTGTCGCCAACGGCGAGCAGCGTATTCGCGCCACTGCCGCGACGCGGCAACTTGAGATCATCCGCATTCCCGAACGAGAGCGCGTAANNCCTCGCCGAACTTGTAGCGCAGATTCGCGGTTGCGTCGCGCTTCGCGAAGACGGTTGCGGGGGTGAGGCAGTGGATCGAGCCGTGATCGCTCGTGATGAGCACCGGAATGTTCTTGCGCGCGGCATCCTTGAGCAGCGTGAAGAGCACCGAGCGCTCGAACCACTGCTTCGTGATCTGGCGCAGCGCGATCTCGTCTTTCGCGACCTCGTAGAGGATGGCGGACTCGGAGCGGCCGTGCGTGAGGAGGTCGACGAAGTTGAAGACGAAGGCGCTCACCCCTTCGCGCGCGATCGCGCTCGAGACGCGGCGCTCGAGCTCCGCGCTGTCCGCGGTGCTCGAGATCTTTTCGTAGCGCACGGGGATCGGGCGCTTGAGCTCCGCGAACTGCGCCTCGAGCAGCCCGCGCTCGTGCGCATTCAGCGATTCGTCTTCGCGCTCGCCCCACCAGTCGG
>PKUY01000183.1 GCA_003131705.1 Acidobacteriota bacterium | reverse complement strand
AATCCACGGACAAGTACTACCGCATCGACAAGATTATTCCGAAATTGATTCGCGACATCGACTATACCGTCGACGAGAAGTTGCGCACCGCGACGCCGACGGAAGAGGGCGTGTCAAAAACCGAGCGCCTGCTGAACCTAGGAAATCTGTACGACCCAGCGAATATGGACATCAATCATCACGTCTATCAGGCGTTGCGAGCGCACGTACTGTTCGAGAAGGACGTCGATTACGTGGTGAAGGACGGCGAAATCATCATCGTGGATGAGTTCACGGGACGGCAAATGCCGGGGCGGCGCTGGTCGGATGGGCTGCACCAAGCGATCGAAGCCAAAGAAGGCGTGAANNATCACGTTCCAGAATTATTTCCGGATGTACAGCAAGCTTTCCGGCATGACCGGCACGGCCGAAACCGAAGCTCCTGAATTCGACAAGATATATAAGCTCGAAGTCGTCGCCATTCCGACGAACAAGGCGCTGATCCGCATCGAGAATCCGGACGTGGTCTACCGAACAGAAGCTGAAAAATTCGAAGCGGCCGTGAACGGAATCATCCAGGAGGACGGGACTCGCGCCGGCGGCGTGCGGCAATACTTCGAGAGCGGGCAGCCGGTGCTGGTTGGCAGCATCTCGATTGAGAAATCGGAAAAAATCGCCGAACTGCTGAAGAAATCGGGGATCCCGCATCAAGTCCTAAATGCGAAGCAGCACGAGCGCGAAGCGAAAGTGATAGCGCAGGCAGGACGCAAGGGCGCCGTGACGGTCTCGACGAACATGGCCGGCCGCGGGACCGACATTTTGCTCGGCGGCAATCCCGAAGCGATGACGCGCGATTATGTCCTGAAGAACAAACTGGCGATTCCGTATTCGCCGGCTCCTTCCGTGCTTATGGAGGCGACTGGGACGGAAACGCCCGCGCAGGCCGACGCTGCCTCGCAGTCTGCAGGGCCGGCTAACGTGGGGGGCTCGAACGGGACGGGCAGCCCGGAGATGGTACTGTTCCAACAGGAAGGCAAGATTTTCCAGGTGCCGCTGGACCAGTGGAAGCCGATGTATGACCAATTCGCGGCGGAGTGCCGCGTGGAACACGACGAAGTCGTAGCGATGGGCGGCCTGCACATCCTGGGCACGGAACGCCACGAAGCACGGCGCATCGATAATCAGCTCCGCGGACGCGCCGGCCGCCAGGGCGATCCGGGATCGTCGCGATTTTTCCTCTCACTCGAAGATGATCTGCTGCGCATTTTCGGCGGCGAGCGCGTAAAGGCGCTGATGTTCCGCCTGGGAATGACCGAGGGCGTGCCGATCGAATCGCGCATCATCAGCAAACGCATCGAGAACGCGCAGAAGGCCGTGGAGGCGCAGAATTTCGAAGCCCGCAAACACCTGCTCGAATACGACGATGTGATGAACAAGCAGCGCGAGACGATCTACTCGCTGCGAGGCTCGTTTCTGGAAGGCCGCGATCAGAAAGAGTTCGTGGTCGAACGCGCCGACGCCATCGTGAATCAGCTGGTGGAGACGTACTGCCCGCGGGAGCAGCATCCGGATCAGTGGAATGTTACGCAGTTAACAAACGAGATCCTGAACCAGTTTGGCTTCGATCCGAAAACGGCCGGGATCGACGTGCAAAGTTTGGGTCACGACCAGCTGGCCGATACCCTGCGGGAAAGGGTCGAGGTGAGGTATGCCGAAAAGGAAACCCTTTTCAGTCCGCCTACTCTGCGATGGCTCGAACGGCACATCCTGCTGGACATCGTTGACGCGCAGTGGAAGGACCACCTGCTCACCCTCGACCACCTGAAGGAGGGCATCGGGCTTCGCGGGTACGGGCAGAAGGATCCGCTGGTCGAATTCAAGAAAGAAGCCTTCACCCTCTTCGATGAACTAATGGATCGGATCGATACCGAGGCGGTCCGCTTCCTGTTTCTGATGCAGCCTGCCAAGCCGGCAGAAGAAGCGAAGCAGATCGAGCAGCGCCAGCGTCGCCAGCAACAGAATCTCCAGTTTCAGGCCGGGCCTGCCCAGGCAGAGCCTCCCAAACCTGTCCGCTCGGGAACCAAAGTTGGGCGAAACGACCCCTGCCCGTGCGGTTCGGGCAAGAAGTACAAGAAGTGCCACGGAACAACGGCGTGAGGATTCTCTAAACGGGAATCGGCGCTACCTCTCTCCGAAGACCCTGGGCTAATCTCAGTTTAATCCTTTAGAATCAATTAGTTATTGTATTTATATAACCGACACCGAATCGGGGATTTCGTCTGTTCTAAAGGGTAGGCGGATGGTACAACTGATTCGGGGTCGTCTGTATGGCTAGAAGCAACACTTGAGGGATAATTGACGTCACATACCTCTGGTACCGACCGCACTTAACCAGGCGGGAAAAATAAAACACAGGAGATTTAAATGAAAAGGTGGGCATTGTTTTGTGGACTTATGTTGATTTTCGCAGGAGTCGCTTCGGCTCAGGATACGCCGAGGGCCGAAGTTTTTGGTGGCTATTCTTATATACACGTAAGCGAGAATAGTTTTGGTGCCAATCTCAACGGCGGCAGCGCGTCGTTGTCGTACAACCCTAATTCGTGGCTGGGGCTCGTGGGTGATTTCGGCGGGTACCACGGGGGGCCCAGTTTCGGGAATGGCGACGTCTACAGCTACTTGTTTGGTCCGAAGATCGCTTTCCGAAGGGGTCGGATCACTCCTTTCGTTCAGACTCTTTTCGGAGGAGCACATGCGTCAGGTAGCGGTAATACCTGCCTAGCCGCTCGCGTGCGCCCAGAAGGGACATCTTGCACAACTTCCGTTTCTGAAAACTCCTTCGCGATGACCGTGGGCGGGGGCCTCGATTGGAATGCGACTGAACACATCGGCGTTCGTCTGATTCAGGCGGAATACCTGCTGACGGACTTCGTAAGCACGAGACAGAACAACGCTCGCATCTCGTCGGGTGTTGTGTTCCGGTTCTAGCTGCAGCTCTCGATTGATCCGGGGCCGGCGGTTTTCCGCCGGCCTTTTTTTTGCTCTCAGGATTCCAAGGCCAAGTGCGCGATCGCCGGAGGTAACCCCCGGACGGCCAGTCATGCTTTTCTCTCGACCCAAGCTTCCCTTAATTGCCGACCACGAACAGGTGCCCGTCATTCTGCGTGTAGATTAGGCCGTCGGGGCCGATGGAGATCGGTGTGTACGCGGCGCCGATTGCGAGATTCAGAAACAGGTTTCCTGCAGGCGCGGTGAAGATACCGGTGTGACCTGGGGGCAACACGTACACATTGCCATCCTCGCTTGTCGCGTACACATTGCCGCTGGCGTCCACAGCGGGCATGTTGATGCACCACTCAAATCCGTTCGGATTCGTAGTGGTGCAGGTAACCGAGCCACTCGAACTGCGAGTGCAACTCTGAGTATTAGTGCTCTTGAATTGCCACTCAATATTGAGGTTCGAGTCGAGTTGCGTGATGTAGTACGGCCCCTCGGGCAGGGTCTTGCAAACTGAGCTATTAAGGGTGCAATAAAGCCCAGTGTTGTAGTGATTGTCCTTGATTACGATTGAGTAGGTGCCATTGTGCGAATACGCCGCCGCAGTGGAGTCCCACCCGAAGTCATAGGCTCCGAGGAAGTTTCCACTCGAGTCGAACTTAAACAAGTGTCCCCGGAATGCGTTGTAATTCGTGAGCGCGCCGAAAATCACTGAACCATCCGGCAGCGCCGTGGGCGAAGAAGAAGCGAGATCGACGATGACGCCCGAGCCGAGCGCGTTGGTCGTCGGATCGACGCCTGGCGTAGATCCAACGCGGCAGGCATTCGGCGTGCTGTTGGTCGGTCCGATCGGCACCAGCACGCCGCAACCGTCGCTTAGACGATTCTGCAATGACGCGACCCACTTGGCGCCCGAAAAATCGGACTTCACGGCAATGAGGTAGGACTGCATACCGTCGAAGTGAGCACGGCTTGCCGTGAAGATTGTTCCGTCGGAGGCAACGGCTGGAGCGATATTCAAACCGGGACGCTGCGATCCACAAGACTGCGTGGGAGGAATGGCATTGACGCTCGGCGGCCACGGAAGCGTGCCCGCGCCTGAAAATTGTCCCGGGCATGTTATGGCTGTTCCCGCCGGAGCGCCTGGTACGAGCGCTGCGTAGGTGATGCTGCTCGCCACATCGCCCGGCGTCATTTTCACGAGCCACGCGCCTTGCACGTCCGTCTGCCAAGGGTCGCCTGCGGCCGGATCGGCTAGCTCGATTACGTTGTAATAGATGTTGCCTGCCGAATCAGCCGTCAGCGGGCCGGCCACATAGGTGTCGGCTGCGGTGATATTTGTGCCTCCAAACGGATTGATCTTGGCCGCGGAGGTCCCGTCCACCTTACTCACCTTCCAGATGCTCCCACCGGCGCCGGGCACATAAACGAAACCATTGGCGTCCACCGAATGAAAAACAGGCTCCCATCCGAAAAGCCCCGAACCATTCGGCTCCGGCTTCCAGTCGCTCGCGAAAGTCCACACGGGCACGAGGGTTCCGTTCATCCAAGTGAAACGACTCTCATTCCATTGCTCGAGGTTCCAGGTATTGGGACCGCAGTTCGCTCCAGCGGACCATGCGCCGGCCGGGCCGCATGGTTTGTACGTACCGGTCTTCGTCATCATGTAGACATCACTTCCGTCTGTGAGGGGCGCCTGGTAGTGAACCGTCAAACTCCCGTCCGCGTCCGCGTCCGCGTTCACGTTCTCCGCCTGCTCTTGCTTCACGAATGGCTCATACACGATGTCCGCGAGTTGATGCGTCGCACTTTGGCCCACGACACTGACCGTGCCCATGTGCTGCGCGCTCGCACCCCATTGAGACCAGAAGGCGACGTTCGAAGGGGACTGGGCGACGACAAACGTGACCGTGATTGTTTGAGGTGATCCCTGCGCTCCCGCCGATGTAATGGTGACGTGCCCGGTGTANNGGACTGTGGAGCGCTTCCGCTGCCCGGAGTAACGGAGAGCCACTGCGAGTCACTCGCCGCAGCGAACGGGAGGGCGTTTCCCCCGGTCGCGGTCACGCCCACGGAAGCAGGCGGTGGATTGGAAGCTGCGCCGAACGAAGTGCCGAACGAAATGGCCTGCTGCGAAACCCCAAGTGTTGGCGTTGTCTGGCCGCCGCCACTGCTTCCGCCACACCCGGAAACACAAGTCGAAACGGCGGCGAGCAAAATCCACACGATACGATTCATCTATTAGACCTCGTTTTTTCACGCCGAACTTCGCCAAGCGCGCGAGAACATTGTAACCACACTGGCCGGATTGTCTTGATAGGAATCGAGCGGCGAAATATCAGCTTGCCATGCTCCGTTTGCCGCGGGATTTCTTTTTTCAACGCCGTTTTCTTCGATACTTTTTCACGAGCGAAAAATTTATGGTAGTCTCGCTCACTTCACCTTGGAAGTTTGAACACCAAGGTTCTGGGGTGTGCTATGAACGCACCTGTCCCGGGAAACTGCCTAAGAGCCCCGTGCGAGAAGTCCATCCCCGCCGCTCTTTCGACCGAGCGGCTCTGTCTCGATCATTTTCTCGACGAAGCATTTCTGCGCACGGATCAAACATTCGATCAATGCCGCGAGGGCCGTGCCATGAAGTCCACGGACCTCGAATGGTTGCTGGCAGATGCCCTGGCCATCGTCCAAAATCTCGAGGAGGGCGCCGGCGAACCCAATCCTGAACAGCGCGACAGAATGCTCGAGCTGCTGCTCCTGCTGGCAAACCTCCATGAATATGTCGCGCACCATTCGATACGTCTGAACCGACTGGCCTGACAGGGCCGCAGCGCACCAAAGCGGCCGAGCGTGTGCGGCCTGCACCGGTCTTGAAGATGCCAACCGGTCCCGCATGCGAAAGCGTCAACAGGCCGCGTCCCTGTCGCCTTGCAATTACATCGCGGGACATTCAAGCTAAAGACAGTTTTCCGGATCGCCCAGCATGCCGGACAAGAAAAAACCCGACCCATTTAAGCCGCAGCAGCCAAGCATTCCTGGCGTGTCGCCAAGCACAGAAACTCGCGCGCACGAAACCGNNAAACCGCCGAGACGCCGCAACGGGGCGAGCCGTCGCAACCATCTTCGCCGAAAACTCTTGCATGGGTCATCGCAGCTGTGGTGGTGGCAGTGATCATCGTCGGCGTCGCGCTCTTCAAGATGCGTAGCTCCTCAGCGAAAACAGAACAACCCGTGGCCGACGCTTCCGTCGTCGTTCCCCCTATTGATCGAACCGCCGCGAATCCCGCTGAAACCCCGCCAACGGCGCCAGGGCCTGTGGCCACAACCGAGGAAATGGCGAAGCTGTGGTCCGCAAAACGGTTTATGTTTCGCGATCCGGTTACGAACCAGCCCGTGCCTGCGATGGTGGTGAGATTGCCTCGCGGAGACTACTGGGGATTCTCGCTGCGCGCGCCTTTTGGCACCTGCGAATTGGAATACGTTACCGATCTTGAGATGTTGCAAAAGAAGTACCAGTTCCGCGCGGAGCATCCGATGGTCATCGATCCATGCAACCAGACGATCTACGACCTATTGCGATACGGTAGCGGCGCTTCCAACGACTCGCTGGTGCGCGGAGAGATGGCTCAAGGGCCGGGCATCCGACCCCCGATAGCGATTGAAATCCGAACGCAGGGCGAACAGGTCATCGCGGTACGGATGGAATAGCGATTCTGGGTTAACCGCGGTCCGCGAAAACTTTTCGAGCCTTGCTCCCACAGCAAACCTTCGCATCACTGGCAGCATTCACTAAGAGCGATCCCACAAACACGAACGCCACCGTCCCGCTCCCAACGAAGCGAAACAGCGGCGCGCGTGCACAAACTTGCCGTGTCTAGTCGGTCACCTGCTCGACCGAGCGAGCCACCATTACAGGCGTGGACCTCGAAGGATCGATGAGCACGAAGCCGACTACGCGAAGCGGAATTGCCTGCGTACCCGCCAGTGCCGAGAGCCCACTGAGGTTTATGAACCTCGTGTTGTTCGTCGTGAGCACCGTGAGCGGACTCGGCAACAGGAGTCCGGCCGTCCAGTTATCAGTGAACTGGAAGCTGCCCGCATTGCCGGACTGCACAACGGTGCTGCCTGGGACCCACGGGCCCTCTTGACCTTGGCGACGCAGTACGACGCGGTGGACGGTCAGCGTCGAGACGCCGTTCGTGGTGGCGAGCTTTCCTCCGATACCGACACTCTGTCCCGCTGCCAGAGCGGAGTTGTTAAACAGAAGCGTGGTGATCGGATTGTTGAGATTAGCGATCTTGTACACCTCGCTGCCGTTCAGGTTGAGCGTTTCAATCTGACCATCCTGAATGCCATTGATGTCGGGCAATTCCGCGCGAACGTACAAATCGGCTTGGGTCGGGGCACCCGACGGAGGACGAATGCTGGTGAAGAGTCCGCCGAGGAAGAAGCTGTCATTGGACACAACCTCCAGCTCCGATGCATCGATATCGTGCGTCACCGGATCGAGCTGGCCAGAGACTTCGACGATGGTATTCGTGGTGAATGAGCTGATGGAAATCGTCGGATCGTCGAGGACGGTATTCGCATTTGTTTGAACGGTCCATTGGCGTCCCTTCGGCCCCTGCATCACGAAGCTCGTGCTGTTTGTGGCGCCGACCACGCCGCCGTGAAAGTCATCGATCGATACGCTCGAATCGTCCGCGCCCAGCAGTTGCATTTGAAACATCGGGTTGACGCTACCGGTTACATTGCCGTTTCCATCGGTTGCGAGCGAATGCCGCAGATCGAACTCCATGCGCAGCCCGACCAGTTGAGCGTCGGTTAGCACGAAAGGATTCACGAATTGCACCGTGACGCTTGAAGTGGTCAGTGTGCCGTTGATGGTGTTAATAGCCGGAAGATTCTGGGTAGTGTCGATGAATCCGATCACCGGACTCGCGACGGTAATTGTCGCGGACGAATACGTGCCCGTCGGTACGGCGTTCAGATCGAGCAGTTGGTGCAAGCCGCTCAATTGAGCGAAGTCAACCACTTGAGGATTGGTCAGCACCGGCACGTCAGTTGTGCCGTTGTTTATAGTGACTCCGGTAACCATGATCTGGCACGAAATAACGCCTTGTAGCGGCGCATCCGTGCCCACAGTGAAAACGGAAGCCTGACCTTGCGAACCCGGATTTGAAGTCGACGACGATCCTCCACAACTGGAGAGGCCCAACATGGACAGCAACGCAACGAACACACCCGTAGCTTTCAGCTTTCTCATGCCTATTCTCCTTCTCCTGGTGTATGACTGCCGGGAACCGAAAGCATTCTTCGGCCGTAGTTTGTAGAACCCAGCATGTCCGGGAAAGTTGCGATTATCTTTAAGCGATCGGCGAATTTCCAAGCTGCGCAAGAGAGCGATAAACGGAGCACTTAGCTTCTATGCAGACGACAGACAGCGCCGGGGCCATTCGACGCATCGTAGTAAACGGAACTGAATCACATAGAAGGCCCCATCGATCGACCCGGGGCGTCATTTTGCAAGAACGTTCGCGAGAACGAAAAGGAAGGAGAGCAGAATGCGCGAGAGATCGATCCTCTCAGTTGTTACGCTGACCGTCGTGCTTGCTATCGCGCTCGCGGCCGGCTGCTCGAAGAAGCCGGATGACGCAGCGGTCGTCACCAACATCAAGGCGCAGATGTTTTCCGATGCGCAGCTCCACGACGCGAATCTTGATGTGACATCGGATCACGGTCAGGTGACACTGACGGGCACCGTTTCGACCGATGGCGCACGCCTCGACGCATACAAAATCGCGACTCAAACACCCGGCGTAACGAAGGTGAATGACGAAATGACCGTACAGGTGGCGCAAATTTTGCCGCCACCTCCTCCGCCCCCTGTGCAATCCGCGCCCGCTCCGACGAGGAAACGCGCGCGATTGCAGGAGCACAAAGCGCACACGCGGAAGCACCAGAATTCGGAATACACGGAATCGGCACAGTACGCTCCGCCACCTCCTTCGCCAGAGCCACCGCCGTCGGAAAGACCCGCACCGCAACCTGACACATCGCCGGCTCCGCCACCGCGGCCTCTTGCACCGCAACCTCCCGCACCACCACAACCCAAACAGGTGCAGATTGCGGCAAACACAACGGTGACGATCCGGATGATTGACGGCGTGGATTCGTCGGTGAACCATCCTGGCGAAGTTTTTCACGCGTCGCTCGACGCTCCGATCGTGGTGGACAACGAAGTAATCGTTCCGAAAGGTGCGGATGTGTATGTGCGCCTGACATCGGCGAGCTCCGCGGGCAAATTCGCCGGGAAAAGCGAACTGCATCTTGAGCTGATCAAAATGGATTTCCGAGGGCAGTCGTATCCGCTGGTGAGCATCACATACTCGCTGGCCGGTGACTCCCGCGGTGCGGACACAGCCAAAAAGGTCGGCGGCGGCGCCGTAATCGGCGCAATCATCGGCGCGATTGCGGGCGGCGGAAAGGGTGCAGCAATCGGCGCAGGAGTAGGAGGCGCGGGTGGCGGCGTATATCAGGGCGTAACGCACGGAAAACAAGTTCAAATTCCCTCGGAGACGCGGCTAGACTTTCAGCTCGATCAGCCGGTTACCGTCACGGTTATTGCCCGACACGCACCAGCCACGCCATAAAAACAGGCAATCCAACGATTCGGCGGGAAGCGGAGAAACGATCCGCCTCCCGCCTTTTTTATTTGCGGGTGCGGCTGCGCAAGCGCCAAAAATCGANNCTGGATGGGTTGCGCCGCGAGTGCTACGCTTACGCCGCGTGGGCGGCGGTCTGGGCGAAAACGATTCGCAGTTTCTCCCGTCGAGTACATTAATATTGGGGCATGGAAGTAGAGGCTGGGCGGACGCATAGCGCACGTGCCGAGGGCTTGCTGCATGAAAATTCTGGGCTTTCTATTATTGCTGGCGGGCTGGGGACTTGTGTTGGCTGCGCTCATACTGCTCGGTGCGGCTGGACCGCGAGCGGCTTTCGTCCTTGCCGGCGTCGGCGTTGAGATTGTGGGGCTTGTCCTGGTGATACTTGCCCACTTAGTTCCACGAGGTGAATACGGGTGACGCCAGCGGCCGCTCCTCTTCCTGCTTTCGCGGGCTCCCTTTCGGTGCTCTGCGTTATTTTTGTTTTTTTGGTTCCATTCGCCGGCGCTGGCCTTGCGCTGATCAATGCGGGGCTCGGGCGTTCGCGCAGCGCAGCGCATTCGATGATGTCTTCGCTTTGCGTGCTGGCGGTTGCGGCTCTCGTATATTTCACTTGCGGTTTCTCGTGGCAGGGATTCAGCGGCGGTCCCGCGCACATCTTCACGCTGGGTGGTAAAGATTTTAATTGGATCGCGGCCGAACCGTTTTTCCTGCGACATCTGGACTTCAATGGTTCACCAGCCCCGCTCGCGGCGCTGCTCGGGATGCTCAGCGTCGGACTAGCGGCGCTGATTCCACTTGGCAGCGGCGCCGACCGCTGGCGACTGGGCGCTTGCTGTATCTCGACGGCATTTTTCACCGCCTGGACGTATCCTTTGTTCGCGCACTGGGTGTGGGGCGGCGGATGGCTGGCGCAGTTGGGCGCGAACTACGGTTTGGGTCAGGGTTTTGTTGATACAGGGGGCGCCAGCACCATTCAAGCGGTGGGCGGGCTGACTGCACTGTCGCTGGCATGGATCCTCGGTCCTCGCCGAGGGAAGTACACGCACGATGGCATGCCAACCGCGATTCCAGGGCACAACTCGGTGCTCGTGCTTTTTGGCTGCGCGCTGACGCTGGTCGGATGGTGGGGACTGAACGCCGCGGGCGCGATTCTTTTCAATGCCGCAACACCGGGACAAACCGTCCTGATCGCGATCAACACCACTTTGTCGGCGGCGGCGGCCGCACTAATGTCGGCCGCAATTACGAGAACGCGCTTCGGGAAGCCGGACGCTTCGCTCACCGCGAATGGCTGGATTGGCGGGCTCGCCGCCAGCAGCGGTGCTTGCGCATTTGTGGCGCCGGCAGAGGCAGCTGCGATCGGGCTCGCCGCTGGAGTGCTGGTTACGTTTTCGGTGGAATGGTTCGAATTAAGAATGTCAGTGGACGATCCCAGCGGCGCAATCTCGGCGCACGCGATGGGCGGCCTGTGGGGCGTGCTTTCGGTCGGCCTGTTCGCGGAGATTCCGGCGCGCATTCTCGATGCAACGGGTGAAACTGCGAACCGTCATCCGGGTCAATGGCTCGCGCAAATGGTAGGGATTGCGACGCTGATCGGTTTCGTCCTGCCGATGACTTACGGCCTGAACTGGCTTCTCAATCGAGTGTATCCTCAGCGAGTTTCTGTCGAAGCCGAGCGGCAAGGCATGGACCTTTACGAATTGGGAGCGGGCGCTTATCCGGAATTCATCACTCACGGCGATGAATTCACGGAACGATAAAGGTAACTGTTCGAGTTTCCATTTTGCAGCTTGCAATTCCGTCCCTTGCGGGACTATAAGCTCTTCGGCAAGATGGATGTAACCTAGGCGGTCGATAGATCGTCTATAAAGCAACTGGGGCTGTGTGTCGGTAGGACAGGGGAGCCGATGAACAGGCGAAAATTATTGTCACTGCTCGGAATGTCTCCGGTGCTTTTGACCGGCACTTCGGTTCAGGCACAGCACACGGAAAAGAAAGCTCCGGTTTCGAAGAATTCCAGCCAAGGCAAACTTACAGCGGTCAACCCAAAAGGCACACCCCCCTCCATACAACTGATACCGATGGCTCCACGTCTGGACGGCCTCGATGCCAAAACGGTTTACCTCGTCGACACCGGATTCCACGGCTCCGATACTCTGCTGCATCAGGTCGAGGCGTGGTTCGCCAGAAACATGCCTCAGGTCACGATCGTGTTCAGGAGAAAAGCAGGGCCCTACTCCGAAGACGACCCGAAACTCTGGAAGGAAATCAAGGAAAAGGGCAACGCGGTCATCATGGCCGTCGGCCATTGAAGCACGTGCACGCCAGCGACCGTCGGTCACTGCATAACAACTGAAAAGATGGGGATTCCGAGCGTCCCCATGGTCACAAAAGCCTTCAAAGAGCTCGCGATACTGAACGCTGCCAAGCGCGGAATGCCGCACGAGCGCATCTGCTTCACACCGCATCCGGTATGGGGCAAGACGGCCGACGAGTTGCGCGTATACGTGGACGGTCCTGACCCGGTCAGCGGAAAGCCGCTCATGAAAGAAGTCGTCGACGGTCTGACGGTTCCGCTGAGCGACGACGAGAAAAAGACGGGAATGGTTTCTGTTTCCGTTGGGCCGCCCACCTTCACGGATACAGCGGACAATCTGCAAGACTATTACCTCAATAACGGATACACGGATTTCCTCCCCATCATTCTGCCGACCGAAGAAAAGGTCGACGCCATGCTGAAAGGGACAAGCCACCATCCCGACGAAGTTGTCGGAAAGATGGCCGCGGGCGCCTATCCGGCATGGTCGTACACCGTCAAGCAAGTGGCTGCCAGTGCTGTGATGTCCGGCGCAAGGCCCGAATACTTTCCGATTATCCTTGCGATTGCCTCGAGCGGAATTGCTTCGCTTTTCAGCTCAACGAATTCTTTTGCGTTCGCGATGATCGTGAACGGTCCCATCCGGGACAAACTCGAGATGAATTATGGAATCGGCGCGCTTGGTCCATTCGCACAGGCGAATGCCACTCTGGGACGAGCGTGGACGCTGCTCTCCAAGAATCTTGGAAACGGCGGAATACCGGGCGACACCTATCTGGGTTCGCTGGGGAACAATCTCAACTACAACAACGTGGTGATCGCGGAAAACGAAGAAGCAAGTCCGTGGCCACCCTTTCACGTGCAGAGAGGTTTCAAGCCCGAAGAGAATGTGGTCAGCCTGTTCCGCGGATTGGGCGTCGTGCCCGGCCAGGTAGCGCGGGGCAGTAGCGTCAATGAGAGTCCGCAGTTCGACTATCAGATGAGCGACCTGTTCAGCACCTTCACTGGATTTTTCGGGGCGCTCATAATTGCCGATCCGCTGGTGGCCGTGCGCTTAAAGGAACAGGGCTACGACACGAAAGAAAAGCTCATCGCCTGGCTGTACAAGAACACGACGCAGACGGTGAAGGACTACAAGGGCAGAAACTATTCGTATCTGTTCGAGTACCCGCAGGCGCTGCAGGGTAGAGAGCCATTTGCGACCTGGTACAAACTTCCGGACGATGCCGTGATCCCGCACTTCCCGAGGCCAGAAAGCTTCAACATTGTTGTCACGGGCGGCCAGACGAATGCCTACCCGCAGGCCGGTAACTTGAGTTACGGAGTGAGTGTTTCGATCGACAAGTGGATGTAAGAGGGATTTTGTAGCGTTTGAGATTTGTTCCATAATGTTTAGGGAGAGGAGAACCGTGAATAGGCGAAAGTTATTGTCGCTGCTCGGAATGTCGCCGGCAATTCTGGCCGGCGCTCGCTTGGAAGCGCAGACTTCCAAGAAGCCGGGGGCCAAGGCCCCCGCCGCCGTGGGTAGTGCGGGCAAGATTGAAGCACTCAACCCGAGAGGGATGCCGCCTCCGATTACGTTGGTACCCATGGCGCCGCGGCTGCCCAGCCTGGACGGCAAAACCATCTACCTCGTGTCCGATGGCTTTCCGGGCGCGGATGCATTTTTGAACCAAATCAAAATTTGGTTCAGCAAGAACATGCCCAGCGTCACCACCGAATACCGTCTGAAGGCGGGTGGTTTCGCAGATGATGACCCCAAACTGTTCGCTGAGATAAAAGCAAAGGGCAACGCCATGATCATGGCGATTGGGCATTGAAGCACGTGCACCCCAGCGACCGTTGGTCACTGCATAGCAGTCGAAAAAATGGGCCTTCCGACAGCGCCCATGGTTACCATCGCTTTTAAAGACCTGGCTCTCACAAACGCCGCAAAAAGAGGTATGCCTCACCAGCGCATTTGCTTCACACCTCATCCGGTGTGGGGCAAGACAGACGCGCAAATGTACGCGTATCTCGAGGGCAACGACCCCGTCAGCGGAAAACCCTTGATGAAGGAAGTCATCGATGCGCTGACGAAACCTTTGACGGCTGAGGAAAGCTTGTCGGGAACGTCTACTCCTCCCGTCGGAGCGCCCACGTTCATCGACACGTCGGATAATTTGCAGCAGTATTATCTCGACAACGGAATGACGGATTTCATGCCGATCATTCTGCCCACACAAGAAAAAGTGGACGCAATGCTCAAGGGCACGAGCCACCATCCCGATGAAGTTGTCGGAAAGATGACGCCTGCCCAAGGCGCCTTTCCGCCTTGGTCCTACACCGTCAAGCAGTGTGCCGTAAACGCCGTGATGGCCGGAGCCACACCTGACTATTTCCCCACCATCCTGGCGAACGCATCGACCGGGATCTCCGCGCTGTTCAGTTCTACGAACTCGCTGGTTTCCGCGGCGATCATCAACGGGCCGGTTCGCGACAAGCTCACCATGAATTATGGAATCGGTGCCATGGGTCCCTTTTCCCAGCCGAACGCCACGATCGGTCGCGCTTGGACGCTGATGTCAAAAAATCTAGACGGCGGCGGAATCGCTGGCGAAACGTACATGGGGTCGCAGGGAAACATCATCAACTACAACAACCTGATCGTTCCAGAGAACGAAAAGGACAGCCCGTGGACTCCTTTCCACGTGCAGAAGGGTTTCAAGCCCGAGGAAAGCGTCGTCAGTTTCTTTTTCGGCTTCTGCGTCACCCAGGGGCAGGGCGGTAAGGGTCTCGGTATGAAACCGGTTCCCCACTTCCATGAGGCAATGAGCGCCAATTGCGCGCCCTTCGCTTCGCTCTTCGGCGCTCTATTCCTTTGCGACCCGCTGGTGGCAAACGGGCTGGGCGACCTCGGTTTTAAAACGAAGGAGCAGATCGGGGACTGGCTCCAGAAAAACACGACCGTCACGGTGAAGGACGTCAAAACCATGTTGTTCAGCGGTCTCCCGAGAGGTCCCGAGGCGGCGAACCTTACCGACGATATGGTGATACCGAAGTGGCCGAAGCCGGACGCGTTCAACTTCGTGGTCGTCGGCGGCCAGACAAACCCCTATCACCAATTGGGGAATCTGAGCTACCGGTTGAGCGTCTCAATCGATAAGTGGGCATAGAGACTCGAAAACGTCATCCCGCGGCTGGCGATGGCTGGCCGCAGCCAGCCAATCGTTTCGGACGTGGCGTGTAACTCTGCGTGGAAACGGTGCGTAGAGCCAGGTAGAAACAAGAGACGCCAGACTGTTTGCAACAGCTGATTTGACGGAGTGGGAGCAGCACGCGCAAACGACTGCTGCGAGAGGAAAAGTTACCAAAATGCGAATGCCCGATGGAATCAAGTGGTGCTTTGTTGCGACGGTTGTAGCTCTATCTGCTTCGATGGCGACGGCTCAGCAGTCCCAGAAAGTAGATGACAAGGCGCTGAAAAATGCCTCCAGGAATGGCGACGATTGGCTGACCAACGGCCGCGATTACCAGGAGACGCGCTACAGCCCGCTCAAACAGATTGACGCGAGCAACGTGGGAAAATTGGGGCTCGCCTGGTATTACGACACCGATTCGGACCGAGGAACGGTCGAGACGACTCCCATCGAGTCGAACGGGACTCTCTATGCAACGCTGCCCTGGAGCGTTGTTGTCGCTTTGGATGCGCGCACGGGAAAAGAAAAATGGCGCTGGGATCCTGTCATCGGCCATATGAATTTCCCGCCGGGATCGATCGGCAATCCGAATAAAGTCCGCACCGGACCCAGCGTTTGCTGCGGCCCTGCGAACCGCGGAGTCGCGCTGTATGACGGAAAAGTCTACGTTGGCACGCTGGACTCGCGGCTCGTCGCTCTGGATGCTGAAACCGGTAAAGTCGTGTGGGACGTTCAGACGATCGGCAAGAACGAGGACTACAGCATCACGGGCGCTCCGCGCATCGTCAAAGGCAAGGTCATCATCGGCAATGCTGGCGGCGAATATGCCGTTCGCGGCTTTATAACCGCCTACGACGCCGAAACTGGCAAGCAGCTCTGGCGCTTCTACACGGTTCCGGGCGATCCGTCAAAGCCATTCGAGAGCAAGGCCCTCGAAGCTGCCGCGAAGACATGGTCGGGAGACTGGTGGAAATTGGGTGGAGGCGGGAACGCCTGGGATGGAATCAGCTACGATCCCGAACTCGATCTGCTTTACGTCGGAATAGGCCAGGGCGGTCCATGGGTTCAGGGTTTCCGCAGCCCCAAGGGCATGGACAATCTCTACCTCTGCTCGATCGTGGCGCTTCATCCGGACACAGGCGAGCTTGCCTGGTATTTCCAAACCACGCCCGCCGATACATGGGACTACGACGCTGTGCAGAGCATGACCCTCGCGGATCTGAAGATTGACGGAAAGATGCGCAAGGTCATCATGCAGGCCCCGAAGAACGGTTTCTTCTACGTGCTCGACCGCAGGACCGGAAAGTTTATCTCCGGCGCGCCGTATGTAAAGGTCACTTGGGCCACCGGGCTTGATCCGAAGACTGGCCGTCCCATCGAAGCCCCAGGCATGCGGTATGAAAACAAGGAAGTGGACGTAGCGCCCGGCCCCGCAGGCGGCCACGCATGGCAGAGCATGTCCTACAATCCGAACACGGGCCTCGTCTATATTCCGGCGCTCGACAGCACCTTCCGCTACATCTCGACAAAAGAATTCAAGCCCGAGCTGGGAGTCTACAACTGGGGAATCGTATTTCGGCCTGTGGCTCCGCCAGCTCCCGGGGAGTCGGTCGCGGCTCCGCCGGCGAATCAGGCTTTCTTGTCTGCTTGGGATCCCGTTACGGAGAAAGAGCGCTGGCGAGTCCCGCAAATGAATGGCGGCGGCACGGTAACCACGGCCGGAAACCTCGTGTTCGCTGCCTCGGCCGGTGGCGACCTGGTCGCATTCAGCGCCGACAAGGGCGAGAAGCTCTGGTCGGTCAAGCTCCTTCCCGGCCTCGCAAATCCGTCGACCTACATGCTGGACGGCAAGCAGTACATTTCGGTTCTCTCGGGCCGTGGCGGCAAAGCCAGGATCTATACGTTTGCCCTGGACGGTAATGTGCCGGTTCCGCCGCCGTCGGCTGGCCCTCCGCCTCCGCCGCCTCCCGGGGCAGCACCCGCTGCGCCCCCAACCCAGAACCAGCAACAGTAGACGTTCGACTCACCCTGCGGCCGGCGATTGCTGGCCGCAGGGTGAGGGTTTTCTCGACAATCTGTGATCCCTTCGGCAAGGTTTATGGTAAATGTATTGCCGCACAGGGTGCGGCTAGCCAATCTTTCGGCCGTGGCACGCAACTCCGCGCGGACAGTGCGTACAGCTGTGCAGAACCAAGAGACGCGAGATCGTTTGTGACGCCTGATTGGACGGAATGGCAACGGCGCGCAGAGGCGATTGCTACGAGAGGAAAACTTACCAAAATGCGAATACCCAATGGAATCAAGTGGGGCTTTGTTGCGGCGGTTATAGCTTTGTCTGCTTCGATGGTGATAGCTCAGGATCAAAAAGTAAATGACAAGGCATTGGTGAACGCCGGCAAAAATGGCGACGAGTGGCTTACAAATGGCCACGATTACTCAGGAGACCGCTACAGCCCGCTCAAACAGGTCGACACGACCAACGTGAGCCGCCTGGGTCTGGCATGGTCTTACGATACCGGTTCTTTCCCGGGTACGCTCGAATCGACTCCGATCGTTTCCAACGGGACTCTGTACGTGACGGCGACCTGGAGCATGGTCTTTGCCCTCGACGCGCGTACCGGAAAAGAGAAGTGGCGCTGGGACCCGAAAATCGGCCACCAGAATTTTCCGCCCGGATCGTCGGGAAACCCGAATAAGGTTCGCACCGGACCCAGTCTCTGCTGCGGTCCGGGAAACCGCGGAGTGGCAATTTATGACGGAAAAGTCTACGTAGGCACGCTGGACGCTAGGCTTGTCGCGCTCGATGCGGAAACCGGAAAAGAAGCCTGGGATGTACGCACCGCTGGCGCGAACGAAGACTATAGCATCACGGGCGCACCCCTCATCGTTAAAGGCATGGTCCTTATCGGGAACGGCGGCGGCGAATTTGCCGTTCGCGGTTACATTACGGCCTATGACGCGAAAACGGGCAAGCAGTTGTGGCGGACCTACACGGTTCCGGGCGATCCCTCCAAGCCGTTCGAGAGCAAAGCCATGGAGGTCGCCGCAAAGACATGGACCGGCGACGCGTGGAAACTCGGCGGAGGCGGCAACCCCTGGGATGCAATTTCCTACGACCCCGATCTCGACCTCGTTTACCTGGGCACAGCCCAGGGCGGCCCGTGGGTCGCGAAGTTTCGCAGCCCGCAGGGCGGAGACAATCTGTACATCTGTTCGATCATCGCGCTGAAAGCGAAGACAGGCGAGCAGGTTTGGTATTTCCAAACCACTCCGGGTGATGAGTGGGATTATGACGCCGTGCAGGGTCTGACCATGGCCGATTTGAAGATCGACGGAAAGGTCCGCAAGGTAATCATGCAGGCCCCCAAGAACGGGTTCTTTTACGTGCTCGACCGCAAGACGGGAGAGTTTATCTCCGCCGCGCCGTACGTGCATGTCACCTGGGCAAAGGGTGTTGATCCCAAGACTGGGCGGCCGATTGAAAATCCGAACGTCCGTGACTACGCGAAGGGCGTCACCGTCGCGCCCGGCGCGGCTGGCGGACATGCCTGGCAAGGCATGTCGTTTAATCCGAACACCGGCCTCGCTTATATTCCCGCGCTGGACAGCACTTTCCTCTACGTCCAGGCTGCGGAGTTCAAGCCCGAGCTTGGAGCGTACAACTGGGGAATCGTATTCAGGCCCCCGCCTCCACCACCTCCCGGCCAACCTGCTCCGCCGCCTCCTACGACTCGCCCTGGATCATTCCTCTCGGCCTGGGACCCGGTTACGGAGACCGAGCGCTGGCGCATCCCCGGTATGAACGGCGGCGGAACTGTGACCACGGCCGGGAACCTGGTGTTCGCAGCCACCGGCGACGGGAATTTCGTCGCCCTTACCGCCGATAAAGGCGTGTCACTCTGGTCGGCCAAGCTCGCTCCTGGGTTTGCGAACCCGATGACGTACATGCTTGACGGCAAGCAGTATGTCTCGGTTCTCGCCGGCCGCGCAGGTAACGGTCGCGTCTATACGTTTGTGCTCGACGGGAAGGAGCCGATCCCAGCGCCGGACGCGACGCCCCCACCGCCTCCGCCACCTGCTGGCACGGCGCCTGCTGCGCCTACGAACCAGAACCAGCAGTAGATATTAGACTCACCCTGCGGCCAGCCTCGCGCCGACCGCAGGGTGAGGGTTTTCTCTCGACAACCTGTAATCCAGAATTGAGTCTCGGTTCCTCAAACTCGAATTCGCTCACACTGGTCACTCGCACGCTCCGCCGCTTCTCAAGTTGCTTGCAATCCGAGCCTTCACAAGACTATAAGTGGCTTTCTTAACCATAGACCGGCGTTCCGGATTGCATCCGTACGATTTCTCGCGAACGATGTAACGAGGAGAAAAGCAAAACCATGAAAATGAATCGGCGAGACCTATTGTCATTGCTCGGTGTTTCTCCTGCGCTGCTGGCCACTCCTCCAGCTCACGCACAGCAGACAAAAACCGCGCATGCGGCAGCTCCTTCGACAGAGCAGAAGTTCGAGGCGCTGAATCCCAAAGGCACGCCGCCTCCCGTTCGTCTGGTGCCGATGGCGCCGCGGCTCGATACCCTGAGCGGAAAAACGATCTACCTGGTGGATACCGGATTCATGGGCGGCGGCACATTCTTACAGCAGATGCAGATTTGGTTTGGCAAGAACATGCCGGACGTCACCACTGTGTTTCGAAAGAAGGCGGGCGCCTATCCCGAGGAAGATCCTGCGCTGTGGAAGGAAATCAAAGAAAAAGGCAACGCGGCCATCATGGCCATCGGCCATTGAAGCAGCTGCACTCCAGCGACCGTCGGTCACTGCATAACGATGGAAAAGATGGGCGTCCCGTGCGTTCCCATGGCCACCCAGGCCTTCAAGGACCTCGCGAAATCCAACGCCGGAAAGAGAGGAATGCCGCACGCGAGGATTGTTTTCACTCCGCATCCGGTTTGGGGAAAAACGCCCGAACAATTGATGGTCTACGTCGAAGGCAATGACCCGGTAACGGGCAAGCCGATGATAAAGGAAATTGTCGACGATCTCACCACACCGGTCGCGGAAGAAGACAAAAAGTCCGGCATGGCCGATGTTTCGGTCGGGCCGCCTGTATTTGGACCCGAGACCGCGGACAACCTGCAGAAATACTTTCTCGACAACGGAATGACGGACTTTCTGCCGATCATTCTCCCCACCGAAGAAAAAGTGAACGCCATGCTGCAGGGAACGAGCCATCATCCCGACGAAGTCGTCGGCAAAATGGCCGCCGGTGCTTTCGCGCCGTGGACGTTCACCGTGAAACAGGTCGCCGTGAATGCCGTGATGGCCGGATGCGAACCCGATTATTTTCCGGTGCTCCTCGCGATAGCCTCTTCCGGAATGGCTGCGCTGGGCAGCTCAACCACATCGTTCGCGTATTCAGCTGTCATTAACGGCCCCATTCGCGACAAGCTCAACATGAATTACGGTCTCGGCGCGCTGAGTCCCTTTGCGCAGTCCAATGCCACCATCGGGCGATCGTGGACCTTGATGGGCAAGAACCTCACCCCCGGCGGCGTGCCCGGCGACACCTACCAAGGCGGCCAGGGAAACAATCTGGACTACAACAACCTCGTCATCGCGGAGGATGAGAAGAACAGCCCTTGGACTCCCCTTCACGTACAGTTGGGATTCAAGCCCGAGGAAAACGTGGTGAGTTTGTTCGGCGGACCCGACGTCCGCCAGGGGCACGGCGCGAAGGGCGCGGGAGTTGCGGAGAACGCGATGTTCGACGAACAGATCAGCTACATGTTCCACTCCATGGTGGGGGACGGCGCGCTCGTGATTTGCGACCCGCTGGTGGCGAAGCATCTGGTGGAGCAGGGATATGACACCAAGGAGAAGCTCTCCGACTGGTTGTGGAAGAACACGGTGCGCACGGCGAAGGAATTTCGCGAGTCGTTCCTGGCCTACGTACACTTGTATCCGCTCGCACTGCAAGGAAGAGAACCCTATGCCGCGTGGTACAAGCTTGCAGACGATACGCTGGTCCCGTTTTTCCCGAGAGTTTCCGATATCAACTTCGTCGTTTGCGGCGGCCAGGCCAATGCCTTTTTCCAGGTCGCGAACATGCGCCACGGCAGGAGTGCATCAATCGACAAGTGGATGTAGACGGACTTAACACGAATTGGCGATTCCGAAACTCCTTCGAACTGTTCCAGGCGCAGTGCGGTCCGAGTGAGCCCGAAACTTCCGTGGCGCTGGCGGCAGCCCCTCAACCGTTCCTGTCATCATCCTACGTCCCCCGGTAGTTCTCATTCATGGTCTTTGGGATGACGACACAGCCTGGAACAATTGCGGACCTTCTCACGGGCCGTTACTGTAAGTCCAATCCATTTACAGGCAAGCCGGGGACACGTCAACGACGAGGCGGCCAGATTGAACCCCTTAGCAAACTAAAAAATAGGGGGGTGATGGTTATCCCGTAGGTACCACTGAGGCGTGAGAAGAAGTAACCGAAGGAGCCGTACCCGTCCGATACCGCAAAGCATTTGGGGTTCTTGGTTTTCGCGGCTCACGACCCGGAGGTCGTCGGTTCAAATCCCCCCCCAACCACCCGAGGTAGATAGGAACCCTCGGGCATCATTCGTGGAAGCAACGCAGCATTAGACCAAGCCGATGCCGCGCCGGCAGCCGCGCAGAGTCAAGAGTGGTGGCAGATGATAGTAGAGCATTCGGCTCTGAAGTTCCTGCTCTCGGCCAGAATTCTGTTACCATTTTGTTACCGTTCTTGACGTACTTCCGTGCGGCTAGAGACGAAAGTAGGCGAAAGCATACTAAAGTCTCCGTCGCTCAAGTGGAAGAAAAGGCAATGATTTCCTCAGTCTTTCTGCTTTCTTGAGTTTGCCGCTACTGAATCCCGGTATCGCTACCAAACACTTCTGGTGTTGAACTCTTAGCGGGGAATTATCTGATGATCGCGAGCCACGCTCGCTCGATCACCGCGATTCCGGCGAATCCGACGCCCAAGTAGGCCGCCACATAAAATAGCAAAAAGGCGCAGGCTACCGCTGAACGCTTGATCGAAGGTTTGTTTGGGGAAGTTGGTCGGGCCATCTGGATCGCCTCTCGCGACCGCACAGGCACGAATGGAATGAGTGCACTGTTGGTATAGCTCGTTCCAGAGTGTTCGCTCATGCCGGAAGTGTAATAGGGTGCTCGAAAACAGGCCAATTCAAAGTTACGCTCGAAACAATAACTTTTCGAAATAGCAGCGCGGCTTTCTCTTTGTGCGCCATACAAATGGAAAACATGACGCGCGGCGGGGTAATTTCGACTCGATCTTAAGCCGATGTATATAGCTGGCGGATTGGGGCTTAGGAACTGTTCCTTACGAAATCCTTATGTATTTCTTATGCCTCATTTATGCCCTTCTCCTAAGGTGAATTGCTACAACACTCATGGCCTCCCCTAGAAACGGTTCCTCGTTGAAACAATCGGTTCGTCCTGTCGCCAAGGTTCTGGTGGCGACGACCGCAATGTTGGCGTTCATTTCCTACTGGCGAGCGGCAGCGATCGTACTGAACGACCTCGCCTCCTCCGCGTACTACGCGGGTGGCGAAGCCGAGCAGTTCATCGGAAAGACAGCGCCATGGTTCATCCTCGCGACAATGCTGCTTTCCTACGCGGTCTCGCAAGTTTATGTCGAGAGCTGCAGCATGTTCGTTCGCGGCGGCGTGTATCGGGTGGTGAAAGAAGCGATGGGCGGGGCGCTCGCAAAATTCTCCGTTTCGGCGCTCATGTTCGATTACGTCTTGACCGGCCCGATTAGCGGAGTATCTGCCGGGCAATATCTGGCTGGATTGCTGAACGAACTGCTCGTCTACTCTCATTTGAAAATCGTATTGAATGCAGACGCCACGGCAGCAACGTTTGCCATCGCCGTAACTCTGTATTTCTGGTGGCAAAACATCAAGGGCATCTCCGAATCGAGTGAGAAGGCACTCTGGATCATGCAGTTGACCACCGTAATGGTGGTGGCGCTGATCGCGTGGTGCGGTTACACGCTGTTCGTGCGGGGCGCGCACCTGCCTCCGCCGCCAGTGCCGCACAACATCATCATGGACAAGCATTCGCTCGGATGGCTGTACAACAGCCCGATCCCGCGGATGATTACGCTGGTAGCTCTTTTTGTCGGGCTCGGCCATTCGGTGCTGGCGATGAGCGGAGAAGAATCGCTGGCGCAGGTTTACCGGGAAATCGAGCACCCGAAGCTGCGCAATCTGAAGAAAGCGGCGCTGGTAATTTTCATTTACAGCATGGTTTTCACGTCGCTGGTTTCATTTTTTGCGGTGATGATCATCCCGGACAAGACCAGGCCGCAGTTCTTTGAGAATCTGATCGGCGGCCTGGCGATGAGCTTGCAAGGGCCCTTCTTGGCCCGGCTGATTTTTCATGTTTTTGTTGTGGTGGTGGGAACACTGATTCTCTCCGGGGCGGTGAATACGGCGATTGTAGGCTCAAACGGGGTGCTGAATCGCGTTTCCGAGGACGGAGTTCTTTCCGATTGGTTCCGGCAGCCTCACCCGCGATTTGGAACGTCGCACCGGATCATCAATATGATTGTTGTGCTGCAGATCGTCACAGTTGTCATCAGCCGCGGCGACGTGACGTTTCTCGCGAACCTTTACGCCTTCGGCGTGATTTGGAGTTTTGCGCTGAAGGGAATTGCCGTCCTGGTGCTGCGGTACACGCATCCCCAGGATCGGGAGTTCCGAGTGCCGCTCAATTTCCACATTGCCGGGAAAGAGATACCTCTTGGTCTCGGGCTGATCACGCTGACGTTGTTCGGAATCGCGATTGTAAATCTGTTCACGAAGCCTGCGGCCACGGTATCGGGGATCATTTTCTCCGGTTTACTTTTCACGACATTCGAGCTGTCGGAGAAATATATCCAGACAAAGCGTGGAAAAACGCACGTCGAGCTGGATCAGTTCAACCTCACGCAAGAGGCGGACCTGACCCCGGACAATGTGGGGGTCAAGCCGGGCAACATCCTCGTGCCGGTCAGCACGCAATACGCGCTCTATCCCTTGGAAGCAGCCCTGCGACGGGCCGGTCATAGGGAGGCGGAAATCGTCGTGTTGCACGTGCGAATCCTGCGGCGCGCGGCTTCAGGTGAATACGATCTCGCGCCTGACCAGCTCTTCAGCACGATCGAACAGTTGCTCTTTACCAAAGTACTGTCGATCGCGGAGAAGGAAGGGAAGCCGGTGCGATTGGCCGTGGCTGCTGCGAACGATTTGTGGGAAGGCGTCTTGCGCACGGCGGAAAATCTGAAATCGAGCGCCATCGTGGCGGGCAGTTCTTCAAAGAGCCCTGTAGCGGATCAGGCGCATGACATCGGACTGGCATGGGAGCGAATGCCCGAGCCGCGGCCGCGGGTTGCGCTGGAACTTTTCGCGCCCTCGGGCCAGGAACAGATTTTCTATCTCGGGCCGCACGCGCCGCGCTTGACTCCGAAGGAAATCGATCTGCTGCACTCGATCTGGCTGAAACTGGCCGAACAACTGCCGGGCGCAGAGATCCATCACCACGACATCGTCCATTTTGCGTTAACGGAAGTCGAACGGGAGATCGGCAACGGAATTGACGATGACGTTCTCAAGCGATTGCGCGAACACATCCTCGATATTCAGGATCGCCGGCTGAAACCGTGAGCATTTATGGCATATGCGTACGGGCGGCTTGGCCGTACCGGCGCGCGTTCACACGATGTAAATCCAGGGCCTGTCCCGCAAGTATGGGGCGACAACGATAAATAGTTTGAGGTGCCCGCATGAGCAAAGGGCGAATCCTGGTAGTTGATGACGATTCGCAGATCCGGCGCGTAATGCGAGCGACGCTCGTCGGGGAAGGTTACGAGGTTTCCGATGCGCGTAACGGCCATGACGCGCTCGATCGGATTCGTTCCGCGAAATACGATCTGGTTCTCCTCGACATCAATATGCCCGGCTTGACCGGCATCGAAACGTGCCGGGCGATCCGTTTAATTTCCGAAGTCTCCATCATCATGATGACGGTGCGCCACGCCGAAAGCGACAAGGTAGAAGGGCTGAACGCAGGAGCGGATGACTACGTAACGAAGCCATTCGGCATGCCTGAGATGCTCGCTCGTATTCGGGTCGCGCTGAGAAAGACGGTTACGTTTTCGGAGGTGGGAGACACGAGCCTGCGGCTGGGACGTATTGAAATCGATTTCCAAACGCGGCGAGTGATGGCCGAAAACAAACAGGTGCGTCTCAGCTCGAAGGAGTTCGATCTGCTTTCCTATCTCGCGTCTCACCCCAACCGTGCTATTTCTCATGAAGAACTGCTGCGCGCCGTGTGGGGGCCTGACTACAAGAAGGAGCGCGAGTACTTGCGCGTTCTAATCAATCGTTTGCGAAAGAAGATCGAAACTGCGCCGAAGAATCCCAAGTATCTGCTCAAAGAGCCTTGGATCGGCTATCGCTTCGTGTTGCCACAGCTGTGAGCCAACCAGCGACTTAGCGTTTACAGGCACCAGACCGAGACACACAAGGTTAGCGAGTGACGGTGCAAAGGGGTGAACAATGGCCAAGATGGCTAAGAGAATTCCAGTCGCTGGAGCAACCTTTGCTCATTGCTGTGGCCGCCGAGAGACAGGTCGAACCGGGATGGCGAATTCGACCGAAGTTTGAGGCCGATGAGCAGGCATCCGGAGCGCGCGCGTTCCAACGTTTCAGCCCTCAGCACTGAGTTCCTCGCATCTTTGCTTGTGCGAACGCAGGTATCAGACAAGATTCTTTTGAAGTGTTTCGAGATCGAGCTCATTCTCCCAGCGCGACACCACGATGGTGGCGACGCCATTGCCGATCATGTTCACCGTGGCGCGGAACATGCTCATGAATCGGTCAATTCCAAGTATTAGGGCCATCCCTGCAACAGGGATTGTGGGGATGACGGACAGAGTAGCTACAAGAGCGATGAAGGCTGCGCCCTGCACTCCACTAGCGCCCTTGGACGTCAAGACGGCCACTACGAGAATTGTGATTTGCTGCGTCAGAGTCAACGGAGTATTCGTGGCCTGCGCCACGAACAGCGCCGCGAGAGTCATGTAGATACTGGTGCCGTCGGTGTTAAATGTGTAGCCAGTTGGGACCACGAGTCCGACCAGGGCGGTCAATGGTCTGGACAGCAGGAAAGAGGATTTAGCAGAAAGCTTTGCCGCGATCCTACCTTATGGCATCGGCTTTATTGCCGTGGACGGACCCGGCACCGGTCAATCTCCCATCAAAGCTAGCCCCACCGCGGAACGCATGCTGTCGCGCGTGATTGATTACCTGCAAACCCGGCCTGAGGTGGATAGAACACGAATTGGTTTTCACGGAGTCAGTTGGGGCGCCTACTGGGGTACGAAAATGGCGGTCGTCGAACGCGACCGGCTGAAGGCTGTGAGCGTCCAGTCTCCACCCACGGATCTCTTCTTTACAAAGGATTTCCTGACGAACTCCCTACTCGGAAATAGAGAGTACCTTTTCGATCAGGTGCCAGCCCTCATGGACATCTTTGACGGCGTCAAGAACGTTGACGACATGGCCGCTACGTTTCAGAAAATGTCTCTCGTAACTCAAGGGATCCTCGGAAAACCCACCACACCCATGTTGATAATTGCAGGGGTCAAGGACACCCAGGTGCCAATCTCAGACGTCTACGAGCTAATGAACGCAGGAGATGTTCCGAAAGAAGCATGGATTAACCCGCAAGGCGGCCACCTTGGTCGGCAGGTGAAAATCTGGCCTGATCCCGTCATCTTCAAACAGGTTCTTCTTCCATGGCTAGTGCGCAACCTAGCCGTTCAGAATCCGAATGACGGCAACACAAAACCCAAGAATTGAGCCAGGTTTCATCGTACGTAAGAATTCCGCCACCTGTCTCTGCCAAAAACTCCGTTTTTAGTGAATCGGTTGAATTTACGCAGCGGTCGCTGTAATTTGCTGGCGATATGCTCGCGATCATCCTCTCGCTGTTTTCGTAAGCCTGGCGAGCCCTTCAAACTCGAGCAGCGCTTCAAGCTGAGATTCTTGCCTTGCGGCATCGGCTCTGGCCTCCGACCGTTTCAGTCGTGGCCATCGGCTGCCTATGTCGAGCGTCTGATCGGTTCGATCCGCCG
>PKUY01000112.1 GCA_003131705.1 Acidobacteriota bacterium | reverse complement strand
ATGAGGCGCGCGACCTTACTTTCATCTTGCTGCGCCGCGGCGTACGCTGCCGGCGCTGCACCCGATACTGCGGACGCTGTATCGCGTTCCACCACGAGACTGATGCTGCCGGGTGTGTGACCGGGAGTGTGCAACACGTGAGCCGCGAAGCCGCCCCAGCGCAACGTGTCGCCTTCTTTCACGAAATCGTGCAGCCGCATCATCTCCGGCGTGGGAATGCCGAGCCACTGCGCCTGCGTTTCAAGGCTCGCGTAGAGCGGAACATCGGCCTCGTGAACCAGGACGGGCGCGCCCGTAGCGCGATGCAGCGTCGCCAGGCCACCGACATGATCGATGTGAGTGTGGGTGCTGACAATGGCGCAGACCTTGAGTTTCTTGCGATGCAGGAATTCCAGGATGCGGTCCACTTCGTCGCCCGGATCGACGACGATCGCGTCGCCGGTTTCGGAGTCGCCCAAAATAGAGCAGTTGCACTGCAGCGGGCCGACAGGGATGACTTCGTGGATGAGTTTTCCTGCCATAGAAAACTAGTATAACAGCGCGGCCGTTATTCCGAGGGTGGCGAAACTGTGCTGAGACGGGACGAAAGCGGTTGCTGCTCCGGCGGGAGGCCTGCAGCGACGAGCGACTCGACGAGTGCGATCAATTCCGCACGTCGTTCCGTGGTGTACTGTGATGCGTCCACAGCGGGACCGAAACGGACGACCACTTCTCCCGGCCGGATCGCCCAGTCACCTCTTTTCATCAGGTTCAGGGTCCCTGCAATGGAGACCGGCACGATGAAGACTCCGGCATCGATGGCCATGGTAAACGAACCCTTCCGAAACGGGCGCAAGCGGCCATCGGGACTTCGAGTTCCTTCGGCGAAGATGGCGTAGGACAGACCTTCTTTCAAATTCCGGGTCACAAGGGGAATCGTCGCGCCGGAAGATTCCTTGTCGCCACGGTTCACGGGGACGAATTTCGCGCGACGCATTCCGGCCGCGAGAATCGGAATCCGGAATATTTCGTGTTTAATCAAAACTCCGACCCGGCGCGGGATGCGCGGAATGAATGCGAGCGGGTCAATGTTGGAAACGTGATTCGCGACGAAGATGCAAGTTTGGGGCGGAATATTTTCCAGACCCTCGATGCGAACTCGGATATCCACGATCCATGCCGCGAAACGCACGGCTTTCATCGCGGCGCCGTACATCAGGTCGGGATTGCCGGAGACGATGGTCCAGAGCATCAGGCACGGCAGGACAAGAATTATAGCGAGGCCGAAAAATAGCCCTACGAAAAAGGTGCGGATCATGCGGAGGCCCCGTCGGAAGATAAGTCTTCTCCGCTCATTGTGCCCTTCATTTTACAGGCGAGTGGCACGTCAGTCGGTCGAGCCATGCAACAAGCATTCGCGGATGCGGCGCTGACGTTCGGTCGGGTGCGAGATTTCAGATATCGACGTCCGCAAGTCCGGCGCTCTCACCGGCGCGGCCATCTTGTTGCGATCCATCTTCAGTTCGAGTCCAGCGACGGCCAGAAAATCATCGTAGGGAATCTCGTCGGTGCCGGAGACGTACTTCCGGAAAAAATCCTTAAAACTCTTGCCAGCGACTTCTTCGACGACTGCACGGATTCCCTCACTGTCATCGTAGAACTTGCCCTGCAGCGCGTACTCCTCGTTCATTCGCCTGAAAACATCGTCGAGCGACTTACGGTTGTCGGTCGCGTCGCGAATCGCCAGATCGAGCAGAACACCTACGATCTGCCCTTTGTTGTAATAGGAAATGCTGCGGTCCGGGGCGTTATAGGCGTCGTACTTCTCAAACCATGCGTCGAGGCTCGACTCTTCCGCACTCTGCCACCGGTGCGCCGGGCGCGATTCGAGCTCGCCGATCTGCAACGCAAGATCGGCGTAGAACTGATTTTTCGACCATAGTCCCGAGCGCTCGAGCGTAAACGCCGCGTAGTAGCTGGTGACACCCTCGGCGAACCAAAGCGCGCGCGTGTACTGCGCCTTCGTATAATCGACGGGTTCGAGCGATTGCGGACGGATGCGTTTCACGTTCCATACGTGAAAGAATNNAGCGGCGATGGCGAGGGCGTTGTCCGTGGACGCGGCCGCTATCACCGTTGAGTTTCTGTGCTCCATGCCTCCGCCGCCGACGTCGGCGTACGGGCCGATGTGAAAGAAGAAAGTGTACTCGTGGTTCGGCGGATCGAAAGGCGCGCCGCGCATCAGTTGCAGCTCGTACTTCGTAATCTCATGCAGCCCGTGTTCCAGCCGCTCCCGGTTCCAGTCGTCGGCGTCAACGACCACTCGAAAATGCGCGCCGGATTCGGTGAACTGAAAATCCTCGAACTTTCCCGCTTCGACGGGTGCGTCGACGAGGGCGTCATAGCTCGAAGCAGCGTAGGAGTACTCCGATTTGCCGGCGGGAAGTTCGGCAGCCGTGCGCCATCCGAGAGGCATGGCCGCGAAAAGAACCGACGTGTCCTCCCTGCGGCGATCGGGCACGTACATGAGTATCTCAGCGAGATTCATGAAGGCGTGGTGCGGATCGACTTCGGAATTGAACGGCCCCGAATCATTCCATTCGATCGAATAGTGAATCTTCAGCTGCGGGTCCTGGCCCGGAATGCAGGAAGAAAGCTCCGAAATGCGCCAGGTTTGCTTGTCCACTTTAAATACGGGGCATGCCGCCGGTTTATAGTTTTCGAGGGGACTCGCTTGAACGTCGCGCACGCGATAAGCGAAATCGCGGACTTGGTACAAAGCGTTCCATGCGGGAATCGCGACGACTAATTCGTTCTCTCTGACCGGCACGAACATCGCGACATCAAACATGTGCTGTGCGGAGCGGTCGAGTGAAACGCGGTACTCGATCGTGGCGACTGCGGGGCGAGGTCCAAACAGAAAGAGAAAAAACAGCGTCAGTGCAGCATGGCCCAGGCGTCGGATCATTCGCGGGTACCAACGCGAGCACTCAATTTCTCGAGGAGTTTTCCGGTAAGGCCATCGAATCCACCGTTCGACATGACCAAGACCAGGTCGCCCGGTTTGGCGTTCGACGCAATGTATTCAGCGATTTCGCCCGCGGAATTAAAAGCTTGCGCGGCGTGCCCACGCGCGCGGATCAGTGTGCAAATATCTTCGGGCGAAAGGCGGTCTTCTTCGGCGAGCAGTTGCGCGCGATTGACGGGACCGAAAAGGACCGCATCCGCGAGCGAAAGCGCCTCGGGCAATTTTTCCTGAAAAATCCTGCGACGCATAGTGTTCGAGCGCGGCTCGATGGCGGCCCATATCTTGCGTCCGGGCCAGCGTATGCGCGCGGCTTCGAGGGTCAAGGCGATGGCGGTCGGATGGTGCGCGAAATCCTCCACGGCGAGAACGCCATTGGCTTCGCCTTTAATTTCCATGCGGCGGCGAACGCTCTGAAATGTGGCGAGCGCGCGTTCGATGGCCTCGCATTCCACGCCGCGTCCGTAGGCGAGCGCGACAGCGGCGAGCGCGTCGAGAACGTTGTGCCGGCCGGCGACGGGAATGCGGATGCGGGTGACTTCCTTA
>PKUY01000001.1 GCA_003131705.1 Acidobacteriota bacterium | reverse complement strand
GGTGGTCTCAATGGGTCGACGCAACACCAGCGCGGAGTCTACTTGCGCGAGCCTCAAAGGCTATAGTCGTTCGCGAGCGTCGAATCGAACGGAACACTGCCCTGGCTAGGTTCGGATTGAGTACAGCCCGACAGGTCGGTTCTCTAGGGGAAGTACTGTCGGACCAACTGAGTACATAGTGTTGCATCGACCGGTTGAGCTGGCAGGTCATAAAGGGGTCATTATGAGAGGTTCTTGTACTGAGACAGTGGGCGTTCGCTTCACGGCCTGGGCCGCGCTGCACCGCGACCCGCTCGAAGACCGGGTCGAGTATACGTGTCCGCACTGCGGTACGCACGGCGCAAAGGATGCCCGGCGACCGCGATCCGAGTATCACTTCACGGACGGGTTCGTCCAGGACGTGCAGGGCGAGATGAGCACTTGTCGGGGGTGCAAGCAGTCATTGCGAATATCGCCGGTGGTTCTGGTGCACGATAAAGACGAGCAGCGGCGGTTTAACGCCGTCTTCTCGGCTGATTTGAAAGTGTCTAAGAACTAAGTGTGACTGTCGAGGACGTCTTCGGCTGACGCATTGGAGCGTTGGTGTGCTCGCTAGCGGTGTTGGTCGGCGTCAAACGCAAGGTGCCGCTTTTCCATTTGGCTTCGCACGTGGTCGAAGGCTTCGTCCACGGTATCCGCAAATTGCAGCATCTTGTGCTCCTGCAGGCTGATCGTGCCGGTACGAACCATGTGCTTCCAGTCGATGACTTTGTCCCAATATTTTCTACCGTAAATAAGAATCAGATGGTGCGAGGAAATTTTTCGCGTTTGCATCAGCGTGAGGACTTCCCACAGCTCGTCCATCGTGCCGAACCCTCCGGGAAAAACGATCAGCGCTTTGGCCATCTGAGCGAACCACAGCTTGCGCATGAAAAAATAGTGAAAACAAAAGTTCAGTTCCGGGCTGACATAGGGATTCGGGCGCTGCTCGTGCGGAAGCTGAATGCTCAACCCGATCGACGATCCGCCCGCTTCCACCGCCCCGCGGTTTGCCGCCTCCATGATTCCGGGACCGCCTCCCGAGCAGATCACGAAGCGCTTCGGCTGCGCTCCGAGAGTCATGGCCCAGGACGTGATCCGGCGCGAAAGCTCCCGCGCTTCTTCGTAGTAGCGCGACATTCCGACGATCGATTTGGCTGCGCCGATTTTGGTGCGCCATTCGCCGGTGCGGCGTCCGTGCGCGGCGTGCCGCACTTTCTTTAGCTGCGCGATCGCGCGGTCGCGCGGCTGAATTCGCGCCGAACCAAACATCACAATGGTGTCACCCACGCCGGCTCGCCGCAGGCGATTAATCGGATCGATATATTCGGCCAGAATGCGCAGCGGCCTGGCCGGCAGGCTCTCCATAAAAATCGGATCCTGGTAGGCCAGGTTGGGCATCGGCAAATGACCGGAACGCTTCATGGTTCCCCCTCGCGACGTACGTGATGAAGGAATCCATTCTAGTATGTCCGCGCAGGGGGACGCGCTGAGATCGAAGGGGGATGTGCGCTATCGTGACCGCCGCGCCGAAGCACTGTGGGGGGCGCGCAACCGCGAAACGAATTGCGAAGTTATTGGCGGAATTCGACGAATTTTAGTGAAGCGTTACTTTCAACAGATCGACTAATTTCTCAAACGCGCGCTCGGCTTGCGCTTCGTTGTAAACAGGAGTCCCCGGCACCGTCCATCCGTGGCGGGCGCCGGCAAAAGTTTCGCTTTCGTATTTTCCGCCCCACGCTTTGAGCGCGCTCTCCAGCTTTTCGATCGCTTCCGTCGGCATGGAATTGTCTTCCACGGCATGCGCGAAAAAAAGCTGTGCCTTCACTCTGGGAAGTACCGTGTGCGGACTGTCAGGAGCGCCCGTGAATAGCCCGCCGCCGTGAAAGGACGCCACTGCGGCGATCTTGTCCGGACGCGCAGCCGCAGTTCGCAAAGCCAGCGCGCCCGCAAAGCAATATCCAATTGCGGCTATCGCCTTGCCGCCAACTGAGGGCTGCTTCGCAAGAAAATCGACGTACGAAGATCCGTCGCGCTCCATCACTTCGGGCGTAAGAGGTCCGGCCAGTTCCTTGAAGCGATCGATCGTGCGCGAGTCCGTAAAATTGGGAACGAAATCGAAGAGCGGCGCTTTGCCGGTGCGGTAAAACGGGTTCGGCAACAATACAACATACCCTTTCGCAGCCAGCCGCTTGGCCATTCCGCGATTCTCGGGACGAATCCCGATCACGTCGGGGTAGTGGATCACGCCGGGCCAGTGGCCTTTGTCCTCCGGCTGGTACAGAAACCCGTCCGCCGTTCCGCCGGCATTTGGAATTTCAACTTCCTTTTCGATCATGGCTGTCTCCGCGGTGTTCCGGATGAAGTTCTCGTGGAAAATTCTACTACGAAGTGCGCGCGGCTGAGGAGCTCAAGACCGAGCCGCTCTCCGCGAGCAGTTCGCGCGCCGTAAAAATCGCGCGGTAACTATATTTCTTTTTCAGTTTTTCCGAGCCGCCCTCTTCGCGATCGACCAGGCTGATCACGGCGATCACCTCGCAGCCCTCACGTTCGGCTGCGTCAATGGCTTCCTGCGTCGAGCCGCCCGTGGTGCAAACCTCGTCCACGATGACGACTTTCTTGCCGCGCGGGGTATCGATTCCTTCGAGCTGCTTCTGGCGGCCGTGCTCTTTCGCTTTCTTGCGGACCAGAAATCCCGGCAGCGGCCTCTTTTCGATTGCGCTCACCACACCGGCCGCGGTGACGAGTGGGTCGGCGCCCATGCTCAACCCGCCAATCGCGTCCGGCTTGACGCCCATTTCATCGAGAAGCTCGAGGACACAATAGCCGGTGAGCAGCGCGCCCTCAGGGTCGAGCGTGGTCAGCTTGCAGTCCATGTAGTAGTTGCTCTTCTGGCCCGAAGACAAAGTAAATTCTCCGCGCACCAAAGACTTGCTCCGCAGCAGCTTGGCTAGGCGTTCTCGATGACTCATTTCTTCTCCGGTTCGGGGGCGGCGGGTTCTTCCTCTTCGAGGATGGCGGCGGCAGCGGCGATGCGGTCGCCTTCGTCGAGGCGGAGCAGGCGCACGCCCTGCGTCGAGCGGCCCGCCTCGCGAATTTCGCCGGAGTGCACGCGAATGACTTTGCCGTGGCCGGTAATGAACATGACGTCGGAATCCTCGCGGACCTGCAGGGCCGCCACGACCGGGCCGTTGCGGTCGGTGGATTTCAAGTTGATCACGCCCTTGCCGCCGCGGGAAGTGACGCGGTATTCGGCGAGCGGCGTGCGCTTGCCGTAGCCTTTTTCGGCGACGGTGAGCATCAGCGACGTAAGCGATTCGCGGATCTGGTCGCTCTCGAGCTCGTCCAGGTCCTGCGTCTCCTTCTTGTACTCCTTCTGAATGATTCCGAAGTCCACTTGCGCCGCGTCCATCGAGACGACGTAGTCACCCTTCGCGAGGTCCATTCCGTTGACGCCCCCGGCCGCGCGACCCATGGAGCGAACTTCGGTTTCGCGGAAGAGAATCGCTTGGCCGTCGTGGCTCGCGAGGAAAATCATCTGCTTGCCGTCGGTGAGCTTCGCGCCGATCAGCTCGTCGTTGGCATCAAGGCTGATGGCAATGATCCCGGAGGGCCGTGGGTTTGAAAACTCCATGAGCTCGGATTTCTTTACGGTGCCGTTCTTCGTGGCCAGGAAAACGTATCGGCCGGTCTCTTCGAGGTTCCGAGCGGGAACGATTGCCTTAAGGGTTTCTCCCTCCTGGAAGCGCACCAAATTGTTGATCGCTTTTCCGCGCGTAGCTGCGGCGGCCTCGGGAATTTCGTAAACCTTCAGCCAGTAGATGCGGCCTTTCGACGTGAACAGCAGGATGTAGCTGTGCGCCGAAGCGACGAAAAAGTGTTCGACGAAGTCCTCGTCGCGCGTCTTCGCACCGATGCGTCCCTTGCCGCCACGCGATTGGTGGCGATAGACATCGACCGAAGTGCGCTTGACGTAGCCTGCATGGCTGACGGTGATCGCCATCTCCTCATCTTTGATCAAGTCTTCGAGCTTGATTTCCTCGACGCGATCCACGATCTGCGTGCGGCGGTCGTCGCCATAGGCCTCGAGCACTTCTTTCAGCTCGGCGACGATTACGGCCTTCAGTTTCTTTTCGCTCCCCAGGATTTCCATCAGGTCGGCGATGCGCGCCCGAATTTGCGCCAGTTCCTTGAGAATTTCGTCCACGGAAAGCTGCGTCAGGCGATGCAATTGCAGTTCGAGGATGGCGTCGATCTGCTTGTAGGAGAGGATGAGGGTGGCGGTGGCGGAGAAGGTCATGTCGACGCCGTACTTGGCTGGGTCGAGGGTGACGCCGGCTAGCTCCGTGCCGCGAAGGTTGATGCGCTTGCCGGAGAAATATTGGAAGAGATTTTCGCGGGCGTCGGCGCGGGATGAAGATTGGCGAATGATCTTGATGACGTTGTCGAGGTGGTCGAGCGCGATCTGGTAGCCGAGGAGGACGTGTTCACGGTCGCGGGCCTTGGAGAGGAGGAAGGCGGTGCGGCGGCGGACGACTTCCATGCGGTGATCGAGGAAGGCGCGGATGGCGTGGTCGAGCGGGAGTTCCTTGGGCTGGTTGTTGTGCACAGCCAGGAAGATCATGGAGAAGGATTCCTGCATCTGGGTGTGCTTGTGGAGCTGATTGAGGACGATCTGGTGCTCGGCTCCGCGCTTGAGGCCGATGACGATGCGCATGCCGTC